>NZ_JBVHVF010000028.1:0-99893 GCF_055564955.1 Streptomyces sp. NPDC028910 | reverse complement strand
CCCCCCCCCCCCCCCCCCCCCCCCCCCCCCCCCCCCCCCCCCCCCCCCCCCCCCCCCCCCCCCCCCCCCCCCCCCCCCCCCCCCCCCCCCCCGGGGTCAGCCGTGCCAGGACCGCCACAGCGCCGCGTACGCGCCGTCGGCGGCGACCAGCTCGTGGTGCGAGCCGAGCTCGCTGATCCGGCCGCCCTCGACCACCGCGATCACGTCCGCGTCGTGCGCGGTGTGCAGCCGGTGGGCGATGGCGATGACCGTACGCCCGTCCAGCACCCGGGCCAGCGAACGCTCCAAGTGCCGAGCCGCCCGCGGGTCCAGCAACGAGGTCGCCTCGTCCAGCACCAGCGTGTGCGGGTCCGCCAGCACCAGCCGGGCCAGCGCGATCTGCTGCGCCTGCGCCGGGGTCAGCGCCGTGCCGCCGGAACCGACCTCCGTGTCCAGACCGGCCTCCATGGCCCGCGCCCAGCCGTCCGCGTCCACCGCGGCCAACGCCGCCCACAACTCCGTGTCCCCGGCGCCCGTCCGCGCGAGGCGGAGGTTGTCCCGCAGCGAGCCCACGAACACGTGGTGCTCCTGGTTGACCAGTGCCACGTGCTCGCGCACCCGCTCCGCCTGCATCCGCGACAGCCGCGCCCCGCCGAGGGTGACCTCGCCGGTCCGGGGCGCGTAGATGCCCGCCAGCAGCCGGCCCAGGGTGGACTTGCCCGCCCCCGAGGGCCCGACCAGCGCCATCCGGGTGCCAGGCGGCACGGACATCGACACCTGGTGCAGGACGTCCACACCCTCCCGGTAGCCGAAGTGGACCTCGTGCGCCCGGACGTCCCGGCCGTCGGGAGTCACCTTCGCGTCCCCCGCGCCCGGTTCGATCTCCCGTACGCCCACCAGGCGGCCCAGCGAGACCTGGGCGATCTGCAGTTCGTCGTACCAGCGCAGGATCAGACCGATCGGGTCGACCAGCATCTGCGCCAGCAGCACGCCCGTGGTCAGCTGCCCGACCGACATCCATCCGCGCAGCACGCAGTAGCCGCCGATCATCAGCACCGAGCCGAGGATCGTCATGAACGTGACGTTGATGACGGGGAAGAGGACCGTCCGCAGGAACAGCGTGTACCGCTCCCACGCCGTCCACTGCTTGATCCGCCGCTCCGACAGCGCGATCCGCTCCGGCCCGAGGCGGTGCGCCTCGACCGTGCGGCCCGCGTCCACCGTCTCGGTGAGCACGGCCGCGACCGCCGCGTAGCCGGCCGCCTCCGAGCGGTACGCCGACGGCGCCCGCCGGAAGTACCAGCGGCAGCCGATCACCAGCACCGGCAGCGCCACGAGCACGGCCAGCGCCAGCGGCGGCGCGGTCACCGCGATCGCCCCGAACAGCAGCCCCGCCCACACCACGCCGATGGCCAGCTGCGGCACTGCCTCACGCATGGCGTTGGCCAGCCGGTCGATGTCCGTGGTGATCCGCGACAGCAGGTCACCGGTACCGGCCCGCTCCAGCACGCCCGGAGGCAGTCCCACCGACCGCACGAGGAAGTCCTCGCGCAGATCGGCCAGCGTCTCCTCGCCCAGCATCGCCCCGCGCAGCCGGACCAGCCGGACGAAGAACGTCTGGACGGCCAGCGCCAGCGCGAACAGCAGCGCAGCGCGCCCCAGATGGAGCTCGCGCGCCCCCGACGCCAGATCGTCCACGATCCGGCCGAGCAGGTACGGGCCGACCATGGAGGAGATCACCGCGACCGCGTTGACGCTCACCAGCACCACGAAGGCACGCCGATGGCGCCGGAACAAGCCGCGCACATAGCCCCGTACGGTCGCCGACGTGCCCACGGGCAGGGTCGCGGCCGACTCGGGGGCCGCCGGATCGTACTCCGGCGGCGCCACGCCGATCATGCGGATTCCTCGATCTCTGTGAGTGCTTCTTCCAGCTCTGTCAGTTCGAGCCCGGCCAGCCGCTGTTCCTCGTCCGTCTCGCGGGTGACCACCGCCCGGTACAGCGGCTCGCGGTGCAGCAACTCGCGGTGGGTACCCACCGCGGCCACCGTGCCCTCGTCGATGAGTACGACCCGGTCCGCGCGGTCCAGCAGCAGCGGCGAGGAGGCCAGTACTACCGTGGTGCGCCCGGCGCGCAGGGCCGCGACCGCCTCCGCGATGCGCGCTTCGGTGTGCGAGTCGACCGCGGAGGTCGGCTCGTCGAGCACCAGCACCTCCGGGTCGGTGACCAGGGACCGCGCCAGCGCCAGGCGCTGGCGCTGCCCGCCGGACAGTGACCGGCCGCGCTCGGTGATCCGGGCGTCCATCGGGTCCTCGACCCCGTCCGGCGCCGACTGCAGCAGCGCGTCCAGGACGTCGGCGCACTGGGCCGCGCCCAGAGCGGCCGCGGACTCGACCGCTCCGGAAGCCGGTACGTCGAACAGCTCCCGCAGCGTTCCGGACAGCAGCACCGGATCCTTGTCCTGTACGAGGACCAGTGTGCGCGCGGTGTCCAGTGCGAGTTCGTCCAGCGCGACGCCGCCGAGGAGCACCGACGGCCCGCCGGTCTCCGCGTCCCCGTCCATGGGGTGGCCGCCGAGGCGTTCCGCGAGCCGGCCCGCCAGGTCCGGGTCCCCGCACACGACGGCCGTGAACCGGCCCGCGGGGGCCAGCAGCCCGGTCTGCGGGTCGTACAGGTCGCCTCCCGCGGCAGGTGCCTGCGGTGCCCCGGCCCGCGCGGGCCGCTCGTCGGCGTCCGTCCGGGTCAGCGACAGCACCCGGGCGGTCCGCTGGGCGGAGGGACGCGAGAAGGAGTACGCCATGGCGATCTCCTCGAAGTGCCGCAGCGGGTAGAGCAGCGTCGCCACCGCGCTGAAGGCCGCGACGAGTTCGCCCACCGCGATGCGCCCGTCCACGACGAGCGTGGCGCCGTACCAGACCACCGTGATCAGCAGCGCGCCCGGGAGCAGCACCTGGATCGCGGAGATCAGCGCCCACATCCGGGCGCTGCGGACGGCAGCCTTGCGGACCTCCTGGGAGGCCTCGCGGTAGCGGCCGAGGAAGAGCTCCTCACCGCCGATGCCGCGCAGGACGCGCAGGCCCGCCACGGTGTCGGAGGCCAGCTCGGTGGCCTTGCCCGCCTTCTCCCGCTGGATGTCGGCGCGTCGGGTGGCGCGCGGCAGCAGCGGCAGCGAGGCCACGGCGATCAGAGGCACGCCGATGGCCACGACCACGCCCAGCTCGGGTGCGTAGAACAGCAGGCCGACACAGACGAGGACGATGGCGAAGACGGCCGCGAGGAAGCGGGAGACCGCCTCGACGAACCAGCCGATCTTCTCCACGTCGCCCGTGGACACCGCGACCACCTCACCCGCGGCGACCCGCCGGGTCAGGGCGGAGCCCAGTTCGGCCGTCTTGCGCGCGAGCAACTGCTGCACGCGAGCGGCGGCGGTGATCCAGTTGGTGACGGCCGTGCGGTGGAGCATGGTGTCACCGACCGAGATGGCGACGCCGATCAGTACCAGCAGTCCGCCGACGAGCAGCAGCCGGTCCGGGTCGCGGTCGACGACCGCGTCGACGCCCAGGCCCACGGCGTACGGCAGCCCGGCGATGCCGGAGAAGTGCAGCAACCCCCAGCACAGGCTCTTGAGCTGTCCGCCGAGTTGACCACGCCCGAGCCACAGGAGGAACCGGGGGCCTGACCGAGCGTCGGGTACCCCCGGATCCGGATACGGAAGATCGCTGATCTGCATGACGCCCCATGACTGGTCGAGTGGTTCAAACCGTGCAAGGTTCGCCTTCCGGACCGGCGCCGGGCAATCGATTTTCCGTCGGCCGAGTACTGCAGCGAAGAGGTTTGCGGCCCCGGGTGACGATGTAATGCCTGGTCACGGGGGCGCGCACACCGGCGCTCAGGGGCGGCTGGCGCGCTCCAGTTCGAGCAGAGCCGAAGAGTAGCTTCGCCCCGTCGCCCGGTCCATGCCCACCTCGCACATCCGGTTCGCCGACAGATGCGCGTCGAAGGGCCGCGCCGTCACCTCCGCGGCCTCGCGCGCCGTCGCCGAGGCCGTCAGCTCCGGGTGCAGCATGCCCCGGTCGCCCGCGAAGGCGCAGCAGCCCGCGTCGTCCGGGACCACCACCTCCTCGGCGCACGCCTCCGCGACCGCCCGCAGCTGCGCCTCGTCGCCCAAGTGCCGCATCGAGCAGGTGGGGTGGAGCACGGCCGAGCCCACCGTACGCCGGATCTCCAGGTGCGCCAGCAGCTCTTCCGCGGCCCACACGATCGAGTCGACGATGCGCAACTGCGCGTGCAGCGCCCGGTTGGCCTCCGTCAGGTACGGGACCACCTCGTGCGCGATGCCCAGGGTGCAGGAGGAGGCGTCCACGACCAGCGGCAGCCGCCCGCCGGCCGTCCAGCTCCAGGCCGCCTCGACGATCCGGTTCGCCATCACCCGGGTTCCGGCGTCGTAGCCCTTGGAGTGCCAGATCGTGGCGCAGCAGGTGCCGTTCACGTCGCGCGGGATCCAGACAGGCTTCCCGGCCCGCTCCGACACGGCCACTACGGCTTCCGGCAGGGAGGGGCCGGGCCGGCCCGCCGGGCCGCCGAAGATCCGGTTGACGCAGGCCGGGTAGTACACCGCCGCGGCGCCCACCCGCCGCGTCACGGGCAGCTTCCGCGCGGCGGCGCCGGGGATCTGCGGCAGCCACTGCGGAACCAGGTCCGGTCGTACGGCCTTGCGCGCGGCCCCCGTGACCGCCTCGAGCAGCCGGTCCCCGATCCGGCCGGCCAGCCGCGCGCCCAGCTGGTCGGCGGCGGCCACGGCCAGCCGGGCGGCGGCCTCGACGGTCCGGAACCGCCGCGCGGCCAGCGCGGCCGTGGCCTCCTCGCGCGCGCTGTGCCGGCGGTGGCGGAAGTCCTTCATCAGCGCCCCGGTGTCGATGCCGACCGGGCAGGCGAGCTTGCAGGTGGAGTCGCCCGCGCAGGTGTCCACCGCGTCGTAACCGTAGGAAGCGAGCAGTCCGTCCAGCACGGGGGAGCCGGGCTGCTGGCGCACCATCTCGCGGCGCAGCACGATCCGCTGGCGCGGAGTGGTCGTCAGGTCCTCACTGGGGCAGGTCGGTTCGCAGAAGCCGCATTCGATGCAGGGGTCGGCCACCGCCTCCACCTGCGGAATCGTCTTCAGGCCGCGCAGGTGGGCCTGCGGGTCGCGGTCGAGGAGGACGCGCGGGGCGAGCACCCCGTCCGGGTCGACGACCCGCTTGGTGCGCCACATCAGCTCGGTGGCCCGGGGGCCCCACTCCAGTTCCAGGAAGGGGGCCATGTTGCGGCCGGTGGAGTGCTCGGCCTTCAGGGAGCCGTCGAACCGCTCCACGGTGAGCCGGCAGAAGGCTTCCATGAAGGCCCCGTACCGCTCGACGTCGGCCGGGGCGGCGGCGTCGAAGGCGAGCAGGAAGTGCAGGTTGCCGTGGGCCGCGTGACCGGCGACGGCCGCGTCGAAGCCGTGCTCCGCCTGGAGTTCGAGGAGCGCCTCGCAGGCTTCTGCCAGCCGGGACGGCGGTACGGCGAAGTCCTCGGTGATCAGTGTGGTGCCGGGGGCGCGGGCTCCGCCGACGGCGGTGACGAAGGCCTTGCGGGCCTTCCAGTAGCCGTTGACGGCCCGGGGGTCGCTGGTGAAGGCATTGGTGACCGAGGCCACCGGGGCGACCAGGTCGAGCCCGGCCAGGACCTCCGTGGCACGGCGCGCGCAGGCCTCCCGGCCCGCCGCGTCCGGAGCCCGGAACTCCACGAGCAGTGCGGTGGTCTCCCGGGGCAGGTCCGCCCAGTCGGCGGGCACCCCCGCGACGCTGACCGAGGCCCGCAGGGTGTTGCCGTCCATCAGCTCGACGGCGATCGCGCCCGCCTCGTTGAAGAGGGGCACGGCCGCGGCCGCGGCGGGCAGCGAGGGGAAGAACAGCAGGGCGGAGCAGAGTTCGCGGTCCAGCGGAAGGGTGTCGAAGACGACCTCGGAGATGAAGCCGAGGGTGCCCTCCGAGCCGACCATCAGCCCCCGCAGGATCTCGACGGGGGTGTTGCCGTCCAGGTAGGCGTCGAGGCGGTAGCCGGTGGTGTTCTTGATCTCGTACTTGGCGCGGATCCGGGCGACCAGGGCGGGATCGGCCTCGATCTCCTTCTTGATCTCCATCAGGCCGTGGCACAGGGCAGGTTCGGCGCGCGCCAGCTCCTCGTCGGCGAGCGGGTCGGCCGTGTCCACGACGGTGCCGCCGGGCAGGACGAAGGTGAGGGAGGAGAGCGTGCGGTACGAGTTCCTCGTGGTGCCCGCGGTCATGCCGGAGGAGTTGTTGGCCACGACCCCGCCGAGGGTGCAGGCGATGGCGCTGGCCGGGTCGGGGCCGAGGATCCGGCCGTGGCGGGCGAGAGCGGCATTGGCCCGCAGCACGGTGGTGCCGGGCCGGATCCGGGCCCGCCGGCCCTCGTCCAGCACCTTGATCCCGGCCCAGTGGCGGCGTACGTCGACCAGGATGTCCTCGCCCTGGGCCTGCCCGTTGAGCGAGGTCCCGGCGGCGCGGAAGACGACCTCGCGCTGGCGGCCGTGGGCGTAGGAGAGGACCGCGGAGACGTCGTCGATGTCCTCGGCGATCACCACGACCTGGGGGACGAAGCGGTAAGGGGAGGCGTCGGAGGCGTAGCGGACCAGGTCGGAGACCTTCCACAGCACCTTGTCGGCGCCCAGCAGCTCGGTCAGCTCCGTGCGCAGCGGCTCCGGGGTGCCGGAGGCCCGGTGCCCGGGGACCCGGTCGGGGGCGGGGCCGCTGATGCTGCGCGGGCGCAGGGCCCCGGGCTTCGGTTCCAGCAGCGGCATGTGCGACCCCTCGCCTCATCGCGGCCCGCGCAGGCGCGGCCTTCCACTCAGCAGCTGCGCTCCGCCGGGGCGTCCGACAGCGCGTTCAGCAGGCCGCCGAGCACTTCGCGCTGGCCTGCGGTCAACGGAGCCAGGATCTCCTCTGCCGCGTCGGTTCGCGCGTTGCGCAGACGGCGCAACGTGGCGCGACCGGTGTCGGTGAGCTCGATCCTGATGACCCGGCGGTTCGCGGGATCGGGCGCTCGCCGCACGCACCCGGCCGCCTCCAGGCCGTCCACGAGGGTGGTCACCGCACGGGGCACGACCTCCAGGCGGGTGGCGAGATCCGCCATCCGGGGTGGCTGCTCGCCCTCGTAGTGCGAGACGAGGCGCAGCAGCCGACTCTGGGCGGGAGTGATCCCGAGCGGCACCATGTGGCGCTTCTGGATCCGGTGGAGCCTGCGCGTCAGGCGCAGGAGCTGTTCGGCGAGGAGGCGATCGGTGTCGGAGGCCGAAGCGGTGTCCGAGCCGGATGCCGAGGCGGAGGCGGAGGTCGAGGTGGAGCTCATGCGGGAACGATATCAGGACCCCGTTCATTGTGAGTATAGGTAACAATGACCTATGCTCCCATGGCATCGACCTCCTGACCCCGAGAGGGTGCCCATGCCTCACGACGAACCGAAGTGGACCCCGTCGAAGGATCCTCTAGACCCCGGCCGGCCCGCCCCGGCGGAGCAGCCGCGGGAGCTGCGCCGCATCGTGGGGCTCTTCCGGCCCTACCGCGGCAGGCTCGCCGTCGTCGGTCTGCTCGTCGGCGCCTCCTCACTGGTCGGCGTCGCCTCGCCGTTCCTGCTCAAGGAGATCCTCGACGTCGCGATCCCGCAGGGCCGCACCGGCCTGCTCAGCCTGCTCGCCCTCGGCATGATCCTCACCGCCGTCGTCACGAGCGTCTTCGGTGTGCTCCAGACCCTGATCTCCACCACGGTCGGCCAGCGCGTCATGCACGACCTGCGCACCGCCGTCTACGCCCAGCTCCAGCGGATGCCGCTGGCCTTCTTCACCCGGACCCGCACCGGCGAGGTGCAGTCCCGCATCGCCAATGACATCGGCGGTATGCAGGCCACCGTCACCTCCACCGCGACCTCGCTCGTCTCGAACCTGACGGCCGTCATAGCCTCCGTCGTCGCCATGCTCGTGCTCGACTGGCGGCTCACCCTCGTCTCGCTGCTCCTGCTGCCCGTCTTCGTGTGGATCAGCCGGCGGGTCGGCCGCGAGCGCAAGAAGATCACCACGAAGCGTCAGAAGCAGATGGCCGCCATGGCCGCGACGGTCACCGAGTCGCTGTCGGTGAGCGGCATCCTGCTGGGCCGCACCATGGGCCGCTCCGAGTCCCTCACCTCGGCCTTCGCCGCGGAGTCGGAGAAGCTCGTCGGCCTCGAAGTGCGTTCCAGCATGGCCGGGCGCTGGCGGATGTCCACCATCGGCATCGTCATGGCGGCGATGCCCGCGCTCATCTACTGGGCCGCCGGCATAGCCCTCCAGACGGGAGCCCCCTCGCTCTCCGTCGGCACCCTCGTCGCCTTCGTCACCCTCCAGCAGGGCCTCTTCCGGCCCGCCGTGAGCCTGCTGTCGACGGGTGTGCAGATACAGACCTCGCTCGCGCTGTTCGCCCGCATCTTCGAGTACCTCGACCTGCCGGTGGACATCACCGAGCGCGCGGACGCGGTGCGGCTGGACCGCGCCAAGGGTGAGGTCACGCTGGAGGACGTGCATTTCACGTACGACGCCAAGAGCGGTCCGACCCTCTCGGGGATCGACATCACGGTCCCGGCCGGCGGCTCCCTCGCCGTGGTCGGCCCGACGGGCTCCGGCAAGAGCACCCTCAGCTATCTGGTGCCCCGGCTCTACGACGTGACCGGCGGACGGGTCGCCCTCGACGGGGTGGACGTGCGCGACCTCGACTTCGACTCGCTGGCCCGTTCCATAGGCGTCGTCTCCCAGGAGACCTACCTGTTCCACGCCTCGGTCGCGGACAACCTGCGCTTCGCCAAGCCGGACGCCACCGACGAGGAGATCACCGAGGCGGCCCGCGCGGCCCAGATCCACGACCACATCGCGTCCCTGCCCGACGGGTACGACACCTTGGTCGGCGAGCGCGGTTACCGGTTCTCGGGAGGCGAGAAGCAGCGCCTGGCCATCGCCCGCACCATCCTGCGGGACCCGCCGGTGCTGATCCTCGACGAGGCCACCAGCGCCCTCGACACCCGTACCGAGCATGCCGTCCAGCAGGCCATCGACAACCTCTCCGCCGGCCGCACCACCATCACCATCGCGCACCGCCTCTCCACCGTCCGCGATGCCGACCAGATCGTGGTCCTGGACGCGGGCCGCATCGCCGAGCGTGGGACCCACGAGGAACTGCTGGAAGCGGACGGCCGGTACGCGGCCCTGGTCCGCCGGGACCGGGACGCCGTGCTGTCGCCGGAGCCGCCCGAGGGCGTCCAGCTGGCTCCGGTGAATGTGTGACCGTAACCGAAAGCCGGAGCGAAGGGCAGAAGATCATGCCACGGCGGCCGCGGCCCGTTCGCGGGTCAGCAGTCGGCGGATCTCGCGGACCGCGGCGCCGCCCGCGCGGTTCGCGCCGATGGTCGACGCCGACGGGCCGTAGCCGACCAGATGGATCCGCTCGTCGCGCACGGCCCGGGTCCCCTCGACCCGGATGCCTCCGCCCGCCTCGCGCAGGCGCAGCGGGGCCAGGTGATCGACCGCCGCGCGGAACCCGGTGGCCCACAGGATGACGTCCGCCTCGACGCGGTCCCCGTCCGCCCAGACGGCGCCCGTGCCGGTGATGCGGTCGAAGAGGGGCCGACGGTCCAGTACTCCCGAGGCGAGACCGGCCCGGACCGCCTCGTTGAGCGGGAGTCCCGTCACGCTGACCACGCTCTGCGGGGGCAGTCCCCGGCGCACCCGCTCGTCCACCAGCGCCACCGCGGCCCGGCCCTCGGCCTCGCCGAAATCCCCGTCGCGGAAGACCGGCGGCCGCCGCGTCACCCAGGTGGTCTCCGCCGCCACCTCGGCGATCTCCAGCAGGTGCTGCACCGCCGAGGTGCCACCGCCCACGACGATCACCCGCGCCCCGGCGAACTCCTGCGGTCCCGGATAGTTCGCGGTGTGCAGCTGGCGGCCGCGGAAGGTCTCCTGGCCCGGATAGCGCGGCCAGAACGGCCGGTCCCAGGTCCCGGTGGCGTTGATCAGGGCGCGGGCCGACCAGATGCCGTCCGAGGTCTCCACGCGCAGCCGTCCGGCGTCCCCCTCCCGTACGGCCGACACGTCGACGGGGCGCCGTACGCGCAGGTCGAAGCGGTCCTCGTACGCGGTGAAGTACTCCCCGATCACCTCGGACGACGGCCGCAGCGGGTCGGCGCCCGTCAGCTCCATGCCGGGCAGGGCGTGCATCCCGTGGACCCTGCCGTAGGTGAGCGAGGGCCAGCGGAACTGCCAGGCCCCGCCCGGGCGGGGGGCGTGGTCCAGGACCACGTGGTCGAGCCCCGCCCGCGCCAGGTGGTACGCGCTGGACAGGCCTGCCTGCCCGGCGCCGATGACCACCACGTCCACGTCCCGCGTCGCATTGTTCACGGTTCTACTAACTCGTCGTCGTAGCGGGATCTTCCCGCTACGACGACGAGGCCGCCCGGCGGAGCGTCGCCAGGACCGGCCCGACGGGCTGCAGTGTGAGCCCGGGGAACACCTCGGCTCGCCCGCTCCCGCTGTCGAGGTGGAACCGCTGTCCCAGTACGGCCAGCACGAGCGCGGCCTCCACCAGCGCGAACCGGGCCCCCAGACAGGCCCGCGGGCCGCCGCCGAAGGGGAACCAGGCGTGTTCGGGCACCGGATGCGGGGCGTCCGCGTCCCACCGCTCGGGGCGGAAGGCCTCCGGGTCCGGGAACCACCGCTCGTCCCGGTGCATCGACCAGGCCGACCGGTCCGCCGACCGAACCGGTGGGCCGTCCGATGGGCCGCCCGGCAGACCGTCCGTCAGGCGGTCCGGCTGCGCGCCGTCAGCCAGCCGTGCGCCGCCTCCGCGCTGAACTCCGCCTGTCCGCCCGGGAAGAGGAGCCCGGCGGACGCGAAGGCCGGGTCGCCGGCGATGTCCGTCGCGTACGGGATCGCCACGCAGTCCATGCCCGCGGCGCGGGCGGCCAGGGCCCCCGGCGTCGCGTCCTCGACGACCACGCAGTCGGCGGGCTCGGCGCCCAGCCGGCGGGCCGCCTCCAGGAAGACGTCCGGAGCGGGCTTGCCGTGCGCGACCTCCTCGGCGGAGACCACCGTGGTCAGCAGCGCGTCCAGGCCGGTGCCCGCCAGTACGGCGTCGATCGCCTCGCGCGAGGAGCCGGAGGCCACCGCCATCGGCACGCCCCCGGCGTACAGCCGCTCGACGAACACGCGCATCTGCGGGAAGACCTCGGTGCGGGTACGGGCCAGCTCCAGGTAGGCGGCGTTCTGCTCGGCGAGCAGCTGGGCGACCGGCGCCCGGATCCCGTACCGGTCCTTGAGGATCCCCAGTGTCTCCAGCGTGCCTATGCCGATGAAACGGGAGTGCTGCTCCCACGTGAAATCGGGAACCCCGTGCCGCTCCAGGGTGCGGCGCCCGGACTCGTAGTAGTTCGGCTCGCTGTCCACGAGGGTGCCGTCGAGATCGAAGATGACGGAAATCATCCGCTGTGCCCGTTCCGTCCGCCCGGCCGCGCATGCCTGGTCCCGGCCATCCTGTCAGCCCTTGCGCGCGCCGGCATTCCTCCCCACGGACTCGACCAGCGGCAGCAGCCGGTGCGGGACCCGCTCGCGCAGGGCCACCTCCGTACGGGTGCGGACCACGCCCGGCAGCTGGATCAGCCGCTGGATCACGTCCTCCAGGTGAGCGTTGTCCCGGGCCGCCACACGGGTCAGCAGGTCACCGCCGCCGGTGATCGAAAAGGCCTCGATGATCTCCGGTACGGCGGCCAGCGCGTCACCCACGTCGTCCAGGTGCCCCTGGGTGACCTCGATGTGCACGAAGGCCAGCACCGGGTGCCCCAGCGCGGCGGGGGAGAGCACCGGCCCGGTCCCGGTGATCACACCGGTGCGCTCCAGCCGGTCCAGCCGGGCCTGCAGCGTGCCGCGCGCGACGCCGAGGATCCGGGCGTATTCGCGGACGCTGGTGCGCGGCTGCTCGATCAGCAGGCGCAGGATTCTGGTGTCGAGCTCGTCCACCGCCATGCCGCGACTGTACCAATGGCCCAGTTCGCCCGGCATGCGGCATGCGGCGTGCGGTGCGGCAGCCGGAAGGCCCGGTACCCACGGCGCCGACCTGCCGGAAGGCATAGGGTCCGAAGGGTGAGTGACCTGTTGCTGGTGAGGCACGGCGAGACCTCCTGGAGCGCCGACGGGCGGCACACCGGACGCACCGACGTGCCGCTGACCGCGCGCGGGGTCGAAGAGGCCATCTCACTGGCCCCGTTCTTCCAAGACCGGCACCCGGCCCTGGTACTGACCAGCCCGCTGCGCCGGGCCGTCACCACGGCCGAACTCGCGGGGCTCAAGGGCGCGGGCACGGACCCAGACCTGTACGAGTGGGACTACGGCGGTTACGAGGGCGTCACCACCGCGGAGATCCTGCGGACCACGCCGGACTGGTCCCTGTGGACCCACGGCGTCCCGCACGGCGACCCGGCCCACCCCGGCGAGAGCGCCGCCGAGGTGGGCGCCCGCGCGGACCGCGTCCTGGCCCGGGCCGCCCCCGTGCTCCGCGCCGACCGCGGCAACGTGGTGCTCGTCGCCCACGGTCACTTCCTGCGCGTCCTCACCGCCCGCTACCTGGGCCTGGAGCCCGCGGACGGCCGGCTGTTCCTGCTGGCCACCGGCACCGTCAGCGTGCTCTCCACGGAGCACGGCCTCCCGGTGGTCGCGGGCTGGAACACCCGACCCTGACCGGGTGGCTCCACCTCGCGCGGCGCTGCCGCGTGCGTGACCATGCGTACATGAGCCAGGACGGTGCGGCGGGTGACGGCGCGGCGGGTGACGGCCCCGGGACGGGGACCGAGGAGGCGGGGCTCAAGGCCAACGCGATCGGGTTCCTCGACGCGCTCGTCATCGGCCTGAACTCCACCTCGCCGGCCTACTCCCTGGCCGCCGTCATCGGGCCGATCGTGGCCCTCGTCGGGATCTACGCGCCGGGCGTCATGCTGGCGTCCTTCGTACCGATGGTCCTCATCGCCGCCGCCTTCTACTACCTCAACAAGGTCGACCAGGACTGCGGGACCACCTTCTCGTGGGTCACCCGGGCCATGGGCCCCTGGGCGGGCTGGTTCGGCGGCTGGGCCATCGCGATGACCGGAGTGCTCGTCATCGGTTCACTGGCCGACGTCGCCGTCCACTTCGGCCTGCTGGCGGCGGGCCTCGAAAGCTGGGCCGCCAACGACGTCGTACGGCAGTCCCTGGCCGTCCTCGTGATCCTCGTCATGACCGCCATTTGCGTCATCGGCACCGAGCTGTCGGCCCACCTCCAGGACATCCTCATCCTCGCCCAGGTCTTCTTCCTCCTGACCTTCGCGGTGGTCGCCATCTACCGGATCTACGCCGGCACCAGCACCCTCGACTCGCTGGAACCGTCCATCAGCTGGCTCAACCCCTTCGGGGCCGGCGGCGCCGCCCTCACCGGCGGCCTGCTGCTCGGCGTGTTCATCTACTGGGGCTGGGAGTCCGCGGTCAACCTCACCGAAGAGGTCGAGCACTCCGCCACGGCGCCCGGCAAGGCCGGAATCTGGTCGACGGTGGTCCTCCTGGTGACCTACCTGTCCGTGGGCTTCGCGGTCGTCGGCTACTCCGGCACCGCCTTCCTCGCCGAGAACGCGGCCGAGGAGGAGGCCCTCTTCGCCGTACTCGCCCACGAGGTCATGGGCGGCTGGGACTGGGTGGTGCTCGCCGCCGTCTGCACCTCCGCGCTCGCCTCCACCCAGACCACGATCATCCCCGCCTCCCGCACCGCCTTGTCCATGGCCCGCCGGTACGCGCTGCCGCCGCCGCTCGCGCACATCCACCCGCGGTTCCGCACGCCGGACGTGAGCACGTGGTGGGTGGCCGGCATCGCCATCGGCTGGTACCTCGTCGTCAATCAGATCAGCGAGAACGCACTCCTGGACTCGCTCACCGCCCTCTCCCTGCTCATCGCCTTCTACTACGCGCTCACCGGGCTCGCCTGCGCCGTCTACTACCGCCGCCACCTGCTGGAGAACGCGCACAACCTGCTGCTCATCGGAGTCGGCCCGGTGCTCGGCGCCGGCCTGCTGACCTGGCTGCTGGTGGAGTCGATCGGCGACATGTCGAACCCGGAGAACTCGGCCAGCGGCGTCTCCTGGTTCGGGCTCGGCCCGCCGCTGGTCATCGGCATCGCGATCGCCGTCGTCGGGCTGCTCGTCATGTGCGTCTGGCGGGTACGGGACCGCAGGTTCTGGCAGGAACGGCGCGGCGTGGCCGACCCGGCACTCGTCCACGCCAGGAAGCGCTGAGGAGTCCCCGATGTCCGTGGTCCTCGGCTACGACGAATCGCCCGGCGCGGAACGGGCCCTGCGCGTGGCGCTGGAGGTGGCCGCCGCGTTCGGCGAGCCCCTCGTCCTCGTCTACGGCGCGGCCGCCCCGGGCCCCACCGGCGAGGAGTCCCGCTCCCACCGGGAGGCCGTCCGCCAAGCGGGCCGCAGCGCCCTCGCGCACGCCGTCGAGGAGGCCGACGCGGCCGGCGTGCCGTCGACGGTCGAGGTGGTCGACGAGAAGCCGGCCCAGGCCCTGCTGGATGCCGCCGAGCGCCACCACGCCCGGGTCATCATCGTCGGCAGCTGGGGCGACAGCCCGCTCCGCGGCGCCCTGCTCGGCTCCACCCCGCACAAGCTGCTGCACCTCTCACCGGTGCCCGTCCTGTGCGTGCCGACGGAGGACCTCCCGGAACGCTGACCCCGGCGAGCCGTGTCCGCACGGCCGGTCCCGTGGGCACCCCGTGGTCGGTACCCCATGGTCCGTTGGCCTCCCGGTGGCCGAGAATTCCCGAGCCGGACTGGACCAATGGCCCAGTATCCAGGGGTCCACTTGAGCCAATGCCGCTGCGGATGCTTATCTGTGGTGTATCCATGTACTTTCGGCGCCGCGCAGCGCCGGACGGCAACGAGGCCGGTTCCGGAGCGCGGCGCCTTCGCCGTGCCCGTCCGCCGCCCACCACCCCCGGGCGGACGCCGGGCCGGCGCGCACCACGCAAGGGGGGCGGCACACCGCCGTGAAGAGGATGTTCGTGGCTCCGGATCCGGGGCGTATGAGGCTCAGGACCTCGGCTCGCGCGGTGATCGGCGTCTGCGCCGCCGTCGCCCTCGCCGAGCTGTGCGGTCTCTCCCTGAGCGCCTCCATCACCGGGGGACTGGCGGCCCTGCTCGCCCTCTTCACCGTCACCGACGCGACCGTGCGCCGCCAGACGGTCACCACCGCCCTGCTGCCGGCCGCCGGATTCCCGGTCCTGGCCCTCGCCACCACCCTGCACGGCGTCCCCCTCGCCCGGGACGCGGTCTTCGTCCTCGTCGTCTTCTGCGGGGTCTACGCCCGCCGCTGGGGCCCGCGCGGACACGCGCTCGGGATCTTCGCGTTCATGAACTTCTTCATCACGCAGTTCCTGCACGCCGTCCCCGGCCAGCTCCCGGAGCTGTACGCCGCCGTGGTCCTGGCCCTGGCCGCCGCCGGCGCCGTGCGGTTCCTGCTCTGGCCCATCGAGCGGCGTACTCCTCCGCCCGCCGCACCCGCACCACTGCCCGGGCGGGGACTGGCCCGGCCCACCACGCGCCAGGCCTTCCAGGCCACCGCCGCGTGCGCGGTCGCCCTCGCGATCGGGCAGGCGCTCTCCGAGGACCGCTGGTACTGGGCCGTCGGCACCGCCTGGTGGATCTTCGTCAACACCGCCTCGCGCGGAGAAACCCTGGTACGGGGCTTTCGCCGCGTGCTCGGCACCGTCGTCGGCGTGGCCGCCGGCGTGCTGATCGCCATCCCGCTGAACGGCGCGCCCGCCCCCACCGCCGCCCTGGTGGCCGTGTGCGTCTTCGCGATCTTCTACACGGCCCCGGTCTCGTACAGCTGGATGATCCTCGCCGTCACGCTGATGGCAGGGCTGCTCTACGGCCTGCTGGGCGTGCTGGATCCCGGCCTGCTCGTGCTGCGCCTGGAGGAGACTGCCGTCGGCGCGGTGTGCGCCGCGCTGGCCGTGATCCTCGTCCTGCCGGTCACCACCCACGCCACGAACGACGCCTGGATCCAGCGCGCGCTGCACTGCGTGCACGCGGCCACGGCGCAGGCCGCCGCCCGCCTCGCCGGCTCCCCGACGGCCGACCCCGCGCCGCACGCGGCCGAGCTGGAGACCTTGCTGGCCCGGGTCCGGATGGCGCTCGCGCCGCTGGTCCACCCCCTCAGCCCGTTCCGTGCCCGCAAGGCCCGCGCCGGCCAGGTCATCGCGCTGCTCGACGACTGCGCCCGTGAGGTGCGCGGGCTCGTGGCCGTCGCCGCCGACCCGGACGCGAGCCACGACGCCCGCCTCGCCGCGGCCTGCTGGCGCGTCGAAGCGGCGGTGGAGGCGCTGACCGCCGAGGAACCGGGACGGAGCGGACCCACCACGGCGCGCGACATCGTGCCGCACATCCCCGCCACTGAGCCCGCGCTCGCCCATCTGCAGGGCCTGGAGCGGGCGCTCGCCGAACTCGCCACCCCGCTGGGCACCGACCCGCGGGCGCCGTTCGTGGTCAGCGCCTGACCAGTCCCTCCGAGGCCGCCGCCAGGCCCGCGGGCAGCCGGCCGGTGGTGTGCACCACCCCGAGGGCCTGGGTGGCCCGGGTCAGCGCCACGTACAGGTCGCTCGGCTGGAAGTCGGCCGGCTCCACCACGATCACCGTGTCGAACTCCAGCCCCTTGGCCTGGCGCGGATCCAGCAGGACGACCTCCCGGGTCAGATCCGGCTCCGCGCCCTCCCGTACCCCCGGCAGCACGGCGGCCAGCTCCGCGTGCCGCGCACGCGGAGCGATCACCGCGAGCCGTCCCTCGGCCGGCAGCTCCCGCCGCACAGCGCGCGCCAGCGCCCCCGCCAGGTCCCCGGTCGCGCACACCCAAGGCCGCACCCCGGTGCTCCGTACCGACCGTGGCGGTTCGAAGCCGGGATCGCGCTCTCGCAGTACGGCCGCCGCCACCTCCATGATCTCGGCCGGCGTACGGTAGTTGACCCCCAGCCGGACCAGCTCCCAGCGCTCGCCCACGTAGGGGGTGAGGATCCGCTCCCACGAGCCGCAGCCCGCCTCGTCGGCGGTCTGCGCCGGATCGCCGACCAGCGTCATCGAGCGGGTCGGGCAGCGCCGCATCAGCAGCCGCCACGCCATCTCCGACAGTTCCTGCGCCTCGTCGACGATGACGTGCCCGAAGGCCCAGGTGCGGTCGGCCGCGGCCCGCTCGGCGGCGCTGCGGTGGTCGGCCTCCTCCTGGCGCTCGGCCATCCGCTCCGCGTCGATGATGTCGTGGGCCGCGAGGAACTCGCTCTCCTCGTCCTCGAACTCGTACGACTGGGAGCCCTCGGACAGGTCCAGCACCCCTTGCGCGTACGCGATGCGCTGCTGCCGCTCCCGCTCCTCGGCGGCCCGCCGGGCGCCGTCGTCCTCCCCGAGCAGCTCGGCCGCCTCGTCCAGGAGCGGCACGTCGGCCGCGGTCCAGTCCGGCCGCGGCGAGGGCGCGCGCCGGATCAGCTCCGCCTCGTGC
Source organism: Streptomyces sp. NPDC028910 (assembly GCF_055564955.1). Taxonomy (NCBI): domain Bacteria; kingdom Bacillati; phylum Actinomycetota; class Actinomycetes; order Kitasatosporales; family Streptomycetaceae; genus Streptomyces; species Streptomyces sp. NPDC028910. Next base: position 82,296 of record NZ_JBVHVF010000028.1, on the reverse strand, counting down.
GCGGGCAGGTGCGTGGGCTCCGCCAGGAAGTCGGAGACCAGCCGCTCGGGGGTGAGGGAGGGCCACAGCGAGTCGATCGCCGCGTGCACGGCGGGACTCATCGCGATCTCCTTGCCGAGCTGGACGACCTCGTCCGAACCGAGCAGGTTGGGACCACCGTACGGATCGGCCCCCAGCCGGTCGGTGAGCTGCGCGGTGAGCGCGTCGATGACCGAGAAGGCGAAGGAGGGGCGAGCCTGGTTGTGCGGCAGCCCGGTGGCCCGGGCCCGGTCCCGCGCCTCGTACGCCATGGTGCGGTCCAGCAGCAGGGTCCCGTAGTCGTCGTGGTCGATCTCCAACGCGGGCTCGGGGACCGTGTCGTACTCCTCGCCGGTTCCCGACGGCACGGTCTCCGGCAGGCACTGCCGGTCGGCCACGACCCGGGCGAGGACCTCCGCCATCGCGGCCCGGCCCTTCACCGCGGCGGCCCCGGGGCGGTCGGCGCCCGTGGCGTGCACGCCGGGGAAGAGCTCGCCGGGGGTGGAGAGCAGCACGCCCGTCTCGCCGAGCGCCGGGAGCACCTGGCCGATGTAGCCCAGGAAGGCCGGGCCCGGTCCGACGATCAGCACCCCCCGCTTGGCGAGCAGCTCCCGGTGCGCGTACAGCAGGTACGCGGCGCGGTGCAGCGCGACCGCGGTCTTGCCGGTGCCCGGACCGCCCTCGACGACCAGCACCCCCCGGTGCGTGGAGCGGATGACCCGGTCCTGCTCGGCCTGGATGGTGCGCACGATGTCGTGCATGCGGCCGGTGCGCGCGGCGTCGAGCGCGGCGAGCAGCACGGCGTCCGCGTCGGCGCCCTCGTGCCCCGTGCGCTCCGCGTCCGTCAGGTCGAGGATCTCGTCGTGCAGAGCGGTGACCTCACGGCCCCGGCTGCTGATGTGGCGGCGGCGGCGCAGTCCCATGGGCGTGTGGCCGGTGGCGAGGTAGAACGGCCGGGCCACCTCCGCGCGCCAGTCCACGACCAGCGGCGTCCGTTCCGCGTCGTCCGCGCGGATTCCGATCCGGCCGATGTGGTGGTCACGGCCGTCGGAGAACTCCAGACGGCCGAAACACAGGCCGTTCTCACCCGAATTCAGTGCGGACAGCAGGCCCGACTGCTCGGCGACCAGGACATCACGCTCCAGCCGGGCCTGAAACCCGGTTCCGGCATCGCGCAAAGCCCCCTCCACCGCACGTTCGGCCTGGTCACGCAGGTCGTCGAGGCGCCGATAGAGGTCGGTGACGAATTGCTGCTCTTTCCGGAATTCCTCGGTTGACAATTGCACTCCTGCCGCGATACAGTGTCGTCTTAGCGTTGCTTTGTGATGTCGTTTTCCATGAAGTCGCGAACCATCAAATATACGCTCTCTCATCCCTCGGCAGCGAATTCGGCCGGGGGATTTCTTGCGTACGGTGGATCTCATGACCACCGCACACGGCTCCGCCGCCGGAATCGTCTACCGCCCCGCCCGCCCCGAGGACGCGGGCGCCATCGAGGCCCTGGACGGCTCCTTCACCACCGCCACGGTCTTCGAGGTGTCCCCCTCCGACGACGGCTTCGGCTTCCTGCTCCGCGAGGTCCCCGTCGACCCGCCCGTGTTCAAGATGTTCCCGCCCGAGGAGCACGACGAGCAGGGGTTCGGCGGCGACGCGGGCTCGGAGGCCGACGCGCGCACCTTCGTCGCCCTCGACGGCGGCCGGGTGTGCGGCTTCGCCGCCGTCGGCTACGCCGGCTGGAACCGGCGGCTGACGATTGAGGACATCGAGGTCTCGCCCGGCCACCGGGGCCGTGGCATCGGCCGCGCGCTGATGGAGTGCGCCGCGCAGTTCGCCCGAGAACGGGGCGCGGAGCAGCTGTGGTTGGAGGTCAGCTCCGTCAACGCTCCCGCCGTGCACGCCTATCGGCGCATGGGATTCACCTTCTGCGGCCTCGACACCACCCTGTACGACGGCACGCCCGCCGCCGGCGAGCAGGCGCTCTTCATGAGCCGGCCCTGCCACTGACCGGCCCGCGCCACGGCGCCGCACGGATGTTCAACCCAGGGACTGCGCCGGATCGTACGCCCCACCGACCCCTGTGCGCCGTCGGATCTGGGAGGATCACCCGGAGGAGTGCTCCGGCGGCGCAGGCCGGCACGGCGCTGACCTGCGGCAGGTACAACGGATAATTGTTCATTGCACATTCATCCGGCACGTGCAGGGTGGATCTGGCCGGACAGGGGGTAACCGCCCGGAATGGAAATTCTTCAACAGCGCTCCACCACCGCTCAGGTGTGGGAAGCGGCCGAGGAGTTCATCCGACTCTTCCACCGCGAGAACGCGGACGCCGGTGACCCACGGGCCCGGCTCGCCGCCGTGCGGGCCGAGCTAGCGGACACCGGAAGCTACGTGCACACCCCCGAGGAGCTGGTCCACGGGGCGCGCGTGGCCTGGCGCAACAGCAACCGCTGCATAGGCCGGCTCTACTGGAACTCGCTGCGGGTGCGCGACCGCCGCGGGCTCACCGACGCCGAGGACATCGCCGCAGAGTGTTTCGAGCACCTGCGCGAGGCCACCAACGGCGGCCGGGTCAGACCCACGATCACGGTCTTCGCCCCGGACGCCCCGGACCGCCCCGGCCCGCTGATCTGGAGCGAGCAACTCGTCCGGTACGCCGGCTACGGCGACCACCCCTCCATAACCGTCGGCGACGCCCGCAACGCCCCGCTCACCGAGGCGCTGCTCCAGCTCGGCTGGGCGGGCGGCTCCGGTACCCCCTTCGACCTCCTGCCCCTGGTGGTCCAGGGCGTCGACGACAAACCCCGCTGGTTCGACACCCCCGCGGACGCCGTCCTGGAGGTGCCGATCGACCACCCCGACGACGACGGCTGGGCGGACTGGGGACTGCGCTGGCACGCCGTACCCGCCATCTCCAACATGTGCCTGGAGATCGGCGGCATCCACTACCCGGCCGCGCCGTTCAACGGCTGGTACATGGGCACCGAGATCGGCGCACGCAACCTCGCCGACACCGACCGGTACAACCTCCTGCCCGCCGTCGCCCGCCGCCTCGGTCTGGACACCTCCACCGATCGTTCCCTCTGGAAGGACCGGGCGCTCGTCGAGCTCAACCGGGCGGTCCTGCACTCCTTCGACCGGGCCGGCGTCACCATCGCCGACCACCACACCGAGTCCCGGCGCTTCCTGTCCCACATGGAACGGGAGCAGCGCAAGGGACGTGAGGTAGGTGCGGAGTGGTCCTGGATCGTGCCGCCGATCTCCGGTTCCGCGACCCCCGTCTTCCACCGCACCTACGACGACCGCCAGAGCAGTACGGCGTACGTCCATCACCCGGGCGCGCGGGAACGGGCGGAAGGACGGGACTTGGTCTAGACCTTCTGTTACGGTCGGCTCCGAACGGATCCGGACGGCGGAAAGGGCATCCCGTGGGCGGCGCGAACAGTACGGACCAAGGCGGCGGACACCGGGCCTACATCGGCTCGTTCACCTCGGGGGGCGGCCGCGGTATCACCACCGCGGCCGTGGATCCGCTCACCGGAGCGCTGACTGCGCTCGCCACCACCGACGTCTTCCCCGATCCCTCCTGTCTCGCCCTCGCCCCGGACACCGGGGTGCTCTACGCGGTGAGCGAGACGGAACCGGGCGCCGTGGGCGCCTTCCGGCCCACGGCCGAGGGGCTCGCGGTTCTGGGCCGGGCGGTGCCCGTCGACGGCTCGGGCCCAACCCATCTCAGCGTCCGCGGGCGCCGCCTGCTGACGGCCAACTACACGTCCGGGAGCGTCAGCAGCCTGCCGCTCGCCGCCGACGGCAGCCCGAGCGGGCCCGTCAGCGTCCTCGCCCATCACGGCTCCGGCCCCGACGCCGAACGGCAGCAGGCCCCGCACGCCCACCAGGTGCTGCCCGATCCGACCGGCCGCTGGGTGCTCAGCGTGGACCTGGGCACCGACTCGGTACGGGTCTGCGCGCCGGACCCGGCCACGGGGGCGCTCACGCTCCACGCCGAGACCGTCCTGCGCGCGGGGAGCGGACCCCGCCACCTCGCCTTCCACCCCGACGGCACGGTGCTCTACGTCCTGCACGAGCTGGAGCCACAGCTGACCGTCTGCCGCTGGAACGCGGCCTCGGGTGAACTGGAACCGGTCGGCGAGGTTTCGCTCGCCCCTGCGGGCGCTCCAGGGGCCGCACGGGACTACCCCTCGACGCCCGTGGTGTCGTCCGACGGGCGCTTCCTCTGGGCGGCGGTGCGGGGCTCCAACGTCATCGCCACCTTCTCGCTCGCCGACGCGCCGGAGAAACCGCAGCTCACGGACACAGTGGACTGCGGGGGCAGCTGGCCCCGGGACCTCGTCGCCGACCCGTCGGGGCGCCGGCTGTACGTCTCCAACGAGTGGTCGGGGAACGTCACCTGGTTCGACGTCGACCCGCTGACGGGCAAGCCCGGCCGTGCCGGGCGGCTGGAGGTGCCGGCCGCCGCCTGCGTGGTCTTCGGCTGACCTCCGCGAGCGGCCGCACACGACGAGGGCCCGCCTCCCGGACTTCCGGGGCGGGCCCTCGTACGGTCTGTCCGGGGCCTCAGTGCGCAGCGGCGCCCTGGTCGATCCCGAGGGCCGCGGAGTACTGCGCGACGGCCAGCTTGCCGAGCGCCGGGTAGGCGCCGAGCACCTCGGCCGCGGCGCAGTCGGCCTCCTTGCAGGCGGTGTCCAGCAGCCCGTCGGCGGCCTCCGGGCCGATCAGGTACGGGGCCAGCGCGAGCTGCGTGGAACCCTCGCGGCGCAGCTGCTCGGCGACCGCGGCCACCGAGCCCTCCTCGTCCAGCGCGGCCGCCTTGACGGGCACGGCGAGCCGTGCGGCGAGCAGCATGCCCGTGATCCCGGCGGCCTGGACGGCCTCCTCGCCACCCGTGGTGGCCAGCACGATGCCGTCGGCGGCGGTGGTCACGGTGAAGAGCCGGGCGCGGTCGGCACGCGCTAGACCCGCCTCGGACAGCCGCACGTGCAGGCCCTCGGCGAGCAGCGGGTGCGGGCCGAGTACGTCGGCCAGCTCGGCGGCGGCCGAGGAGTCCATCAGGCCCTGGCGGACCCGGCGGAGCAGATCGCCGTCCGGACCGGCCAGCAGCGGCACGACCACGGCGTCCGGGCCGGTCGGCGCGGGCACCTCGTGGCCGGCGGCGCGGGCGAAGTCCGCGCGCGCGGCACGCTCGGTCGCGACGGCGGTCAGCACGCCGGACAGGGACGGGAACTCGGAGGCGTCGTCACCGTCGAGGAAGCCGATCCGGGCGTCGAGGCCCGGCAGCTCGGAGCGGCCGATGCTGATGATCTCTTCCGCGAGCCCCCGCGAGGCGGCCGAGGGGGCACCGGGCACGGCGAGCACCAGCGCGGGCGCGCCCTCGGGCGCCGCCGCGGGCTCGGGCCGGCGGTGCCGTCCGGTCTGGCGGGGTCGCGGCATTCGTACGGGCAGGCCATTTGCGGGCCCAGTGGGGGAGCTCATGGCGCCGCATGCTACTGGCTTATCGGAAGCAGGTGTTCGGGCAGGGCCTTCTCGGGCGGCATCTGTCCGTATTTATCCGGTGAATATCAGATACGCTCAACTGACGGACGGCAAGCGCCAGTCCACAGGCTGTGAACCTTGGCCCACCAGCAACTCGTTCGTCCGGCTGAACGGCCTGGAGCCGAAGAACCCGAAATCGGCGGACTTGGGGGACGGGTGGGAGGACTCCACCACGGGCAGGTCGCCGAGCAGCGGCCGCAGATTGCGGGCCGCCCGGCCCCAGAGGATGGACACCAGTGGCTTGCCGCGCGCGGCCAGCGCCCGGATCGCCTGGTCGGTGACGGCCTCCCAGCCCTTGCCCTGATGCGCGTTCGACCGGCGGGGCGCGGTCGTGAGCGAGCGGTTGAGCAGCAGCACCCCCTGCCGGGTCCACGGCGTGAGGTCGCCGTTCGCGGGCCGGCCCGTCCCGAGGTCCCGGTGCAGCTCCAGGAAGATGTTGTCGAGGCTCGGCGGTACCGGCCGCACGTCGGGCGCCACCGAGAAGGACAGGCCGACCGCGTGCCCGGGGGTGGGGTACGGGTCCTGGCCGACGATCAGGACCTTCACCTCGTCGAAGGGCTGCTGGAAGGCGCGCAGCACATTCGCCCCGGCCGGTACGTAGGTTCTCCCCGCGGAGATCTCCGCGCGCAGGAAGTCGCCCATGGCGGCGATCTGCCCCGCCACCGGCTCCAGAGCCCGGGCCCAGCCCGGCTCGACGATCTCGTTCAACGGTCGCGCTGCCACGGTGGATCACTCTACTGGCCGATCGTCGCCGCCCGCACACACAGGACGTCCGGCAGGTGCTCGGCCAGGAGTTGCCAGCTCTCGCCGTCGTCGTGGCTGGCGTAGAGCTCGCCGTTGCGGTTGCCGAAGTAGATCCCCGCCGGGTCCGCGTCGTCGGTGCACAGCGCGTCCCGGAGCACCGTGCCGTAGTGGTCGCCGGCGGGCAGTCCGCGCGTGAGCGGTTCCCAGCTGGCGCCCGCGTCCTGGGTGCGGAAGACCCGGCACCGGTGCTCGGCCGGGACCCGGTCGGAGTCGGCGTTGAGCGGGAAGATGTAGGCGGTGTCCGGCAGGTGCGGATGGGCGGCCACCGCGAAGCCGAAGTCGGAGGGCAGCCCACCGCCGATGTCGGTCCACCGGGCCCCTCCGTCGTCGCTGCGGTAGACCCCCCAGTGGTTCTGCAGGTACAGCCGGTCCGTGTTCCCGGCGTCCTGGGCGATCTTGTGCACGCACTGGCCGAACTCGGGGTGCGGATCCGGCAGGAACACCGCCGAGACCCCCTCGTTGGACGGCGCCCAGCTGGCTCCGCCGTCCTGGGTCCGGAACACCCCGGCGGCGGAGACGGCCACCGTCACCGAGTCCGGGTCGCGCGGATCGGTGATCACCGTGTGCAGTCCCTCGCCGCCGCCGCCCGGCTGCCACTTCCCGCGGCTCGGGTGCTCCCACAGCGGGCGGACCAGTTCGAAGGACTCGCCCCGGTCCGTCGAACGGAACAGCGCGGCAGGCTCCGTCCCCGCGTACACCACGTCCGGGGCCTCGGGCCCGGCCGGCTGCAGCTGCCAGACCCGCTCCAGCGAGGCGCCGGTGTCCTGGGGGAACTTCACGGCGGCCGCGGCGGGCTCCTGCCAGGTCGCCCCGAGGTCGTCGGAGCTGAAGACGGACGGCCCCCAGTGCGTGCTGTCCCCACCGACCAGCAGCCGGGGCGCCGGGCCCCGCCGGTCGACGGCGACCGCGTACACGGCCTGGGCGTTGAAGTGGGGTCCGTCGAACTCCCACGGCCCGCCGTCCCGGCGGCGGCCGATGAAGAGTCCTTTACGGGTTCCCACGAGCAGTAGTACGTCGGCCATGGCCGGCACCTCCGGACCTCGTCGTCCATGCGGGGCGTTCCGTGTGGAGCGTCGTTCCGGCCAGTCTGCACCCGCCCACTGACAGCGGCCCGGCGGCCCGCGCGACAGCCTGGACGGCCGATCGACGGCGACCATTTACGGCGTAGAAATGATTGATGCTTGCATGTCGGTGTTCGGAATGGATTGACTTCAGGCCACTGTCGCCGCACGCGAGAGGACTTACGTGGCCACCGAGCACCTGTCCCCGCTCGACCTCGCCTTCTGGCGGATCGAATCCGCCGACCACCCCATGCACCTCGGCGCCCTCGCCGTCTTCACTGCCGAAGCAGGCCGAGGACCCGGCGCTGCCGAGCACGCCGCCGAGCTGCTCACCGCCCGCTGCGCCGGCGTGCCGGGCCTGCGCCGCCGGATCCGCGACGTACTGCTGCCCGTCGGCGCCGCCGCCTGGTCGCCGGACCCCGGCTTCGACCCGGCGCGGCACGTGTTCCTCGTCCGTACGGACGACCCCGCCCCCCATGCCGCCGCCGGGCCGCTGATGGCCCGTCCGCTGGACCGAGAACTGCCGCCGTGGGAGGCGCACGTGCTGGCCGGGCCGGACCCGGATTCCTTCGCGGTGCTCTTCAAGTTCCACCACGCCCTCGCCGACGGCCTGGCCGCGCTCGCCCTGGCGGCCGAGCTGTTCGACGAGGGGGCGGCCCTGCGTCCTCCCGCGCGCCCGGTCCCCGAGCGGCGGGCCGGCTCCCTCCTGAGCCGGCTCCCGGGAGTGCTGTCCGCCCGCGTCCAGGACGTCGGCCAGGCCCTGGAGATCGGCGCCGCCGTGGCCCGCGCCGGACTGCCGCTCGGGGTCCCGGCGGCGCTCACCGCGGATCCGGCCGGCGCTGCGGGCACCCGTGGGGTCGTGGGCCTCGCGCTCGACCTGGACGAGGTCAACCTGATCCGCAAGGGGGCCGGCGGCACGGTCAACGACGTACTGATCGCCCTGGTCGCCGGCGCGCTGCGGCGCTGGCTGGCCGAGCGCGGGGACCCCGAGCCGAGCGGACCGGGGCCACGCGCCCTGATTCCGGTGTCGCGCCGCCGCGGACCCGGCGGCGCCGCACGCGCCGGGAACCGGCTCTCCGGGTACCTGCTCCGGCTGCCGATCGCCGAGCCCGATCCGCTGCGCCGCCTGTACCGCGTGCGCATCGGCATGGACCGCAACAAGGACGCCGGACCCGCCCGCGGCGCCGGGGCCGTCGCCCTGCTCGCCGACCACGTCCATCCGCTCGGGCACCGGCTCGGCGGCCCGCTCGTGGCCCAGGCCGCCCGGCTGCTCTTCGACATCCTGGTCACCAGCGTGCCGCTGCCCGGCCTCACCTTCTCCCTCGGCGGCAGCCGGGTCCGCGAGGTCTATCCGCTCGCCCCGCTGGCCCGCGGCCAGTCGCTGGCCGTCGCGGTCTCCACGTACAAGGGAACCGTCCACTACGGCCTGGTCGCGGACGCGGCCGCCGTTCCGGACCTGTCCGCGCTGGCCGGGGCGTTGCGCGCGGAGCTCGATGCCCTTGTACGAGAAGTCTCGTAGTACGAGGAGTTTCGTAGTATGGTGAATCTCGTACTTCGGCGCCGACCCCGGCGCGCCGGTGAGATCTGGAGAGCCCGATGAGTGCTGCCCCCGCCGCCCCCGTTGCTTTCGCGGCCCTGTTCACCCCCTACACCCTCCGCTCGGTCACCGCGCCGAACCGGGTCTGGATGGCCGCGATGTGCCAGTACAGCGCCGAGGCCTTCGGGCCGAACGCGGGCGTGGCCCACGACTGGCACTTCGCCCACTACGCCGCCCGCGCCGTCGGCGGCACCGGCCTGATCATCCAGGAGGCCACCGCCGTCTCCCCGGAGGGCCGGATCTCCCCCTACGACCTCGGCATCTGGAACGACACCCAGGTCGAGGCGCTGCGCCGGATCACCTCCTTCCTCAAGGCCCAGGGCACCGTCCCCGGCATCCAGATCGCGCACGCCGGCCGAAAAGCGTCCACCGACCGGACCTGGAAGGGCGGCGCCCCGGTCGGACCGGACGCGCACGGCTGGCAGCCCGTCGCCCCGAGCGCCGTGCCGTTCGCCGAGGGCCACCTGGTGCCGCACGAGCTGACGGTCGAGGAGATCGGCGAGATCGCCGGCCAGTTCGCGGCCGCCGCCGAGCGCGCGCTCGCGGCGGGCTACGAGGTCGTCGAGATCCACGGCGCCCACGGCTACCTCATCGGGGAGTTCCTCTCCCCGCACAGCAACAAGCGCACCGACGCCTACGGCGGCTCCTTCGAGAACCGGACCCGCTTCGCCCTCGAAGTCGTCGACGCCGTGCGCGCGGTGTGGCCCGGGGAGCTCCCGCTCTTCTTCCGGATCTCCGCCACCGACTGGCTGGAGGAGGACGGCTGGACCGCCGACGAGACGGTGCGGCTGGCCCGGCTGCTCCGGGAGCACGGCGTGGACCTCCTCGACGTCTCGACCGGCGGCCTCGCCCCCGGGGTGAGGATCCCGGTCGGCCCGGGCTACCAGGTGCCGTTCGCCGCCCGGGTCAAGGCCGAGACCGACCTCCCCGTGGCGGCCGTCGGCCTGATCACCGAGCCGGAGCAGGCCGAGAAGATCCTGGCCAACGGGGAGGCCGACGCGGTCCTGCTCGGCCGGGAGCTGCTGCGCGACCCGTACTGGGCCCGCCGCGCGGCCGACGAGCTGGGCGCGGAGATCCGTACGCCCGGGCAGTACCACCGGTCCTGGTGACGGCGGTGCGGCTCCGGCGCCCTCGCCGGAGCCGCACCGCTCGTTTCCGCCGATTTCCGCGACTCCCGTGTCTCCTTCGACGACTCTCGTACGATGGGGGCGCAGAGCGCGCCGAGTGAGTGGAGCAGGGACATGACGGAACGGGACGCCTCCCGCACCCTCGCCCACCCCGAGGCGGCCGAGATCCGTCTGGAGGGCGTGCTGCACGCGCTCTCCGACCCGGTCCGGCTGTCCATCGTCCTGGATCTGGCCGCCTCGGCCGGGGATCTGGCCTGCTCCTCCTTCGACCTGCCGGTCACCAAATCCACGACCACCCACCACTTCCGCGTCCTGCGGGAGAGCGGTGTCGTCCGCCAGGCCTACCGCGGCACCACCAAGCTCAACGCCCTGCGCCGGGAGGACCTGGAGGCCCTCTTCCCCGGCCTCCTCGACAGCGTCCTCACGGCGGCCGCTGCCGAGGAAGCGCGCCTGGCTTCCGCTTCCGGCGCCCCCGGAGAGACGGCCTAAGCCAGGCCGGCCGCGCCCCACAGCCCCGGCCAGTCGGGGATCTTCACCGAGCGGCGGCCCAGGGACCGGCCCAGGTCGGCCTCGGCCGCCTCGATGGCCAGCCAGCCCGGCCACTCCACGGGGTGCAGGCCGGCCGCCCGCAGGGCGTCCAGCGGGTCACCCGGCAGCTCGCGCCGGGCCAGCGTCCCCGCGTCCTGGAGCAGCGAGGACGCGGTCTCCTTGGCGCAGGGCCGGTTCGTGCCGATCACCCCGGTCGGACCGCGCTTGATCCAGCCCGCCACGTACTCGCCGAGCGAGGCCCGGCCCCCGCGCAGCACCCGTCCCGCCGCGTGCGGGACCGTGCCCTTCGCGGGGTCGAAGGGCAGCCCCGCCAGCGGGACGCCCTTGTACCCCACCGAGCGCAGCACCAACTGCGCCTCGACGTCCTCGTGGACCCCGGTCCCCGTCACCCCGCCGCGGCCGTCCGGGGCGGTCCGCTCGAAGCGCATCCCGGTCACCCGGCCGTCGGGCCCGCCGAGGATCTCCACCGGGCGCAGGAAGAACCGCAGCCCTATGCGGCGCGGCCCCTCGCCGGGCCCCGCCTCGGCCCAGGCGCGCAGCACGTCCAGGTTGCGCCGCGCCACCGCGGGCAGGGCGGCGGCCGCGCCCGGATCGGCGTACATGGGGTCGAGTGCCAGCTCGGCGGGGTCCGCCCAGGCGTCCACACCGGGCAGCGTGCCCAGTTCCCGCAGCTCCTTGGTGGTGAACTTGCCCTGTGAGGGGCCGCGCCGGGCCACCATCGCCACCCTGCGCAACCCGCTGTCCGCGAGTGCGCCGAGCGCCGGCTGCGGCATGTCCGTAGGCGCCAGTTCCGCCGTGCCCCGGGCCAGGATCCGCGTCACGTCCACGGCGACGTTGCCCGCCCCGACCACCACCGCCGAATCCACACCGGACAGGTCGAAGACCTCGGCGGCGGCATCCGGGTGTCCGCTGTACCAGGACACGAAGGCCGTGGCGGAGTGCACCCCGGCCAGCTCCTCGCCGGGGATGCCGAGCAGCCGGTCCCGCGCCGCGCCCACGCAGTACACCACCGCGTGGTACAGCTCCAGCAGCCGCTCGGTGGACAGGTCCTCGCCGCCGACCTCGACGTTCCCGAGGAAGCGGATCCGCTCGTCCTCCAGCACGGTGCGCAGGCTGCCCTGCAGCGACTTGATCTTCTCGTGGTCCGGGGCGACCCCGTACCGTACGAGCCCGTACGGAGCGGGCAGCCGGTCCAGCACGTCGACCAGTATTCCGGGCACCTCCCGCTGCTGAACCAGCGTCTGGGCCGCGTAGACCCCGCTGGGGCCCGATCCGACGACGGCGATACGAAGCACGGCGGAGCTCCTCCCGCAGGTGGTCCCAGCATGACACCGGCACCCTCCGCCGTCAGCCCATCGCGCGCATCCGGTGGATCTCGGCGCTCTGCGTGGCCACCACCTCGGTGGCCATTTCCTCGACCGCCACGTTGTTGCCGCCGGCCAGCGCCTCGCCGGCCATCTTCAGGGCGCCCTGGTGGTGGGCGGTCATCAGCTTCAGGAAGAGCCGGTCGAAGTCGGCCCCCTTGGCCGCGGTCAGCTCCTGGAGCTGCTGCTCCGTCGCCATGCCCGGCATCGCGCCGTGGTCGTGGCCCCCGGAGCCGACGGCCGGCGCGGGATGCCGGGCGACCCAACTCTCCATCGCCCCGATCTCGGGCTGCTGCGCGGCCGCGATCCGCTCCGCGAGCCGCTTGACCCCGTCCGCCGAGGCCCGTGCCGGGGCGAGTGCGCTCATCGTCAGGGCCTGGCGGTGGTGCTCGATCATGTTCCGTACGTAGGCGTGGTCGGCCGCGTTGGGGGTGTCGTCCGGCTGCGCCTTGGCGGCCTGCTCGGGGGAGAGGGTGCGCGACTTCTCACCCGGTTTGCCCGGTGCGATGACCACCGCTTGTCCGTCTTTCGCCGTGTCCGTCCCGCTGTCCCCCTGGCAGCCGGCGAGTACGAGCAGGAGGCCGGCGGCCACGGCCGCTCCGACGAATCGACTGTGCGCCCCTTTTGCCATGTCCATGAAGAGGAAGATACTGCCGGGGTCCTGGTTCCGTTCCCACCCCGAACGGAACTGATCGGACTCCCATGGGAGGCACAGTGACCTCGTTGCACACCCCCAGAGTGCGAAACAGGAGTCTGGGAGCGGCCGTCGCAGCGGCCGGGCTCCTCACCACCCTGCTGGCGGCCGGACCCGCCGCCGCCACCCCGGACCCGGGCGAACTGACGCCCGGGAGCGCCTCCGGGCAGTACCCGGGCATCGCCCAGGGCAGGGAGCTCGCCCCCGGCGACATCCCCGGCCAGGACGAGATAGTCCACAGCCGGAACATCACACCCCTGGCCAACATCCCCAGCAGCTTCCCCGGAATCACCAACTCCGACCTGGCCTTCCAGGGCAAGTACGCCTACGCGGGCAACTACAACGGCTTCACGATCTACGACATCGGCAACCCGAAGGCGCCCAAGACCGTCAGCCAGGTGCTCTGCCCCGGCGGCCAGAACGACATCTCGGTCCTCGGAGACCTGTTGTTCCTCTCCACCGACTCCTCGCGCAGCGACGACTCCTGCAACAGCGTCTCGCAGCCCGCGACGGAGAAGTCCTCGTGGGAGGGCATCAAGATCTTCGACATCAAGGACAAGAAGAACCCGAAGTACATCAAGTCCGTAGAGACGGCCTGCGGTTCCCACACCCACACGCTGGTGCCGAGCGGCCGCGACATCTACCTCTACGTCGCCTCGTACTCCCCGAACGAGGCCTTCCCGGACTGCAAGCCCCCGCACGACGGCATCTCGGTGGTGAAGGTCCCGAAGCACGCGCCGACGCAGGCCGCGGTCGTCGCCTTCCCGATCCTCTTCCCGGACGGCGGCAACCCGGGCGGGCCGACCAACCCCGGCGTCTCCAAGACCACCGGCTGCCACGACGTCACCGTGCTGCCGTCCAAGAAGCTGGCCGCCGGCGCCTGCATGGGCGACGGCATCCTCTTCGACATCAGCGAACCCGAGCAGCCGCGGGTCATCGACCGGGTGCAGGACAACGTGAACTTCGCGTTCTGGCACTCGGCCACCTTCAACGAGCGGGCGAACAAGGTCGTGTTCACCGACGAGCTCGGCGGGGGCGGCGGCGCCACCTGCAACGAGGCCACCGGCCCCAACCGTGGCGCCGACGGGATCTACGACATCACCGGCGGCGGCGACCAGCGCAAGCTCGTCTTCCGCAGCTACTTCAAGATCCCGCGCCACCAGGCCGCCACCGAGAACTGCGTGGCCCACAACGGCTCGCTGATCCCGGTCGGCGGCGACCGCGACATCATGGTCCAGGCCTGGTACCAGGGCGGCATCTCGGTCTGGGACTTCACCGACTCCGCCCGCCCCGAGGAGATCGGCTACTTCGAGCGCGGCCCGCTGACCACGGACGGGCTCCGCACCGGCGGGTCCTGGTCCGCGTACTACTACAACGGGCACATCTACTCGAACGACATCGCCAAGGGCCTCGACGTGCTGAGGCTCGACGACGGGCGGACCGAGAGCGCGAAGTGGGTGTGGATGGACCGGCTCAACGTCCAGACGCAGCCCGAATACCACTGACGGCCGGATGCCTCACCCCACGGCTCCGGAGTGAAACGTTCCGCCGGGCGGCCCGCCGTCCGGCGGAACGCCGAGCTCCCAGTCCAGTCCGTAGCGCTGGAACAGCTCGGCCCGCAGCCGGGTCGCCGGCATCGGCGCCCCGGGCAGCAGGATCGCCACCACCGCCCCCATCAGCAGCGCCCGCAGCAGCGGATAGTCCGCGTCCACGTCGGCCGAACCGTAGCGCGTGACCGTGTCCCGCAGCAGCTGCGCCAGCCGCTGCTGCTCCGGGCACTGCACGAAGCCCTCGGCCGTGAGGATGCCCGCCATGTGCGTGCGCATCAGCAGCGGCTCGTCCCGGGCCAGTCCGAGGATCGCGTCGACGGCGCGCGCGAGCCGCTCGCGCCCGTCCTCGCTACGGGGCTCCCGCTCCAGCGCGGCGTGCAGGGTGAGGTGCATCAGCCGGTGCACCGCCGACTGCAGCAACTGCCGTTTGCCCGGGAAGTAGTACGAGACCAGACCGCGTGCCGCGCCCGCCCGGTCGGCGATGTCGCCGAGCGTCGTCGCCTCGTAGCCCCGCTCGGCGACGAGCTCGACCGTGGCCTGGAGCAGCCGCTCCCGGGAACGTCTGCGCAATTCTTCATTGACCGATGCGCTGCGCGGGGACATGCTTACTCCTGCGTTGACTGGCTCGGAGCCAATATACTCAGCGCACGGGGTCGCCTGCTCTGGGTGACACGGGGGATCGCCCAGAGCAGGCACACCACACCCTCACCGTTCCGCAGGACGCGATCCGCGCCGGCGGATCGATCCGGACGTCGCGAGAGCCACCAGGGCCACGCCCAGGAGCCAGCCCGCCACCACGTCCGCCAGCCAGTGCACCCCGAGGTAGACCCGGGTGAAGCCGACCCCGAGCACCGAAACCGCGACCACCGCCCAGGCGGCCGGAGCCCACCGCGGGACCGGGCGGGGGAGCAGCCACAGGAGCAGTCCGCACACCACCGTCGCCGTCATCGCGTGGCCGGACGGGTAGGCCGCGTACTGCGCCCCGTCCACCGGATCCGGCCACACCGGACGCTCGCGCCCCACCAGTGCCTTCAGCCCCTGGACCACCACCGTCGCCGCCACCGTGGCCACCGCCACCCGCAGCGCCCGCTCCCGGTCGCCGCGCCACCACAGGAGGAGGAAGGCGACGGCGGCCAGCGCCCGCATGGTCCAGGGGTCCCACACCCAGTCGGTGAACACGCGCATGACGTCCGTGACCCCGGGGTGCGCGACGGCGTGAGCGTGCAGGTCCCGGGCGACCTGGTCGTCGTACGAGACGAGCGGCCGCCACCCCGCCACCACCAGCGCCGTCAGGACCGCCCCGAGCAGCGCACAGCCGATGCCCACCCATCGCAAGTGATCGTTCCGCATGGGGAGATCCTCGCACCGGCGGCCGTCCGGCGGCGCCGGGCCCGGACAGGACCTAGTAGGCCAGAGCGCTCAGCCCCGGTACGAAGGCCACCAGCAGCGGTATCGCCGGGACCAGCGTGGCCAGCGCCGTCAGCCGGAGCCGGCGGCCGGGCGACAGCCGGGGAGCGGCCGACAGCAGCCTGCGCACCCGCTGCGGAACGTGCGCCTCCTGCGCGGCAGAAGCCCCGAACACCCCCCGGTCCTCGTTGAGTCCGACCAGCGCCAGCGCGACCGTCAGCCGTCCGAACCGCCGCGAGGCCACATCGTCCGCCGCCAGCTCCACCAGCCGGTGCATCTCCGCCTCGAAGGCCGCGAAGACCGGCACCTGCGGGAAGCCCCGGGCCAGCGCCCGCGAACAGTGCAGCAGCCAGTCGTGCCGGGCCGCCGCGTGGCCCTGTTCGTGCGCCAGTACGGCGTCCAGCTGACTGCCCTTCAGCCGGGCCAGCGCCGCCGTCGTCACCACCAACTGCGGGGCCGCGCCCGGCAGCCACCAGGCATCCGGCCGCGTACCCTCCAGTACGACGAGCCGCGCGCCCACGGGCTCCTCCCCGGGCAGCAGCGGGGCCCGCACCAGCAGTTCACTGCCCTGCGCGCGCCGCCGGGCCCGCGCCCGCAGCACTTCCCCGGTCAGCATCGCCCCGGTCCACAGCGCACCGCCCGCCAGTATGAGCGCGGTGCCCGCCGCCCAGGGCCCGCCGGACGCGCCCAGGGCGTAGGCGTCGACCACCCCGCGCGGGGCGGCGCCGAAGAGCCGGCCACGGACCGCCTGCCAGGCGGCCGCCGCGCTCAGCAGCATCGACAGCCCGAAGCACAGGAGCACCGCGCCGACCACGCACTGCCACACCCACAGGGCCACGACGGGTTCGCGCTCGGGCCATCGGGCCCGGGCCAGCAGACGGGGAGCGAGCACCGCGGTCAGGGCGCCGAGCAACAGGAGAACGGCGGGGACCATCATGGCCGCCAGCCTATGAGCGCGGGGCTACCTGCGGGTACGGCCTTGCGGCATTGGTGACGCAGGACACGTCCCCGGGCGTCGTCACATCATGAGCAGCATGGCCAACATCCCCATCCCCATGGCCAGTCGGCAGGCACGGACGATTTCCGCGGCTCCGCCCCGGCCGGCGGCGACCGGCTGCGGCTCGCCCGCAGTGGGCGCACCGCCGGCGGCGGCC
The DNA here is from genome assembly GCF_055564955.1 of Streptomyces sp. NPDC028910. Classification (NCBI taxonomy): domain Bacteria; kingdom Bacillati; phylum Actinomycetota; class Actinomycetes; order Kitasatosporales; family Streptomycetaceae; genus Streptomyces; species Streptomyces sp. NPDC028910. The sequence goes on along the minus strand of NZ_JBVHVF010000028.1, from coordinate 65,424 downwards.
GTACCGCCCGCGGCGGCCAGCCTGGTCCCGCCGAGCACCACGTACCCGGCGTAGTAGAGGAGGAGCGCCCCGGTCAGCAGCGGCAGCCCGGCACCGTGTCCGTGTCCGTGTCCGTTCCCGGTCCCGGTCCCGGATCCCGCCGTCAGGGTCATGTAGACCATCGTCAGGGAGCCCACCAGGTGGTGCGCGTGGTGCACCCCGCCCCGCAGCAGCCACAAGGCGTGCAGCGCCGCGCCGCAGAAGACGGCCCCCAGCACGGGAACCCGCCACCCGTCGGCGTGCCCGAGGGGCACGGCCATCAGCGCCATGCCGAAGCCCATCACCGCCTCCCCGGCGGCAGCGGTGTCGCCCGAGCCGCGCACCCGCCGCAGGCAGTACGCGCCGCTCACCGCGCACAGCAGCACGAGCAGCCAGGAGGATAGGGAGGCGGAAAGGGACGTGGCGGATCCGTGCACGGCGGAACCTCCCGGTTCGTCGGCGTCACGGGGAGAGATGCCCCTCTCGCACCGCCCTCACGCGGCCCCGGGATACGCTCTCCCTGCCGCACCAGGCATGTCATATGCCACCGCACCGAACGGAGCGCCCGATGTCCACCGCCCAGCCCGCCGCCCTGAGTTTCCGCAGCGCCGTGGAGGCGGACGTACCGGAACTGGTGGCGCTCGTCGAGTCCGCGTACCGCGGGGACGTCAGCCGGGCCGGCTGGACCACGGAGGCCGACTACCTGGAAGGGCAGCGCACGGACGCGGACGGGGTGCGCGCCGTCATCGACAGTCCGGACGGGGTCCTGCTCGTCGTCGAGCGCGCGGGCGAACTCGTCGCCTGCTGCCAGCTCGAACACCGGGGAGACCACGCCTACTTCGGGATGTTCGCCGTCCGCCCCGGGCTCCAGGGCGCCGGCCTCGGCAAGGAGATACTGGCCGAGGCCGAGCGCCGCGCCCGCGAGACGTGGGGTGCCCGGGAGATGCGGATGACGGTGGTGAACGTACGGGACGAGCTCATCGCCTACTACGTGCGCCGCGGCTACCGGCGCACCGGCGAGCTGAGCCCCTTCCCCTACGGTGACGAGCGCTTCGGCATCCCGCTCAGGGACGACCTGGCCTTCGAGCTGCTGGTCAAGCCGCTCTAGGGGGTGTCCGGCGGAGCCGCCGTCAGGCGGTGAAGCGGCCCGTGCTGCGGATCTCCGGGAAGTCCGTGGCCACGCCGTCCAGCCCGAGCGCCCGCGCCAGCCGCAACTGGTCCAGGGTGTTGACCGTCCGGCCGGTCACCCGCAGTCCGGCCGCGTGCGCCGTCTCCACGGTCTCCAGCGTGATCCGGTGGATGTCCACGGCGACCGTTCCCGCGCCCGCGGCCAGCGCCCGGTTCACGAGGCCCTCGGGATCGCCGCCGGGGGAGTCCGCGTACAGGGTGGTGCGCACGCCGGGCACCAGCCGGGCCGTCTCGGTGAGCACCGCCTCGTGCCAGGAGGCGACCTCCACCCGGGACGTCAGGTCGCGGCGCCGGATGAGCTCCGCGAGCACCCCGGCGGCGGCCCGGTCGCCCACGGACGCCTGGAGCGGGGTCCGGACCGCGTCCAGGACCTCCTCGAAGACCGGCACGTGCTCGCCCTGACCGGCGTCCAGCTCGCGCAGCTCGGCCAGGGTCAGATCGGCGACGGCCCCCGAGCCGTCGGTGGTCCGGTCCACCTCGGGGTCGTGCAGGGCGACGAGGGCGCCGTCCTTGCTCAGCCGGAGGTCCAGGGCGATGGCGTCCATGCCGGAACGTTCCGCTCGGAGGTACGACCGCAGGGTGTTCTCCGGTTCGACACCCATGACCCCGCGGTGACCGATGGTGAGGAAAGTCAAGGTTCTCTCGCTTCCGTCGACGGCGGCTCCCCGCGCGGTCGCGGTGTCCCTACCGGCCGCGCGCGATGAGGACGCATGCTAGTGCGCCGGGGGTCCGAAGGGACCGCCCGTGCAGCGCCCCGGAAGGGCGCCCCGGCCGCTTCCCGCCAGGGTCCTGCGCCCCGCGGCGGCCGGCTGCGGCCCCGTCGCGTCACTCGGGCGTGGGCGCGTCCCCGTCGGCTTGACGGTGCGGAGTCTCACCCTCGGGTCCAGCGTGAGACCGCTGGGCCCGCGAGCCCTCCGCGAGCCCCTCCAGGTCGATGAGCAGGGCCTCGGCCAGCTCCAGTTCGGCCAGGTGCTGCCGCTCGCTCCAGCGCAGCGCGAGGGCCGGGAAGGCCCATTGCGGTACGCCGCTCGCGTGCTCCATCGCTTCGCGTACCGCGGCCAGTTCGGCCCGCGTGCGCTCCAGGTGCTCGCCGACCATCGCGCGCAGCCGCTCGGGATCGGCCAGGTGGCCGAGCCAGATCCGCAACAGCAGGCCGTGCTTGAGCACCGGGGGCCCGGCCTCCGCGGCGTCGGCGGCCCAGCCGGACAGGGCCTCGCGCCCGGCGGGGGTGATGGCGTAGCGGCGTTTGGCCCGCGCCTCCTCGGGGCCCGAGCGCGCGGAGGCGGCGTAACCCAGTTCCTCCAGGCGGCGCAGCTCCGCGTAGATCTGGCTGATCGCCGGCGACCAGTAGAAGAAGCGCAGCGAGGAGTCCGCCCACTTCTTCAGCTCGTAACCGGTCCGCTCGCCGGGGAAGGACAGCAGGCCGAGAACGGCCCACGCGGTCGGTGGAAGCTCTTGCTTCTTCGTCTTCTGACTACTAGTCATATTCCGAATAGAAGTAAGACCGGGCACGCGACGCAACCCTGGAGGCACAGTGAAATTCTCCGTGATCTTCGAAGCTCAGCTCGCCGACCCGACGGTGGAACGGGAGCACCAGGTCATCCGCGACTGCGTCGAGCAGGCCGTGCTCGCCGAGCGCATGGGATTCGACCGGATCTGGGCCGTCGAGCACCACTCGCTGAAGTGGTACGCACACATGTCCGCCCCCGAGGTCTTCCTGAGCTTCGTCGCCGCCAAGACCAGCACCATACGCATCGGGCACGGCGTCGTGTGCATGCCCTTCAACTTCAACCACCCGGTCCGGGTCGCCGAGCGGGCCGCCATGCTCGACCTGCTCTCGGAAGGACGGCTCGACCTGGGGGCCGGACGCGGCGGCACCGAGCAGGAGACCTCGCTGTGCGGGGTGGACCGGGACCGCACGGCGGCGGAGGTCGAGGAGGCCCTGCGGATCATCGGCAGGGCCTGGCAGGAGGAGGAGCTGGAGTACCACGGCGAGCTGATCGCCATAGACCCGCACCCGATCCTGCCGAGGCCGCGGCAGACCCCCCACCCGCCGCTGTTCCTGGCGTGCAGCCGGGACGAGACCCTGGTCCAGGCAGCCGAGCTGGGGATCGGGGCCCTGGTGATGGGCTTCGCCGGACCGGAGTCGATCGCGAGGATGCGCTCCGGCTACGACGCCGCGATCGCCGGGCGGGACGGGAGCCGCTTCGTGTCCACCGTGGTCAACGACCACTTCTCCGTGCTGTGCCCGACCATCGTGCTCGACGACCGGGAGGAGGCGCGGCGGATCGGCACCCGCGGCCAGCGCTTCTTCGCCCAGTCCATCGGCCACTGGTACGGCGGGACGGGGATCCCGGACGAGGCCGTGGTCGCGGGCGCCGACGAGGGCGCGCGGATGCGCGAGGCCGCCGAGCAGGTGGTGGCCCGGCTGCACGAGCTGGACATCCCGGTCCGGCCCACCTCGACGGCCACCTTCAACGCCGACCACGCCTACGGGACCGCCGACGACGCCATCGCGTACGTGGAACGGCTGAGGGAGGCGGGGGCCGACGAGATCATGTGCCTGATCCAGATGGGCACGGTGGAGCAGGAGGCCTGCCTGGAGACCCTGCGGCAGTGGGGCGAGAAGGTCATCCCGCACTTCCGGGAGCTGTGATGACCGACCCCGCCGCGGATCCCGCTCCGGCCCGCATCCCTCCGGCCCGCATTTCGCCGGCCCGCATCCCTCCCGCCCGCACCGGTCGTGCCCGGCTCGATCCCGCCGCCGTGCCCTTCGTCGACGCCCTCACCGCCGCCTTCCCGGACGTCGGCGGGAGCGTCACCGACGCCGGGCAGGCCCGGCGGATCCTGGCGGCCGCCCCCCGGCCGCCCGCGGACCCGCCCCGCGTCGGGGCCGTCGAGGACCGGACGGTCCCCGGCCCGCCGGGTGCCCCGCCGGTCCCCGTGCGCGTCTACCTGCCCGACCCGGAGCGCTGGCCCGGGCCCCGCCCCACCGTGGTGTACTGCCACGGCGGGGGCTGGGTCCTGTGCGACCTGGACACCCACGACACCACCGCGCGCAACATCGCGCGGGCGGCCGGCGCGGCCGTGGTCTCGGTGGACTACCGGCGGGCCCCCGAGCACCGGTTCCCGGCGGCCCTGGAGGACGCCCACGCGGCCCTGTGCTGGGCCGGCGCCCACCTCGGCGAGCTGGGCGCCGACCCGGCCGCCCTGGTCGTCGCCGGGGACAGCGCGGGCGGCAACCTTGCCGCGGCCTCGCTGCTGCTCGCCCGCGAGCGCGGGGGACCGGCCGTCGCGCTCCAGGTGCTGATCTACCCGGCCCTGGACGCGGCCCGGGACGGGGAGTCGTACCGGACGAACGCCGAGGGCTGTTTCCTGACCGCGGCGCACATGCGCTGGTTCTGGGAGCAGTACCTCGGTCCGGGAGGCGACGGCCGGCATCCGCTGGCCTCGCCGCTGGGCGCGGACCTGACCGGGCTGCCGCCCGCCCATGTGGTGGTCGCCGGGTGCGACCCGCTGCTGGACGACGGCCTCTCGTACCACCGGCGGCTGCGGGAGAGCGGGGTTCCCGCGGTTCTCGACGCTCATCCCGGGATGTTCCACGGCTTCCTCGCGTTGGCCGGAGTGCTGCCGCAGGCCGGGGAGGCCTTGGCGCGACTGGGCGGAGTCATCAATTCCACCCTGACGGACGGGAAGACTTTCGGTGAAGCGGGGGGTGGCGCAGGATAATTTCCTGAGTTCCCTCTTGAGTGGAAGAGCCTCGCACGTTTACTCTGCCTTGACGTGAGGTTCTCCTGTGGAGGAAGTGACATGACGGAAACTCTTGTGCCGGGTGCCGGCGGGGCCGTGATAACCGCTGGGACGCGGGTGGTCGACCACCCTGCGTGGCCCGAGCTCAAGGCGGCCGTCGAGGAGATCCGCCCCTGGCAGTCCAAGGACGGCTCCATCGACTTCGAGGCCGAGGGCGCCCCCGCCCGCCACACGGCCGAGGCCGCCGTCGGGCGGGTGATCCGCGCCGTGGAGACGCTGTCCCCGCTGCTCCCGCACGCCACGGCGTACCACCAGGCGCTCGTCTCCGACCTGCGCAAGTGGGCCGCGGACGGCTTCCGGGTGCCGGACTTCCTCGACTCCCTGCTGGCCTTCCACCCGGCCGCCGAGCGCGCCGACGGGCTCCAGCACCTCGTCGTCTTCCCGATGTACACGCAGAACGGCAACCCGGACCGCAATCTGGAGGCCGTCGCGCTCAAGATGGTGTGGCCCGAGTGGCTCGCCGAGCTGGAGCGCACCCGGTACGACAACCCGCTCTTCCTCGGCATCACCTTCGAGGACTTCACCGCGGGCTACGACACCCACTCCGCCGTGCTCTTCCCGGAGACCATCGCCGTGCGCGAGGCCCCCGAGCGCTTCACCTGGGGCGGCATCTTCTGCGACCGCGAGGCCGCCCGCTTCCGCAAGGTCACCGAGGCCGCCGTCGACATCCTCGGCGTCCAGCTGCCCGCCGACATCGCCGCCATGGTCACCGACCAGGAGCGCTGCGAGAAGGCCTTCGTCCTGTGGGACATGGTCCACGACCGCACCCACAGCCACGGCGACCTGCCGTTCGACCCCTTCATGATCAAGCAGCGCCAGCCGTTCTGGATGTACGGCCTGGAGGAGCTGCGCTGCGACCTCACCGCCTTCAAGGAGGCCGTGAAGCTGGAGTCCGAGGGCAACGAGCACGGCCGTGACGTGCAGTACGCCGTCCTCTTCGACCGGATGTTCCGCTTCCCCGTCTCCGGCGACCGCAACCGCAACTACGACGGGCTCGGCGGCCAGCTGCTCTTCGCCTACCTCCACAAGCACGACGTCGTGCGCTGGACGGACAACAAGCTGAAGATCGACTGGATGCGCGCCCCGCAGGTCACCAACCAGCTGTGCGCCGAGATCGAGGACCTCTACCGGGCCGGCATCGACCGCCCGAAGCTGGTGCACTGGTTCAAGGCCTACGAGCTGGTCTCGACGTACCTCGCCCCGCACCCGGGTTCCAAGTGGGCCAAGGGTCCCGACGCCCTCGACATGACGCAGCCGCCGCGCAAGCTCGTGGACGACGTGCTTCCGGACGAGTTTCCGCTCAGCATGTTCTTTGAGGCGCTCGCCAAGAAGCTCAAGGGAGTGATCGCCTCCACGAAGGGCATCACCGCCCTGAATGCCGAGCAGGCCGAGCGAGTCGCCGCGTGAGCGCTCGCCCACAGGAGGCTGCACAGATGAACGGCTCCGGGAACGGCAACGGAAAGCTGCAGGGTGCGGTGGTGGCGGTGGCCGGGGCCGGTGGGCCCGCCGGTCGCGCCACCCTGCTCCGCCTCGCCGAGGCGGGGGCGGTGGTCATCGCGTCGGACGCCGATCCGGCGCGCCTCGCCGAGGCCGTGGACGCGGCACGCTACGCCCACGGCGGTGCGACCATCACCGGTGACACCGTGGACCTGCTCGACCTCGCCGCCGCCAAGGCCTGGGCCGAGCAGATCGAGAAGGAGTTCGGCCGGGTCGACGGGCTGGTCCACCTCGTCGGCGGCTGGCGCGGCAGCAACAGCTTCACCGACACCGACCTCGCGGACTGGGACTTCCTGGAGAAGCTCCTCATCCGCACCGTCCAGCACACCTCGCTCGCCTTCCACGACGGACTGGTGCGCAGCGACCGCGGCCGCTACGTCCTGGTCAGCCAGTCCGGCGCGCACAAGCCGGTCGCCAACAACGCCGCGTACAACGCCGGCAAGGCGGCCGCCGAGGCCTGGACGCTCGCCATGGCGGATTCCTTCCGCAAGGTGGGCGGTGACGAGGGCCCGGGCGCGGCAGCTGCGATCCTGGTCATCAAGGCACTGGTGCACGACGCGATGCGCGCCGAGCGTCCCAATGCGAAGTTCGCGGGTTTCACCGACGTGAAGGAGCTGGCCGAGGCCATCGCCGGCGTCTGGGAGCGGCCCGCAATCGATGTGAACGGACAGCGTCTGTGGCTCACTCCGCAACCGTGAGAACCGATGCCGGGAAGACCGACGCCCGGCGCCACCACGACCCGGCGGTGCGCGGTTTCGCGAGCGACAACTACGCGGGGGTGCATCCGGAGATCCTGGCCGCCGTCGCACTCGCCAACGGCGGCCACCAGGTCGCCTACGGCGAGGACGAGTACACCGAACACCTGCAGAAGATCATCCGCAGCCACTTCGGGCCGTACGCGGAAGCCTTCCCGGTCTTCAACGGCACCGGCGCGAACGTCACCGCCCTCCAGGCGATGACGGACCGCTGGGGTGCGGTGATCTGTGCCAGGACCGCCCACATCAATGTGGACGAGGGCGGCGCTCCGGAGCGGATGGCGGGCCTCAAGCTGCTCACCGTGCCGACCCCGGACGGCAAGCTCACCCCCGAGCTGATCGACCAGGAGGCCTGGGGCTTCGAGGACGAGCACCGGGCGATGCCGCAGGTTGTGTCGATCACCCAGAACACCGAGCTGGGCACCGTCTACACGGTGGACGAGATCCGGGCGATCTGCGAGCACGCCCACGGGCTCGGCATGAAGGTCCACCTCGACGGGGCCCGGATAGCCAACGCCGCGGCCTCGCTCGACGTGCCGATGCGCGCCTTCACCAACGCGGTCGGCGTGGACGTGCTGTCGTACGGCGGCACGAAGAACGGCATGATGTTCGGCGAGGCCGTGGTGGTGCTCAACCCGGACGCGGTCCGGCAGATGAAGCACATCCGCAAGATGTCGATGCAGCTCGCGTCCAAGATGCGGTTCGTGTCGGTGCAGCTGGAGGCGCTGCTCGCCAAGGACCTGTGGCTGCGCAACGCCCGGCACGCCAACGCGATGGCGCAGCGGCTCGCGGCGGGAGTGCGCGAGACGGACGGCGTGGAGATCCTCTACCCGGTGCAGGCGAACGCGGTGTTCGCGCGGCTGCCGCACGAGGTGTCGCGCCGGCTGCAGCAGCGTTACCGCTTCTACTTCTGGGACGAGGCCGCGGGTGACGTCCGCTGGATGTGCGGCTTCGACACCCAGGAGGAGGACGTGGACGGCTTCCTCCAGGCCCTGAAGGAAGAGCTTTCCCGCTAGGCATGTCCGTGCGGGCGTGCCCGCACCACAATGGGATAGCTATGCGTTGCGTCGCATAGGTATGCTCCTGGATCATGGAACTGATCCAGGAGCAACCCGACCTTGCCGCCTATCTGGCGGCCGACGACGTGATCGACCACGCCCACCCCCTCGTACGCGAGACCGCCGACGCCCTCTGGAGCGCCGCGGGCGGCGACGCGTACGCGTACGCCGAGGCGGCCTTCGAGTTCGTCCGCGACACCGTCCCGCACTCGGCGGACTCCGGTGACATGCGCGTCACCTGGCGCGCCTCCGACGTCCTCGCCACCCGCAACGGCATCTGCTACGCCAAGTCCCACGCCCTGGCCGCCCTGCTGCGCGCCCGGGACATCCCGGCGGCCCTCTGCTACCAGCGCCTCGCCGACGACGAGGGCTCGGGCCACGTCGTCCACGGCCTGATCGCCGTGTGGCTGCCCGGCGTCGGCCGGTGGGCCCGCCTGGACGCGCGCGGCAACAAGCCCGGCGTCGAGGCCCGGTTCGACCTCCAGTGCGAGCAACTGGCCTTCCCCGTACGCCCGGAGCTCGGCGAGGTCGACTACCCCGAGCTGTACGCCGCCGCGCACCCGGCCGCACTCAAGGCCCTCCAGGAGTCCGCCGACCGGCCGGAGTTGTGGCGGAAGCTGCCGACGGCCCTCTGACGGCTGCCCCGGCCCCGTCCCCCTCGGGCGGGGCCGCGTGCGGGCGGAAGGCGGAAGGGGATCAGCCGGCTTCGCGGACCTGGGCCGCGGTCGGCGCGGTGCCGCCCAGGTGGGCCGGCAGCCACCACGAGTCGGCGGTGTCCTTGGGCTTGTCCGGGTAGGCGCGCTGGGCGGCGTCCAGCAGCTCCTGCACCCGCTCGCGCACCCGGCGCGTGATGGCCCCGGCGTACTGGTCGGCCGGGGCGTCGATCGGCTCGCCCACCCGCATCGTCACCGGGATGTGGCTGCGCTTGAGGTTCTTCGGGCGGCCCTTGGTCCACAGCCGCTGGGTGCCCCACAGGGCGACCGGGATCAGCGGAACGCCGGCCTCCTGTGCCATGCGCGCCGCACCCGACTTGAAGCTCTTGAGGGTGAAGGACTGGGAGATCGTCGCCTCGGGGAACACCCCGATGATCTCGCCGGACCGCAGCGAGTCCAGCGCGTGCTGGTACGCCGTCTCACCCTGCGTACGGTCGACGGGGATGTGCTTCATCGCGCGCATCAGCGGGCCGGACACCTTGTGCCGGAACACTGACTCCTTCGCCATGAAGCGCACCAGGCGCTTCTGCGGCCGCGCGGTCAGCCCGGCGAAGATGAAGTCGAGGTAGCCGATGTGGTTCGACACCAGGACCGCACCGCCCTTGCGGGGGATGTTGTCGGTGCCCTGCATGTCGATACGGATGTCGAGCGCACGGAACAGCCCGTGGGCGGCGCCGATCACGGGAGGGTAGACGAACTCAGCCATGGTGGGGAGACCCCGCTTTCTGCCTGGGGAGGTGCTCCCGGCCGGAAGTTACGGAAGCGTAGGTACGCGACCATGGGATCGTGCCCCATACGAGGGCTGCTGGCCAGCCCAGAGGCCCGCGCCCGGGGAGATTCTCATCACGCCGGGAATGCCGCGGGCCCGCAGCGCGCTCCGCTCCACGTACGAGCGTACGGCGATGATGTACGCGGACGCGGAAGAAGGCGGCGACGGGAGCGCGCATGCTCGGGCAGGACGACGGGCGGGAAGGCGTGTCGGAAGACGGGCGGGAAGGCGTGCCGGAACACGGGCGGGCGCGGCTGGGCGCCGCGGAACTGGGCGCGGAGCCGGGGGAGCGGGCCAGCCTGGTGCAGTTCTCCAGCGCTTTCTGCCAGCCCTGCAGGGCCACGCGGCGGACCCTCGCCGAGGTGGCCGCGATGATCGAGGGGGTCGCTCACATCGAGATCGACGCGGAGGACCGGCTCGACCTGGTGCGGGCCCTCGGGATCGAGAAGACCCCGACCGTGCTCGTTCTGGACTCGGCGGGCCGGATCGTCCGGCGGGCGGCCGGGATGCCGCGCAAGGTCGACGTGATCGCCGCCCTCGGGGCCGCCGTATGACGAGCGGCACGGCCGGCGGCCGGACCGGTGCCGCGGTGCCGGACGCGCCGGTGCGCGCGCCCGCACTCAGCGTGACGCGCCTGACATCTGCCCGATCTCGCTTGACTGTGTCCACCGGAGATCGCCACGCTGGCGGCATGCGGTATGAACTCCTGCTCTACGGACGGGTCCACGTGGACCTCGTCCGCCACGCGAGCGCGCGCTGTTGGGATCACTGAACGCCCCGGCCCCTGATCCCCGACAGCGCCCGCGTGTCCCGCGGCAGAAGGCAGAACCCTGATGACTGCTCCGACGGTCCCGACGGTCCCGAAGGCCGCCTCCCACCGCCCGGCCTCCCCCCTCCCGGCCTCCCCCCGCTCCGGCGACGCCCGCCCCGGCTCGCCCGACCTCCTGCGTTCCGTCTTCCGGCAGCACGCCGCCGGAGTGGCCGTGATCACCGCCCAGGACGGCGGGCGGCCGGTGGGTTTCACCGCGACCTCGCTCAACTCCGTCTCCGCCGACCCTCCGCTGCTGTCCTTCACCATCGGCACCGGGGCGTCCAGCTGGCCCGCGGTGCGCGACAGCGAGTACCTCGGCGTCCACATACTCGGCGAGCACCAGCGGGAGCTGGCCGGCCTGTTCGCCCGCAGCGGGGCCGACCGCTTCGGCCCGGCCACCGGCTGGAGCGCGGGACCGCACGGGGTCCCGGTGCTGGACGGCGTACTGGCGTGGCTGGTCTGCCGGGTGGTGGCGCGGGTGCCCGCAGGCGAACATCGTGTGATCATCGCGGAGGCGGTGATCGGGGACCCGGCCGGGGAAGGCCGCCCCCTGCTGTACCACCAGGGCCGCTTCAACGCGTTGCGGGACTGAATCGTCCCTGGTTGGGCGGGTCGGGCGGCGTTGGGCAGATCACAGTTCAGCAGCCTTGCGACTTGGCGGGACCCACGGTGTACTGACGAGTAACATTCCCTTCGGAGCGCGGGCCGCCCCGACCGGGATCCGCCCGACAAGGCGCCTATGCTGCCTGCATAAGGCGGTACCAGAAAAGACGATGCGGTAGGAGAGCCGGCGTGAGCCTGAGGATCGTTGTCTGTGTGAAGTACGTGCCCGACGCCACGGGCGACCGGCAGTTCACCGAGGACTTGACCGTCAACCGTGACGACGTCGACGGCCTGCTGTCGGAGCTCGACGAGTACGCCGTCGAGCAGGCGCTGCAGATCGCCGAAGAGGCCGACGATGCCGAGATCACCGTCCTGACGGTGGGCCCCGAGGACGCCAAGGACGCGCTGCGCAAGGCGCTGTCGATGGGCGCCGACAAGGCCATCCACGTCGAGGACGACGACCTGCACGGCTCCGACGTCATGGGCACCTCGCTGGTGCTCGCCAAGGCGATCGAGAAGGCCGGCTACGACCTGGTCATCACGGGTATGGCGTCGACCGACGGCACCATGGGCGTGCTGCCGGCGATCCTGGCCGAGCGCCTGGGCGTCCCGCAGGTCACCCTGCTCTCCGAGGTCAAGGTCGAGGACGGCACCGTCACCGGCCGCCGCGACGGCGACACCGCGAGCGAGCAGCTGGAGGCCTCCCTCCCCGCGCTCGTCTCGGTGACGGACCAGTCGGGCGAGGCCCGCTACCCGTCCTTCAAGGGCATCATGGCCGCCAAGAAGAAGCCGGTTCAGTCCTGGGACCTGGAGGAGCTGGAGATCGAGGCCGACGAGGTCGGTCTGGAAGGCTCCTGGACCAAGGTCGACTCCGCGGCCCAGCGTCCGGCCCGCACCGCCGGCACGATCGTCAAGGACGAGGGCGAGGGCGGCAAGCAGCTGGCCGAGTTCCTGGCCGGCCAGAAGTTCATCTAAGAACTCCGGCCACTCTCACAAGCCCCCAGACACTTCGCAATAGCAGGAGAGCAGTCCCATGGCTGAAGTTCTCGTCTACGTCGACCACGTGGACGGCGCCGTCCGCAAGCCCACCCTCGAGCTGCTGACCCTGGCCCGCCGCATCGGCGAGCCCGTCGCGCTCGCCCTCGGCGCCGGCGCGGCCGACACCGCCGCCGTGCTCGCCGAGCACGGCGCGGTCAAGGTCCTCACCGCCGACGCGCCCGAGTTCACCGAGTACCTCGTCGTACCGAAGGTGGACGCGCTCCAGGCCGCGTACGAGGCCGTCTCCCCGGCCGCCGTGCTCGTCCCGTCCTCCGCCGAGGGCAAGGAGATCGCCGCGCGCCTGGCCGTGCGCATCGGCTCGGGCATCATCACCGACGCGATCGACCTGGAGGCGGGTGACGAGGGTCCGGTCGCGACGCAGTCCGCCTTCGCCGCGTCGTTCACCACCAAGTCCCGCGTCTCCAAGGGCACCCCGGTCATCACCGTGAAGCCGAACTCGGCCCCGGTCGAGGCCGCTCCGGCCGCCGGCACCGTCGAGGCGCTCGCCGTCACCTTCGGCGCCCTGGCCACCGGCACCAAGATCACCGGTCGCACCCCGCGCGAGTCGACCGGCCGCCCCGAGCTCACCGAGGCCGCGATCGTGGTCTCCGGCGGCCGTGGCGTCAACGGTGCCGAGAACTTCCACATCATCGAGGAGCTCGCGGACTCCCTCGGCGCGGCCGTCGGCGCCTCGCGTGCCGCCGTCGACGCCGGCTGGTACCCGCACTCCAACCAGGTCGGCCAGACCGGCAAGTCGGTCTCCCCGCAGCTCTACATCGCCTCCGGCATCTCGGGCGCGATCCAGCACCGGGCCGGCATGCAGACCTCGAAGACGATCGTGGCCATCAACAAGGACGCCGAGGCCCCGATCTTCGACCTCGTCGACTACGGCGTGGTCGGCGACCTCTTCGCGGTCGTCCCGCAGCTGACCGAGGAGATCAAGGCCCGCAAGGGCTGACCTGCGCTTCTCTCTCAGCTTCGTCTTCTCCGGGGCCGTGTGGTGATTGTCACCGCGCGGCCCCGAGTCGTTTGTCCAGGACGACCGAGGGACCATTGACGGAGCGGAACCCCATGACTAAATTCTGCTATGCGGATCTAAGCTTCCGTGAAGCGGAAAAGAGGAGAGTGCACGATGGGTCAGCAGGAGAAGGTGGCGACGAGCCTCGCAGGCGCGGTCAGCGAGGGCATCAGCGCCTCCCTCGCGCCGGTGGACGCGGAGCTCGCGCGTCACTACCCGGGCGACCCCGGCACCCGGCAGCCCATCCACACGGTCTACGTGCCCGGTGACGTCTTCGCCGCGGACACCATCCGCTCCTGGGGCGACCAGGCCCTCGCCGCGCTCGACGAGCACGCCCCGGACGCCGCCACCTTCGCCAAGGTGCTCGGCATCTCCGACGAGCTGGCCGTACCGGTCTACGACCGCGTCCGCGCCAAGCTGCGCAGCGAGCCCGTCGAGGACCTCCGCGTCGACTTCGAGGACGGCTTCGGCGTCCGCTCCGACGAGGAGGAGGACCAGGCCGCGGCCCGCGCCGCCCGCCTCGTCTCGGAGGCCTTCTCCAACGGCACCAACGCCCCGTACATGGGCATCCGCATGAAGTGCATGGAGTCCAACGTTCGCGACCGCGGAATCCGCACCACGGACATCTTCCTCTCCGGGCTGCTGGAGCACGGCGGCCTGCCCGAGGGGCTCGTCCTCACCCTCCCCAAGGTGACCTACGCCGAGCAGGTCAGCGCCTTCGTCAAGCTGCTGGAGGCCTTCGAGACGGCCCGCGGCCTGCGCCCGGGGCGGATCGGCTTCGAGATCCAGATCGAGACCAGCCAGTCGATCGTGGCCTCGGACGGCACCGCCACCGTCGCCCGGATGATCGAGGCCTCCAAGGGCCGCGCCACCGGCCTGCACTACGGCACCTTCGACTACAGCGCCTGCGTCGGCGTCTCCGCCGCGTACCAGTCGAGCGACCACCCCGCCGCCGACCACGCGAAGGCGATCATGCAGGTCGCGGCCGCCGGCACCGGCGTACGCGTCTCCGACGGCTCCACGAACGTCCTGCCGATCGGCACCACCGAGCACGTGCACGAGGCCTGGAAGCTGCACTACGGCCTCACCCGGCGCGCCCTGGCCCGCGCCTACTACCAGGGCTGGGACATGCACCCGGCGCACCTGCCGACCCGCTACGCGGCCGTCTTCACCTTCTACCGCGAGGGCCTCGAAGCCGCCGCCGCGCGCCTGAAGGCGTACGTCGCCAAGATCGAGGGCGACGTCATGGACGAGCCCGCCACCGCCAAGGCCCTGGCCGGCTACCTGGTCCGCGGCCTCGACTGCGGCGCCGTGGGCGCCGAGGAGGTCACCGCCCTGACCGGCCTGACCCGCGCGGAACTGGACGCCTTCGCCATCCCCCGCCGCTCGGCGACCCTGACGGCGACCGCCTGAGCCCGACGTTCGCGAGGCCCGGCCGGATTCACCCCCGGCCGGGCCTCGTCGCGTTCCCCGGCGTTGATGACCCACATCCGCGGGCAGACCGACCCGTTGGGTTCAGGCCGGCACGACTTCGCCGCGCGCTGGCTGACCCGTCGCGGGGCCGGGGCCCGGACCGCGCGGACTGATCCGGTGAGGGATCAGGCGGTCGGGGGGAGTTCGCCCGAGCCGCGGGGGATGAGGTGGGTCGGGAGTTCGATGCGGGACGGGGGGAGGTCGGCGCCCGCGAGGCGTTGGAAGAGGCGGTCCGTCGCCACGCGGCCCAGCGTCGCCGGGTCCTGGGCGACCACCGTGACGCCGGGGCGGAGCAGGTCGGCCAGCTCGAAGTCGTCGAAGCCGACCAGGGCCACCGGGCGCTCCCGGGCGGCGAGGACCCGTACCACCGTGACCGTCACGCGGTTGTTGCCGGCGAAGAGGGCGGTCACCGGCTCCGGGCCCGCGAGCATCGCCCTCGCCGCCGCCGCGACCCGGTCCGGGTCCGTCGAGCCGAGGGCGACCCAGGATTCGGCCACCGCCAGGCCCGCGTCCGCCATGGCCGCGCGGTAGCCGCGCAGGCGCTCCGTCGCCGTGTGGATGCGGGGATGGTCGCCGATGAAACCGATCCGGCGGTGGCCGCCCGCGATCAGGTGGGCGACCCCGGTCCGGGCGCCGCCGAAGCTGTCCGACAGCACCACGTCCGCTTCGATCCGCCCCGCCGGACGGTCCACGAACACCGTGGCCACCCCCGCCCGGATCTCCGGCTCCAGATAGCGGTGGTCGTCTCCGGCCGGGATCACGATCAGGCCGTCCACCCGGCGGGCGCACAGCGCGAGCGCCAACTCCCGCTCGCGGTCCGGGTCCTCGGCGCTGGAACCGTTGATGAGCAGCGCCCCGTGCGCGCGGGCCACCTCCTCCACCGCCCGGTTCAGCGGACCGTAGAAGGGGTCGGCGAGATCCTCCAGGACCAGGCCCACGGTGGCGGTACGGCCCTTGCGCAGCACGCGGGCGCTGTCGTTGCGGCGAAAGCCCAGGGCGTCGATGGCCTGTTGGACCCGTTTCTCCGTTTCGGGGGTGACTCCCGGCTCGCCGTTGACCACCCGCGACACCGTCTTCAGGCCGACGCCCGCCTGGGCCGCCACGTCCTTCATGGTCGGCCGGTTGCCGTAGCGGGGCTCGGACGGGCGGCGGTTGTGGGGCACGGTCGTGAATCCTCCGGAGCTCTCGGGCGGGGCCGTGACGGCTGTGACCTTGAGGATAAGCACTCGACCGATAGTGAGGTTTCCGTGGCAGGGTGGTGCGGGCAAGCCACTGGGGGCTCCGGACGAGCCATGCGGAGAGGGGTAGACGTGATTGTCTGGATCAACGGCACATTCAGCGCCGGAAAGACCAGCACGGCCCGCGAACTGGCCCGAATCCTGCCGGACAGCACCCTGTTCGACCCGGAGTTCGTCGGCGACGCGCTGCGCGTGCTGCTGCCGCCCAAACGGCTGGCGGAGGTCACCGACTACCAGGACCTGCCGAGCTGGCGGCGCCTGGTGGTGGACACCGCGGCGGCGATGCTCGCGGAAGTGGGCGGTGTGCTCGTCGTACCGATGACGCTGCTGCGCCAGGATTACCGGGACGAGATCTTCGGCGGGCTGGCGGCGCGTCGGATCCCGGTCCGGCATGTGCTGCTCGCTCCTGAGGAAACGATCCTGCGGGAGCGGATCGCGACGCGGCAAGAGCCGGGGGAGCCACAGGACGTGGACCTCCGGGTCCGCCAGTGGGCGTACGACCACATCCCGGCCTACCAGCAGGCCCTCGGCTGGCTCACCGGCGACGCACACGTCATCGACAACGGCAGCCTGACCCCGCGGGAGACGGCGGAGCGGATCGCCGAAGCCGTCCGCTCGGAAACGGCCCGGGTCTGCGACATCGTGCAGACCCCGGAGCCCACGCGGGAGACGGTGGCGGCCGGGGTGCTGCTCTTCGACGAGCAGGACCGGGTGCTGCTGGTTGATCCGACGTACAAGGCGGGCTGGGAGTTCCCGGGCGGAGTCGTCGAAGCGGGCGAGGCCCCGGCCTGCGGGGGCGTACGGGAGGTCGCCGAGGAACTGGGCCTCGTACTGGACCGGACGCCCGGCCTGCTCGTGGTCGACTGGGAGCCCCCGCAGCCGCCCGGGTACGGAGGCCTGCGCCTGCTCTTCGACGGCGGCCGCCTCTCCGCGGAGGCGACGGCCCGGCTCCGGCTGCCGGGCCCGGAACTGCGCGCCTGGCGCTTCGTCACGGAAGCCGAGGCCGCCGGCCTCCTCCCGCAGCACCGGTACGAACGGCTGCGCTGGGCCCTGCGCGCCCGGGAACGCGGACGCCCCTTGTACCTGGAGGCGGGCACCCCGGTCGGCTGAGCGCCCCCCCTTTTTTGGGCTCGGTTCGCCTCCGGGGCGCTTCGTGCCGGCTCGTGTCGCCCGGGCCTCAGGCAGCGGTGTCGGCGGCGGCTTTGGTCAGGGCGGCCGCCGTGTCCGATGTCAGGGGATCGCCGTGGCCGAAGCAGGCGATCGCCGGGGCAAGCGCGGCCAGTCGGTGGAAGGAATCGATCGCCCGGCCGCGGTCCACGTTGAAGACGCCCAGCATCGGCGGCCCGACGGCGGCGATGCAGTCGCCGGCGAACAGCACACCGTAGGCCGGGAGATGGATCCCGATGCTGCCGTCCGTGTGGCCGGGGGCGTGGACGACGTACGCCCCGTCCCCGAAGCCCAGCGCGTCGCCGTCCTCCAGCTCACCGTCGACCCGGGTCGGCGGGGCCTCGGGCACGGTGAGACCGTGCGCGTACAGCGGGATCTCCCAGTCCAGCAGCACCGGTTCGGGAACCGGTCGCTCGCCCCGGACCACGGGCGCATCCAGGCGGTGCGCCAGCACCCGCGCGCCCCAGCGGGCGGCGAGTTCACCGGCCGCGCCGACGTGGTCGCGGTGGCAGTGCGTGAGGACGATCCGCTCGAGCCGCTCGGGCAGCAGCCCCAGGGAACGTATCGCGCCCTCGATGTCGGCGGCGGATTCGACGTTGCCCGCGTCGATCAGGGTGAGGGCTCCGCCGTCCTGCCAGAGGTACGCCTGGCCGATGGGGAAGCGGAGCATGTGGAGCCGGTTCGGAAGCACTTCGACGAGATCCATGGGGCGACCGTACGCACGGCCGACCGCCCCCGGCACGGAACTTCACCGGGAGCGCAGTACGCCCAGGGCGCACTGCGCCCTGGGCGTACACACACGGCCGACGACCCGGCCCGGGTCAGGCGCGCTTGGACTCCGCGTAGTTGACGAGGAAGAGGGCCTCCGCCACCGACAGGCGCTCCAGTTCCTCCGGCGACACGCTCTCGTTGACCGCGTGGATCTGCGCCTCCGGCTCGCTCAGCCCGATCAGAAGCATCTCCGCGCCCGGGTACAGGGACGTCAGCGTGTTGCACAGCGGGATCGACCCGCCCATGCCGCTGATCTGCATCTCCTGGCCGGGGTACGCGGCCTCGAGCGCCGCCCGCATCGACGCGTACGCAGGGCTGTCGGTGTCCGCCTGGAACGGCTGGCCCTGGCCCACCACCTCGAGTTCGAGGCGCGCCTTCCACGGAGTGTGCGCCTCCAGGTGGGCCTGCAGCAGCTTGATGGCCTCGTTGGTGTCCACGCCCGGCGGCACCCGCAGGCTGATCAGCGCCCCGGCACCGGCGTGCACCGAGGGCGTCGCGCCGACCACCGGCGGGCAGTCGATGCCGAGCACCGTCACGGCCGGGCGGGCCCACAGCCGGTCCGCGATCGTGCCCTCACCGATCAGTTCGACCCCGTCCAGGACCCTCGCGTCGGCGCGGAAGTCCGCCTCCGGGTACTGCAGGCCGTCCCACACCGCGTCCGAGGCGAGCCCGTCCACGGTCGTCGAACCGTCCGCCGCCCGGAGCGAGTCGAGCACCCGGATCAGCGCGGCCAGCGCGTCGGGGGCGGCGCCGCCGAACATGCCGGAGTGCAGGTTGCCGCCCAGGGTGTCGATCTTCACCTTGAGCAGGCACATGCCGCGCAGGGTGGCCGTCACCGTCGGCAGGCCGAGGCGGAAATTGCCCGCGTCGCCGATGACGATGGTGTCGGCGGTCAGCAGCTCCGGGTGCGCCTCGGCGTACTGCTGGAGGCCGCCGGTGCCCTGCTCCTCGGAGCCCTCGACGATCATCTTCACGCTCACCGGCACACCGCCGTTGGCCTTCAGCGCGCGCAGCGCCAGCAGGTGCATGATGAACCCGCCCTTGCAGTCGGCCGAACCGCGCCCGTACCAGCGGCCGTCGCGCTCGGTCAGCTCGAAGGCGGGGGAGATCCAGGCGGCGTCGTCCAGCGGCGGCTGGACGTCGTAGTGCGCGTAGAGCAGAACGGTCGGCGCGCCCTCGGGACCGGGCAGGAAGCCGTACACGGACTGCGTACCGTCGGGGGTGTCGAGCAGCGCCACGTTCTGGAAACCTTCGACGCGCAGGGCGTCCGCCACCCAGTTCGCGGCGGCCTCGCTCTCGCTCTTGGGGAACTGCGCCCAGTCCGCCACCGACTGGAAGGCCACCAACTCCGTCAGCTCCTGCTTGGCGCGGGGCATCAGCGAGGCGATGGTCTCGGCGATCGGATTCTGGGACATGGGCACGCTCCTTTTGGGTGCGACGTTGTTCTCCGTGTACGCCGCCCGCATCCGCGGGGTGTGCGTATGCCGGGTACGGCGAAAAGACAATCCGATCCTCGCACAGCAGGGCGGGGCGGCGTCTCGCCGTAGGATTTCCCCGGCATCGGAGCAACCGGGTGATCAGGAGCAGCAACACATCGTGAGCAGCGACGACGACGTACGCGACGCAGGTGCAGACGCGGGTGCGGGTGCGGGTGCAGATGACGCAGGCGCGGGGCAGGCCGTGCAGGGGGCGGAGGACGAGGCGGCCGGGGGGACCGGGGAGACCGGGGAGACCGGCGAAGTGTGGGACGTGGTCGTGGTCGGGGCCGGACCGGCCGGGTCCTCGGCCGCGTACGCGGCGGCGACGGCCGGGCGGCGCGTCCTGCTGCTGGAAAAGGCCGAACTGCCCCGGTACAAGACCTGCGGTGGCGGCATCATCGGTCCCTCGCGCGACGCCCTGCCGCCGGGCTTCGTGCTCCCCTTGAAGGACCGCGTCCACGCGGTCACCTTCTCGATGGACGGGAAGCTGGCCCGCACCCGGCGCTCGAAGCAGATGCTCTTCGGGCTCATCAACCGCCCCGAGTTCGACGCCGGACTGGTCGCCGAGGCCGAGAAGGCCGGCGCCACCGTCCGTACGGGTACGGCCGTGGCCCGCGTCGAACAGCACGGGGCGGCCGTGCCCGACCGGCGCACCGTCGCCGTGGTCCTCGCCGACGGGGAGACCGTCCTGGCCCGCGCGGTGGTCGGCGCGGACGGCAGCGCGAGCCGGATCGGCGCGCACGTCGGGGTCGAGATGGAGCAGATCGACCTGGGCCTGGAGGCGGAGATCCCCGTGCCCGAGACGGTCGCGGAGGACTGGAAGGGGCGGGTGCTGATCGACTGGGGCCCGCTGCCCGGCAGTTACGGCTGGGTCTTCCCCAAGGGCGACACCCTCACCGTCGGGGTCATCTCGGCCAAGGGCGAGGGGGCCGCGACCAAGCGCTACCTGGACGACTTCATCGCCCGGCTCGGGCTCGCCGGCTTCGAACCGGCCGTCTCCTCCGGGCACCTGACGCGCTGCCGCAAGCCCGATTCGCCGCTCTCGCGCGGCCGGGTCCTGGTGGCGGGCGACGCCGCCGGACTGCTGGAGCCGTGGACCCGGGAGGGCATCTCCTTCGCGCTGCGCTCGGGGCGGCTGGCGGGGGAGTGGGCGGTGAAGATCTCCGAGGCTCAGGACGCGGTGGACGCGCGTCGCCAGGCCCTCAATTACGCCTTCGCGGTGAAGGCCGGGCTGGGTGTGGAGATGGGGGTCGGCAAGCGGATGCTGGCCGTCTTCGAGGCCCGGCCGCGGATGCTGCACGCGACGATCACCGGCTTCCGTCCGGCGTGGCGGGCCTTCGCCCGCATCACGCGGGGCTCGACGACCCTGGCCGACCTGGTGCGTACGTACCCGCTGGCCCGCAAGGCGCTGCAGGTGCTGGACGCCAGGCAGGCGGCGGCCCGGGACGGCGGCGGCCGGGGATAGGAAGCGCCCGGGGGGCCGGGAGCGAGGGCGGGCTCGCGCTCGAAGGCGGGGCCGGGCCGGTGCCGGTCCCGGTCCCGGGGTAGGGGCTGGCCCGGAGCCGGAGCCGGAGCCGGAGCCGGAGCCGGAGCCGGAGCCGGAGCCGGAGCCGGAGCTGGAGCAGGCGCCGGAGCCCGAGCGTTGGCCGGTGCCGGTGCCGGTGCCGGTGCCGGTGCCGGGGCGGGTGCGGGTGCGGGGCCAGCGGGCTGGGCGGGCGGGCTGGACTGACCAGGCGGGTGGAACCCGAACGGGGCGGATCCGGCCCGGAGCAGGTCCTCGCGGCCTTCGAGCGCGGCGAGAGGTCCGTCGGCGTGGGGGTCGTCGCGTCGGCGCGCGACCACCCCGATCCCGCGGCGGGGCTGTCCATGGACCGGCGCATCCGGAACTGCTGCGCGCGGGCCCCGGGCGACGAGGCCGGCGACGGCTTGTGGTCCTTCTTGCCGCACCGGGAGCGGCCGCGCCGGAGGGGCGGCACCTAGTGCTGTGACCGGGTGAACCTTTCCGGTCACAGCACCAGCTGGGCGAACGGCTGCGGGGGCGGCTGCGCCGGCCGCCTCCATGGGGTCAGCTCGCCACCGTCATCCGGAAGACCGGGTGGTCGCCGGCGGCCGCGCGGAGCTCCGCGTCGGAGGACTTCGCGGTGACGCCCTGGAAGAACCGGTTGACCTCCCAGCCCCACTTCTCCAGGTAGGCCCGCAGGACGGCGGCCTGCTGGACCGGGTCGGTGATCTCGGTGACGGTGAACGTGCGTACCTTGCGGCCCACGCGCAGCTCGCCGCCGCCCGCGACGCGCATGTTGCGGACCCACTGGGAGTGGCCGCGGGCCGAGACCAGGTACTGGGCGCCCTCGTACGTGTGCTGGTTGACAGGGATCCGCTGCATCTCGCCGGAGGTGCGGCCGCGGACCGACAGCTCGGCTGTTCCGGCGAGGCTGATGCCGATGCGGGCCAGCTTGCCGAAGAGCGCGTTGAAGCGGGTGGCGAGCGGGCCGGCCTGGACGTAGTACGGGGTGGGCGCGTTCATGGTGGACCTCCGTGGCCGTCATCTGCGGAGAAGAGAGAGCACTGCTCTCGCTTGAGATCAGTGTGCACGGATCGGCGCGCCAAAACAAGAGCAGTGCTCTCGGAGTGGAGCGGAGATCCGTTTTTTGGGCAGTGCTCCGCCCGCATGGCACACTGATCGGCATGAACACCGTGCGAGGGGCCAGGGAACGGGCCCGCATCGAGGTCACCGCCGCCATCAAGGACGAGGCGCGGCGCCAGCTCGCGGCCGAGGGCGCCGCCAAACTCTCCCTGCGCGCCGTCGCCCGCGAGCTGGGCATGGTCTCCTCAGCCCTCTACCGGTACTTCCCCAGCCGTGACGAGCTGCTGACCGCGCTCATCATCGACGCGTACGACAGCGTCGGCGCCGCAGCCGAGGAGGCCGACGCCCGCGCCCTGGCGGCCGGCGCCCCGCCCCGCGCCCGCTGGATCGCGGTCTGCGAGGCCGTCCGCGGCTGGGCGCTGGAGCACCCGCACGAGTACGCCCTCATCTACGGATCCCCCGTCCCCGGCTACAGCGCCCCCCAGGACACCATCGGCCCGGCCTCACGGGTCGCCAACGCCCTCATCGGCATCCTCCGCGCCGGGTACGAGGGGCGAGGCCTCGCCCTCCCGCCGCTGCCGCCCGCCCTGCGCGCTGAGGCCGACCGGATGACCGCCGAATTCGCCGAAGGCCTGCCCCCGGCGGTCACGGCCGCGCTGGTCGCCGCCTGGGCGCAGTTGGTCGGGCTGGTCTCTTTCGAGCTGTTCGGCCAGTTCAACCGGGTCGTCGAGGACCGGGCCGCCTTCTTCGCGCACGCCGCTGCCCAGCTGGCGCACGGGGTCGGCCTGCCCGCCGTATGACGGGCGGACGGGGACGGGCGGGCGGATCCCTCCCGGAGTTCACGTGACGGGCGGTGACTCGCTCTGCTGTTCCCCACGCCCAATGCGGGCGGTGCACTCTTGAACGAGGCGCTGCCCGTCTAGTGTTCCTCCGGTCGCCCCCTGCCGCCGCCGGAGGAAACGTTCATGCCGCGCGCCGTGAAGGCCTTGTACGCCGTCCTGGTCACCGTCTTACTGGCCGCGCCGGCGCCGGCCGTCACCGCGTCGGCGCGCGACGCGCCCCCGGCCGCCGCCCCGCCCCCGGCCACCGCCCCGCCCCCCACACCCCGGATGCCCGGCGTGCGTGGCCTGGAGATCGGCGTTCCCGCGTACGTCTGGGCCGACGACCCCATGCTGACGGACCTCACCGGCACCGGTCCGGCCGCCTCGGTGGTCGTACTGAACCCGGGCAACGGCGACGCCCCGTTCGACGCCCGCTGGCGGGCCCGCGCCGACGCGCTGCGTGGCGGCGCCACCTCCACCGGCGAGCGGACCAGGGTGCTCGGCTACGTCCACACCGACCACGGCGAGCGCGACGTCGCCGCCGTCAAAGCCTCCGTCGACAACTACCTCAAGACCCCCGACGGCCGCCTCCACGTCGACGGCATCTTCTTCGACGTCGTCAGCCGCGACTGCGGCCCCGCCCACGCCACCCGCGACCACTACGCGGAGCTGCGCCGCTACGTCCGGGCCACCATGAGCGCCGTCGACCCGGCCGCCCCCGCCCTCGTCGTCAACAACCCCGGCACCGCCATAGCCGACTGCTACCTGGAGCCGGGCCGCCGGACCGCGGACGTCTTCGTCACCTACGAGGGCACGTACGCCGCTTACACCGGCGGCGGTTGGCTCGGCGGCAACGTCTTCGACCACTTCTCCGGATACCGCGCCGGCGGCGAACTCGACCCGGACGGAACGGCTTTCTGGCACCTGGTCCACGACGTCCCCGACGCCGAAGCGATGCGCGCCACCCTGCGCACGGCCTTCGACCGCGGCGCGGGCTACGCGTACGCGACCAGCACGGTCATGCCCAACCCGTGGAACGAGGGCCCGGCATGGACCTTCCGCGCCCAGACCGCCTACGCGGCCGGCCTCGGCCAGGCCGTCTCCCCGGCACCCGGCGGCCGGCGCCCTCAGCGGTAGTCGTCGGGGTGGCCCTGCATCCACGTGTTGATCTTGTCGCGGGTGCCGATCAGCGAGGTCTGGTGCTTCTTCAGGTTCTCGAAGCTCCGGTCGCCGCCCAGTTCCCGGTCGAGCTTCGCGATCAGGGCGATCGGCTCGGGGAAGTGGCCGGGGCCCTTCGGGTCCGCCTTCATCGCGCGGTCCATGCGGTGGAGTTCGTCGTAGACCCGTCCGAACAAGTAGGCGCAGTTGGCCGGCGTGCACGAATCGTCGAGCGTCGCCTGGAGTCCCGCGAAGGCGTCCCGGACCCTTTCGGCCGGCGGGGTGGCGGGGGCGGACGGTGCGCCGGTGGACGTGGGAGCGACCGCCGGGCTGGAACCCGCCGCGCTCGGCGACGAGGACGCGGCGGGCGGTGCGGCGGCCGGGTCCCCGCCGCAGGAGACCGCGAACCCCGCCAGAGCCACCGCGAGAATCGCCGCACCGCGCACCGTGGAACCGAACATCGACTACCCCCATCATGGTTGAGGAGTAGACCCTAGCCGCAGGCCGCGTGAGCACGACAAGCAGGGCTCAGGCGCCGTCGTTCTCCGGGCGCCGGGCGAATCCGAGCAGCACGTGGACGACCCGGAGCACGAACACCGCCGCCGCCAGGGCCACGCCCGCCACTGCCAGGATCCGGCCCGTCGCCGGGGACAGGGAGAACGCCAGCACCGGCCCGTACACCGCGCCGAAGGCGAGGGCCGCCGCGAGGCAGGCGCTGACCAAGGCGTAGCCGATCTCGATGGTGATCGCGTCCCGGTCCGCCTGCGTCCTTCGCCCCATCCGTACAGTGTCACAGCGCGCACGGTCCGCCACAAGGGCGCCCGCGCCGCCCCACCGCCCCCCGTCCCGCCGCCCCGGCATCCCGCCCCTCCGCCGCCCGGTTCAGATCCCGGCCGTCTCCGTCCACAGCCGGGCCAACGCCGCGTCGCCCGTCACGCCCGGACCCGTCAGCGGGATCCGGTTCCACAGGGCCGCGTACAGCCAGGCCGCCTCGCCGGTCAGTTCGCAGTCGGCCGCCTCGTCCGTGTCACCCCGTACCGTACGGGCGGGCTCCGGCGACAGGTGCACGGTCCACACCGCGCCCGTGTCCGCGGCCCGGACCCGCAGCACCCGCGGCTCGGGAGTCCGCACCCGGCTGCGCGGCCGGGCATGGAAACCGGTCAGCAGCTCGTCGACCCCGTCCTCCGCGAACGCCGGCTCCACCGGCGAGAACGCCACACCGCGCGCCGCCTCCGCGTCCATCCGGTGCACGGTGGTCTCATGGGCCTGCCGCCGCGCCCAGAACGCCAGCGGCGACGGCGGGGCCGTCGGCAGGAAGGTCCAGCACTGCACATCGGCCGGGGCCTCGGTCAGGACGCGCACCAGGTCCGCGTGACCATCCCGGAACCACGCCAGCAGCTCGCCGCCGGCCAGCTCCGGTGCCTCCGGGAAGTCCATGGGCTCCAGCCGCCGCTCCGCGACGTGTCCGGCCGCCCAGCGGTGCACCGCCCCGGTGTGACGCAGCAGGTCGGTGACGTGCCACCCCGGACAGGTGGGAACCAAGGCGTCCGTACCGGCCTGTTCGGCCACACCGGCGAGCAGCTCGCCCTCCCGCGCCACGATCTTCACATGTTCGCTGATGTCCATACCGGGATTCTTATCAGCCCGCCGCCGACAATGGAGGAATGGACGGGGAACTCTTCCCGCGCGAGCGGACCGTGATCGCCCCCGGGGCCGTGCACGTGCCCGACTGGCTCGGGGCCGGGGAGCAGGGCGAGTTGCTGGCGGCCTGCCGCGCGTGGGCCCGCCCGCCGGCCGGCCTGCGCACCGTACGCACCCCGGGCGGCGGGGTGATGACCGCCCGGCAGGTGTGCCTGGGGCTGCACTGGTATCCGTACGGGTACGCGCGCACCGCCGTCGACGGAGACGGGGCCCCGGTCAAGCCGATGCCGCCCTGGCTCGCCGAGCTGGGGCGGGAAGCGGTGGCCGCCGCCTACGGGGAACCGCCCGAGCCCGCGGTGATGTACGACATCGCGCTGATCAACTTCTACGACGGCGACTCCCGCATGGGCATGCACCGCGACGCCGAGGAGAAGTCCCCTGCGCCGGTGGTCTCGCTCAGCCTCGGCGACACCTGCGTCTTCCGCTTCGGGAACACCGCCTCGCGCGGGCGCCCCTACCAGGACGTCGAGCTGCGCAGCGGGGACCTCTTCGTCTTCGGGGACGCGAGCCGTCTGGCCTATCACGGGGTGCCGAAGGTCCTGCCGGGCACGGGCCCGCGCGGGCTCGGGCTGACCGGGCGGCTGAACATCACACTCCGGGTCGGCGGGCTCGGCTGAACGACGGCGCCCCGCGCCCTCCGATCATGCGAGGATCGATGCCATGAACGGCAACGGGGCCCCGCCGCAGGTGGGGGATGTGACCACGCCATCCGCGTCCACGACAGCCACGCGGACCAGACTGGAACGCGGGCGCGGCGCGCTCGGGCCGGCGCTGGAGCTCGTCCACACCGGCCGCGCCCCGACCCGCGCGGTCCTGACGGCCGAGCTCGGGGTCACCCGCGCCACCGCCGGAGCCGTCGCCGCCGAGCTGGAAGCGCTCGGGCTGATCCGCGTCGACTCCCGCCCGGGCGGCGCCGGCGGCGCACAGGGCCGGCCCTCGCACCGCCTCGCGGTGGCCGAGGACGGCCCGGTGGCCCTGGCCGCCCAGGTGCACTCGGACGGCTTCCGGGCCGCCCTGGTCGGGCTCGGCGGCCGGATCGTGGCCACCGCCCCCGGCAAGGTCACCGTCTCCGCCGACCCGGCGCAGGTGCTCGGCGCGGTGGTCGAGGCGGGCGCCGCGCTGCTCGCGGAGAGCGGCCGCCGCTGTGTCGGCGCGGGGCTCGCGGTCCCGTCGGCGGTGGCGGAGCCGGAGGGTACGGCGCTGAACCCGCTGCACCTGGCCTGGCCGGCCGGTTCTCCCGTACGGGCGATCTTCGCGCAGTGCGTGAAGGCGGCCGGGATCGACGGCCCGGCCCTGACCGGGAACGACGTCAACCTCGCCGCCCTGGCCGAGCACCGGCACGGCGCGGGACGCAGCGCGCAGCACCTGCTGTGCGTGGCCACCGGACACCGCGGGGTCGGCGGCGCGCTGGTCCTCGACGGCCGCCTGCACAGCGGAAGTTCCGGCCTCGCCCTGGAGGTCGGTCACCTCACGGTGAATCCCGAGGGGCGGGCCTGCCACTGCGGCGGCCGCGGCTGCCTGGACGTGGAGGCGGACCCGCTGGCCTTCCTCACCGCTGCCGGCCGCAGCCCCGGCCCCGAGGTCTCGCTGCTCCAGCAGGCCCGCGACCTGCTGCGCGACGAGCCCGCCGAGCCGGCGGTACGGGCGGCCACGGAGGAGCTGATCGACCGGCTGGGCCTCGGCCTCGCGGGCCTGGTGAACATCCTGAACCCGGACCGGATCATCCTGGGCGGGCTGCACCGGGAGCTGCTGCACGCCGACCCGGAGCGGCTGCGCGCGGTGGTCGCCGACCGCAGCCTGTGGGGGCGCAGCGGCGGCGTGCCCATCCTGCCGTGCACCCTGGACCACAACAGCCTGGTCGGCGCGGCGGAGCTGGCGTGGCAGCCGGTGCTCGACGACCCGCTGAGGGCTTTGGCTTAGGCCGTACGGGGGCCTATGCCCCCACGGCCTCGGCTCCCGTCGCGCCCACTGGGCGCGGCCGGGAGCGGGCTCCGCCGAGGGCTCCGGTGACGGCTCCGGCAGGGGTGGGCGCGGGCTACCCGGGCCGGGCGCCGACCGGCGAGGCCGCCGGCAGGCCCGGCGCGACGGCGCTCGGATCGACGGTGACGACCACCGCCCGCGCGGGTTCCCGTACGGGCTTGGCCCCGATCCGTACCGGACGCGGCGGCGGCGCCGGGGCGGGGGCAGCCGTGAGCGAGAACCACACCACCTTGCCCGGTCCGTCGGGCTGGTGCCGGGCGCCCCAGGCCTCGCTGAGCGCCTCCACGAGGGCGAGCCCGCGCCCGCAGGTCTCCAGCGCGTCCGCCTGCGGCGGGTGGAGCACCGGTAGCCGCGGATCGCTGTCGATGACCGAGACCGTGAGGCGCCCCAGGCGCAGTTCGATCTCTACGGTGCAGGTCTTGTCCGGCTGCGCGTGGCGGTGGACGTTGCTGAGCAGTTCCGTCACGCCGAGAGCGGCCCGGTCGATGAGCGGATCGAGCTGCCAGTGGCGCAGCTGTGCAGAAACGATCCTGCGGATTTGGCCGATCCGCGACGGCAAGGCCTGCAGTTCGACGACGCAGTGCCTGCGGGAATGACTGATCACGGCTGCGACTCCCCGACATGAGTGTTACGGGTGCTGCACCCTCTGTAATGCTCCACCAGGGTCACCCACGGTGCGCCGCAGTGCAACCGAACGCGATCGAAAGGGATCCGCATGGAAACCCAAAGCGACTGTTTGCGCAGGTGAGGGAGGTACATTGCGAAAGCAGGGGCGAGTACACCCATGAAGGAGCGCGGCGCACATGAGCACCACCGGCACCACCACCGGAACCGGCACCGGCACCGGCGGCAGCACCACCGGTACGACTGCCACGACCATCGACGTCGATCGCAGCGACGCGGACTACCGTGCCTGGCTGAAGGAGGCCGTCCGCAAGGTCCAGGCCGATGCCAACCGCTCCGCGGACACCCACCTGCTGCGCTTCCCGCTCCCCGAGGCCTGGGGCATCGACCTCTACCTCAAGGACGAGTCCACGCACCCGACGGGCTCCCTCAAGCACCGCCTCGCCCGTTCGCTGTTCCTGTACGCGCTCTGCAACGGCTGGATCCGCCCCGGCCGTCCGGTCATCGAGGCCTCCTCCGGCTCCACCGCCGTCTCCGAGGCGTACTTCGCCAAGCTGATCGGTGTCCCCTTCATCGCCGTCATGCCGCGCACGACCAGCCCGGAGAAGTGCCGCCTCATCGAATTCCACGGCGGCGCATGCCACTTCGTGGACGACTCGATGAAGATGTACGAGGAATCGGCGGAGCTCGCCGCCCGTA
Organism: Streptomyces sp. NPDC028910; assembly: GCF_055564955.1. NCBI lineage: Bacteria > Bacillati > Actinomycetota > Actinomycetes > Kitasatosporales > Streptomycetaceae > Streptomyces > Streptomyces sp. NPDC028910. The sequence continues at coordinate 36,452 of NZ_JBVHVF010000028.1, read as the reverse complement.
CGGGCGGGCACTACATGGACCAGTTCACGTACGCCGAGCGGGCGACCGACTGGCGCGGCAACAACAACATCGCGGAGTCGATGTACCAGCAGCTCAAGCTGGAACGTTTCCCCGAGCCCGCCTGGATCGTGGCGACCGCCGGCACCGGCGGCACCTCGGCGACCATCGCGCGCTACGTGCACTACATGCAGCACGACACCCGCATCTGCGTCCCGGACCCCGAGAACTCCTGCTTCTTCGACGGCTGGACCCGCAACGACCCGCACGCCACCAGCGATTGCGGCTCGCGCATCGAGGGCATCGGCCGGCCGCGGATGGAGCCGAGCTTCGTACCCGGCGCCATCGACCGGATGATGAAGGTCCCGGACGCCGCGAGCGTCGCCGCCTGCCGCGCGCTGGAGACGGCCATAGGGCGCAAGGCGGGCGGATCGACCGGCACCGGCCTGTGGAGCGCCCTGAAGATCATCTCGGAGATGGTGGCGGAGGGCCGTACGGGCAGCGTGGTCACCCTGCTGTGCGATCCGGGCGACCGCTACCTGGACAAGTACTACTCCGACGCATGGCTGGCGGCGCAGCGGATCGACATCGCCCCCTACGCCGAGACCATCGACACGCTGCTGACGACCGGCGTCTGGCGCGAACCGGCCGCCTGACAGGGCATGCCGGGCGTCGCCCCGGCTACTGGTCCGCCCCGCGCCGCGCGGCGAGCCTGCCGTCCAGCGTACGGACCGCCGTGCGGAAGGAGTGGCCGAGGCCCGGGCGGGCGGCGGCCATGCCGAGGCGGAACGGGGCCGAGCCGTCCGCGGCGAAGGTCCAGCGGACGTGCGTGCCGGAGCCGGCCGGCGTCAGCCGCCACTCCTCCAACAGGGCCCGCACCCCGGGGACGTTGGTGGTGTCGACCCGGTACGCGTAACGCTGCTCGGGATCCGCCGCCATGACCGTCTCCTGGAAGCGCACCCCGCCCAGCAGCTTGATCTCCCGGCCCGCGCCGCCGTGCGTGGGGCGGGCCAGGGTCACCGCCCTGAACCAGCCCGCCCAGCCCTCCACTTCCTCGGCGAGCGCCTGGTACACGGCCTCGGGCGGCGCCGCGGCCTCGCTGGCGAAGACCAGCCGTATCGGCGCGTCGTCGATGAAGTCCAGCCCCACCGGGCGGAGTCGGCGAGCCATGGCGGTACCCCCTGGGGTGAGGTCTTGAACCCGTGTGCGCGTCACCATAGCGGGACGCCCTCGAGATGTCCGCTGCGCCAGCGATGTCCGCTGCGCCAGCGCCCCGATCCCGGCCGATCGCCCGCCGGGACGGATTGCCCGGCGCGGTGCCCGGTGGTGTCTTGTCGAGCGCGCCGCGAGCGCGTCATGATCGGCAAGACATCCCCCTGGGCAGGGGACGCGTCGCGCGGGATGCTGGAGCCGCGCCGATCCTGTCCCGCGAGCGGAGGCCCGTGTGCCGGACCGACCCCAGACAGACACGCCCCTCGCCCTCGAACTCCTGGTCCACGGAGTGGCCGGCGCCGCCCCCGGCGAGCTGCTCGGCGACCCGCGCACCGTCCGCGTCACCGGCGACTCCACCGCCGCCGTCTTCCGCCGCACCGAGGACGCCGACGCCGAAGCCCACCCCGAGCGGTACGCCGGGCGGCCCGTCCCCGAGGCCTACTGCTGGTCCCGGCTCACCTCCGGCAACGGCGCCCGCGCCCTGTGGCTGCTGCTCCTGCCCTTCATGGTGGCCAACCTCGCCCACTGGGCCCGGCCGGCCACGCCCGCCGCCGAGGCGGCGCCGCGCGCGGTGCGCGCGTACGGGGTCCTCGTACGGATCATCGCGCTCAGCCTGACCGTGCTGCTGATCGCGGCCGCCTGCGAGGTCGCGCTCGACCTCTTCGCCTGGCAGTGCGCGGCCTCCGGCACCTGTACCGGCTCCCGCTCCTGGCTCGGTTTCCTCTCGCCCGGGGGCGGCTGGTGGGCCCAGCCCGGGCGCCGCCTCGCCCTCGGGGCCCTGGTGCCCGCCGCGTTGACGGGGCTGCTCTGGTTCCTGTCGAACCGCACCTGGAGCGCCTACGAATCCCAGCCGCCGCCCGCCGGCGCCGCCGACCCGGACACCGCGTCGGACTCCGCGCCCGCGCTCGGCCGCCCCGGATTCTGGTACGGACGCCGGCTCGTGGCCCGGCTGCGCGCCGCCCACACCGCCGCCGGGCTGCTCACCGTGGCGGTGGCCGTCGCCGCGCCGACCGCCCGCTACGACCGCCGGGCCGGCGTCCCCGCCCTCGAAGCCCTCGGCTGGGTCACGCAGGCACTGCTCGCCGCCGGAGCCGTCACCGTGGCCTGGGTCGTCTGCCGGCGCGGCCGTACCGAGGCCCGGGCCGACCACCGGCTCGACCGGGCCGCCGTCACCCTGCTGCCCGGAGCCGCGCTCGTCCTGCTCGCCGCCGTCCTCCTGCACGCCTGCTGGTCGCGCCCCGGCTGGACCTCCACCGGACGGCTCCCCGGTGACTTCGCCTTCGGCGTGCTCATGCTGGGCCAGGGTGCCTGCGTGCTCGCCCTCGCCGCCGTCGCCCGGTACCTGCACCGCCGGGCCCCCGACCCGTCGGCCGCCCTGCACGGCCTCGGCGGGCCCGCCGTCGCCATGCTGGGCTGCGCCCTCGGCGGGGTGATGTCCGGCGGGGTCGCCCAGCGCGTCGCCGACTGGCTGGACGGGGGAGCCACGCCCGGGATGGCCGGCGCCCCGCTGCCCGGGCCGCCCGTGCTGCTGTCCTGGCAGGCCGCCGTGCTGCCGCCGCTGCTCCTCGTACTGGCCTTGCTCGCCGCCTGGTTCGCGGTGCGCGGGGCCCGGACCCGCAGCCGGCTGGCCAGGACCGTGGCCGAGGAGTACCCGGGGGAGACGCCGGACCCGGCCCGCAGCCGCCGGATCGCCGGAGCGCGGAGCGCCGCCGCGCTCACCGACTCCGCGCCCTGGTTCGTGGCGGCCGTCTCCGGGATCACCCTGGTGCTCGGCGCGGGCGCACTCGCCGGAGCCTGGCTCAGCGGACGGGTGCCGGGCGAGGCGGCCCGCGGGACGCAGCCGCTGCTGGAAGCCGCCGCCCGCGCCGCTCAGGACGCCGGGTCCTGGCTCATCGGCCTCGGCTTCGTCCTCTTCGTCACCTGGGGCCGCCGCGCCTACCGGGACCCCGCCGCCCGCCGGACCATCGGCATCCTGTGGGACGTCGGCACCTTCTGGCCGCGCGCCGCCCACCCCTTCGCGCCACCCTGCTACGCCGAGCGCGCCGTCCCCGACCTGACCTGGCGGATGGCCGGCTGGACCGGCCGCACCGGCGGCCGCCTGGTGATCTCCGGCCACTCCCAGGGCAGCGTGCTCGCCGCGGCGGCCGTCTGGCAACTGCCGCCGCCCGCCCGCCGCCGGGTCGCCCTGCTCACGTACGGATCCCCGCTCGGCCGCCTCTACGGCCGCTGGTTCCCCGCCTACTTCGGCCGCGGGCCGCTCACCGCCCTGCACGGCGAGCTCGACTGCTGGCGCAACCTGTGGCGTGCCACCGACCCCATCGGCGGCCCCGCACTTCCCGGCGCTGCCCAGGAGGTGGACCGCGGCCCGCTCCCCGACCCGGTCGCCTACGGGCGCAGCGCCCGCCACCCGCTGCCCGCGCCGATCCTCGGCCACGGCGACTACCAGGCCGATCCGGCCTTCGCTGCCGAACGCGACGCCCTGCTCGCCCGGTTGGACGCGGCCGCACGGGCCGACGTACCAGGTCAGCGGGCCGGCGCCCCGGGTCAGCGGGCCGGCGCCCCGGGTCAGCGGGCCGGCGTCAGCAAGGAGCCGGCAGGGCGGGCAGCGCCGGCAGATCCGCCGGGAACAGCAGGGTGAGCTCGTCCGTACTGGGCTCCGACAGCTGGGCCACCCGCCCCGCGTGCCGCTCCACCATCGACTCGAAGGTCTGGCGCGCGGTACGGCCGTTGCCGAAGGCCGGCCCCTTGGGCAGCTCCGTGAAGTACGTCAGCAGGGCCTCGGACGTGCCCTCCCCGAGCCGGTACTCGTGCTCCTCCGCCTGTTGCTCCACGATCCGCAGCAGCTCCTCGGGACCGTAGTCGCCGAAGGTGATGGTCCGGGAGAAACGCGAGGCCACACCCGGGTTGACGGTCAGGAAGCGATCCATCTCCGCCGTGTACCCGGCGACGATCACCACCACCGCGTCCCGGTGGTCCTCCATCAGCTTCACCAGGGTGTCGATCGCCTCGCGCCCGAAGTCCCGTCCCGAATCCTCCGGAGCCAGCGCGTACGCCTCGTCGATGAACAGCACCCCGCCGCGCGCCCTCTCGAAGGCCTCCTGCGTACGGATCGCCGTGGAGCCGATGTGCTCGCCGACGAGGTCCACGCGGGACACCTCGACCAGGTGCCCGCGCTCCAGCACGCCGAGGGAGGCGAGGATCTCCCCGTACAGCCGGGCGACCGTGGTCTTGCCCGTGCCGGGGGAGCCGGTGAAGACCAGGTGCCGGCGCACCGAGGCGGCCTTGAGGCCCGCCTGCTGCCGTCGCCGGCCCACCTCGATCATGTCGGTGAGCGCGCGCACCTCGCGCTTGACGCTCTCCAGTCCCACCAGCGCGTCGAGCTGTCCCAGCACCTCTCCGGAGCCCCGCGCGGCGGCCGCCGCGCCGCCCTCCGGCCGGTCCGCGGGCGCCGGTACGGACGCCTGCGCCGCCGGTGTCGCCACGGGGCTCTGCGACGCGGTGACCGTACGGATCCCCGCCTGCGCCCCGGCGGATCCGCCGGCCGGGGCCGACTGGGCCGCCAGCCGCGGGCCGGACTCGTCGCTGGTGCACCCCTCGGCGAGCGGCCCGTCCTCGGCGAACTCGTAGCCCCCGCGGGCGCAGCGCTCGGTGTGGCAGCGCGTCAGCGTGGTGCGGCAGCCGTCGATGACGTGGAAACCGAAGCCGGAACTGCCCGTCACCCGGCAGGCGGTGAAGGTGCCGCGGCCGCCCGCCGACACGTAGAAACCGGCCTCGGCCGCGGAGGTGACCGTGCACCGCTCCAGAGCCGGGTCGGCGCCTTTGGTGACGATCACGCCGGTCTGCACGGCGTCGATGGTGCAGTTGGCGAGGGTGCCGCCGCTGCCGTGGTCGCGGAACCAGGCCCCGGTGGCCGCTTCGCGGATCCGGCAGTCGTCGAGCTGGGCCGTGGCCCCGTCGCTCACCGAGACGGCGGTGTTGCGCACCTGGGACAGATCGCTGTCGACCACGTCGACGCGCGAACCCCGGTCCAGCACGAACAGCGCGTCCGGCACGTCGTGCACCCGGCAGGAGTCCAGGGAGGCGGTGGCCCCGTCACTGATCCACACGGCCGGATAGTCGCCCGTACTGTCGTGGATCTCGCAGGACTCGGCGTCCACCCGGGTGCCCGGGTCCCATACGGACAGACCGTTGCGGCCGAACCGGCGCACCGTGGTGCGGCTGAGGGTGAGCACCGAACGGGACCGCAGGTCGACCGCGTTCTCCGGGATGTCGTGGATGTCGCAACCGGCCAGCGTGAGCACCGCGTCGGTGTCGAGCGTGACCCCGTCGGCCGAGGTCCGGTGCACGGCGCAGTCGGTGAGCCGGGCCGTGGCGCGGGCGGCGATCTGCACCCCGGTGCCCTTGACCTCGTACACCTCGCAGCCCAGGGCCTCCAGGCCCGAACCCTCGCCGGTGACCGCGATCCCCGCGCCCGTGGCGTGGTGGATCCGGCAGCGCTCCAGCCGGGGCCGGCCGCCGCCGCGCACCGAGACGCCGCTCTGCCCGGCGGCCACGACCTCGCACTCCTCGAACACCCCGCCGCCGCCGTCCAGTACGGCGATCCCGACGCCGGTAGGATTCTCCACCGTGCACCGCCGCACCAGGGGCCGGGCCCCGGATCCGCGTACCTCGATGCCGGCCGCGGAGTGGGTGCTCACCCGCAGATCGGTGAGCTCGGGGGAGCCGTCCTCCACCAGCAGGGCGGGCGCCGCCCGGTCCTGCCCCTCCAGGTACAGGTCCTGGACCACGGCCGAGGCGCGCACGGTCAGCGCGACCCCGTCGAGCGGGGCGATCCGCACCGACCCCAGCCCGCCCTCGGGCCCGCGCAGGGTGACGGCGTGGTGCAGCACCAGGTTCTCCCGGTAGGTGCCGGGGGCGATGGACAGCACGTCTCCGTCGCCCGCGACGGCGAGCGCGGCGGTCAGCGTCGGATACTCACCGGAGCGGCGCCGCCACCGCGAAGACCCGCCGTGCGTCACCTGGACCGTGCCCTGAACCATGGTGCTGTCGTGCCCCCACCCTCGTACTCGCGCTGCCGATGCGACCGAAGCCACTGGAACCTGAAGTCACTGAAGCCACATTGAAGCCGATGGAGCTACTGGAGCGACCGATCCGGCCGCCCCACGGTAGCGCGCGCGGAGCCGATGGGCCGCCAGGTCAACCGCCCGCGCCCGCCCGGCCCCAGTCCGGTCCGGCAGCCGCCCAGGCCCGGTCCAGACGGAGGTACCGCCGATGCATGAGCCTGCGTACGACCATCCGCCGGACCGTCTCGACCAGCGCGGCCACGCCGATCGCGGCGGCCACACCCACCATCCCCGCGTGGAAGCCGGCGGCGGACGGGTCGAGCGGCTGCCCCACGAGCCGGCCGTGCGCATCGGTCCATATCCGGAACCGGTCGCCGGGGCGCGGCGGTTCCTCCGCGGCCGGCACCGTGCCTTCGTGGCTGCTGCCGTCGGGCGCGGTCCACGAGGCCACGACCCGCGTACGGCGCGGGGCCGTCCGCTGCGCCGACGGGTCGGCGGCCGCGGACGCGGCGGCGGCCGACTCCGGGGCCGGCCGGACCACCACCGCCGGAACGAGATGACGCTCCTGCCGCTGCTCGTGCGCGGCTTGCTGCAGGGTGCCGTCCACCCGCAGGCCCGCGCCCCACCCGGCGGCCGGCGCCACCACCAGGACACACACCAGTGCGGCGAACGCCACCCACGCCTCGAAGAGATCGGTCGGCCGGCGCAGCGGATTGCGCCGCCAGCGCCATACACCCATTGCTGTCCACACGGTCCGGCTCCCCCTGCATCCGCCAGTCTCCGCCTGCCTGCGCGTCCCGGCCTTCCGCATGCCCCGGGACGCGCATTCCGGGACGCACGAGACATGTGATCACCCGATCCGGATCCGGTCCCTGACGGTGCCGTACCGGCGGGGTGCTCACCTGTCTGACTGATCCAACGGCGTTGTCGTGCCGCTTGGTTCCAGCCGGAGGCCGGAGCCCCCCGAAGGAGTCATTCCGGTCGGCCGATCGGGGCTGCGTGGTCTGCGCAGCGCCTTCGGACCGGAACGGACCGGAGCGAGCCGGAAGCGTCATTCGAGGACGTGGACCTCGTCGCCGACGCGCACCGTCCCCAGCCGCACCGGCACCAGCAGCCGCCCGAACGCCAGCGACCGGCCGATCCGCCGGTGCCTGGCCAGGGTCTTCAGCGGTTCCCTGCCCCGCTCCGCCGTCCCCTGGTCGGTCGTGGTGATCACGCACCGGCCGCATTCGCGCGCCCCGCGGAAGACGGCGTCGCCGATCGCGACGCGCCGCCAGTCGTCCTCGGCCCACGCTTCGGCCCCGGAGACCACCACGTTGGGGCGGAAACGGTTCATCGGCAGCGGACCCTCCTCGGGATGGTCCCCCTGCGCGATCAGCGAGTTGAGCGCGTCCAGCGAGGCGAGGGTGGTGATCAGCAGCGGATAGCCGTCGGCCAGGCTGACCATTTCGCCCGGCAGTGCGTAATCCGGATCCACTGGACGCCGTACCGCCGGATCGTCCATGTGCACCAGCCGCACCGGCATCCCGAGGTGCGCGCTGAACCAGTCGGCCGCGGCGTTCGCCGCGACCACGGTCTCGACCTTCTTCCCGAACAGTACGACCGGCTCCAGCGGACCCGGCTCGGGCACCTCCACCACCAGCTCCGTCATGCCCGGCGCCGTCACCGCGATCCGGCCGCCGCCCACCGGACGGGCCGCCGCCAAGGCCAGTCGCGGGTGCCGCCGTTGGGTGATGACCGTGCCCTCGGTGTCCACCAGCGCCCACCGCCGGTCCCCGGCAAGACCCCAGGGCTCCACGGCCACCTCGTCGGGAGCGGTCCCCGCTACCGACTTGACGGGATGGACGTGGAGCGCCTGAACGCGCAAGTTCGACATGGGGGAATACTGCCAGCCCCTCGCGCCGCCCCGCGTGTCAGCCGACCGGTCAGTAACCACGCCCCTGGTAGGGGCGGCCGTACGGGTCCTCGTACGAGGCGGCCGGGACCGGCGCGGGAGCCTGCATCGGACGCGGTGCGGCCGGGCGCATGGCCTCGTACCCGGTGGCCGCGGCGACCGGGCGGGGCTGCTGCGGATGGGGCTGCGGTACGTATCCGCCGCGGGCCCCGACCGCCTGCTGCTGCGGGATGTACGGGGCGGGCGCGTGCTGCAGCGGCATCGGCTGCGGAGCGGCCTGCTGCTGGTACGGGTATCCGTACGCCGGGGCGTGCTGTTGCTGGGGCGCCGCGGGCGGCAGCGCGGGCAGCGCCGAGGCGAGGGCCGGGAGGTACCCACCGCTCGAGTAGCCGGCACTCGGGGACTCGTAGGCGGCCGGGACGCGGATCGGGGCGATCTGCGGAGTGCCGCGTTCGGCGACGAGGGAGTCGTAGATGGGGGTGTCCGGGAAGGAGGGCGCGGAGTAGTAACCGCCGCCATAAGTGGAGCGGGGGGAGGTCATGGGACCTAAGTTAAGCCCACGACTTCACCGGGTCCATAGCGAGGTGTCGTCAACACCGCCCTGACCTGCATATTCGCAGGTCAGGGCCACAGCTTTCACTTGACGTTCACGTGCACGATTTCACCACTTCCACCCCACCTTGCTCCTACTCGTGCCCACCGGTTGTGTGTTGCACCGACTTCGTGCTGACGCAGCGTCACAACGCGGTGACCTCGGATGACTCTGTCTCGGGCAGCAGTTCGCGGTTTCAGGCGTCGCTGGGACGGGCATAGGTACGGCCCTTCCAGGACGCGCCGCGGCCCCGGTAGTGCTGAACGGCCGAGTCGACGGTCATCAGGAGGTACAGCAGCGCCGTGAACGGAAGCAGCGGGGCGAGCGCGGCCGGCTGACCGTAGTAGCGGAGCATCGGCAGATAGGTGCCGGCCATCAACAGCCAGGCCAGGCCGCCGGCCCAGGCGATGGCGGGGTGTCCGGTCGCGAGGCCCGCCAGGAGGGCGGCCGGGGGTACGAGATAGACGAGCACCAGCCCGGCGACCGTCCCGGCCAGCAGGAGGGGCTGGTGGCGCAGTTGCGCGTAGGCACTGCGCGAGACCATCCGCCACAGATCCGCGAGGGCGGGGTACGGGCGCACGCTGTCCACCCGCTCCGCCAGTCCGAGCCAGATCCGGCCGCCGGAGCGCTGGACCGCGCGGGCGAGGGAGACGTCGTCGATGACGGCCTGGCGGATGGAGTCGGGGACCCCCGCCCGTACGGCGGCCTCGGTGCGCAGCAGGACGCAGCCGCCGGCGGCCGCCGCCGTGCGCCCGCCGGGCCGGTTGATCCGGCGGAAGGGGTAGAGCTGGGCGAAGAAGTAGACGAACGCCGGCACGATGAGCCTTTCCCAGAGCCCGGCGACGCGCAGGCGGGCCATCTGGGAGACGAGGTCGAGGTCGGCGGAGGTCGCGGCGGCGACCAGTTCGCGCAGGCTGTCCGGCTCGTGCGCGATGTCGGCGTCGGTGAGGAGGAGGAAGTCGGGCTCGGCGGCGTGCGCGGTGCGGGCGATCGCGATGCCGTGGCGGAGCGCCCACAGCTTGCCGGTCCAGCCGGGGGCGGGGTCGCCGGGGGAGACGACGGTGAGGGGCAGCCCGGGCTGCTCCCGGGCGAGCCGGAGGGCGAGGCCGCCGGTGCCGTCCGTACTGCCGTCGTCGACCAGGATCACCTCGGCTTCGCCGGGATAGTCCTGGGCGAGGAGCGAGGGAAGACTCCGGGGCAGCACCTCGGCCTCGTCCCTCGCGGGTACGACGATCGCGACGGACGGCCAGTGGGTGGGGGCGGTGCGCGGGGGGAGGCGGACGTCGGTCCGCCAGAACATGCCCTGGGCGAGGGTGAGCCAGAGCCAGGCGGCGAGGGACGCGTAGGCCGCGCAGGCGGCGGTGAGGAGGCCCATGGCGGCAGTGTGCCGCGCCCGGCCGCACGTGTCGCGCACCCGCGCCGCCGGGTGCGCTGCGCCCGCCTCGGCCCGGCCGCGGCAACGTCCGGCGCGCCCCGGTGCATTCGCTCGGCCCGGCTGATGTGAGGCTGCCTCCGGCCCGGCCATGGTGCGCTCACGTTCGGCCCGCCCGCGGCACGACGGCCTCCGGCCCGGCTCCGCTGCGGCCGCCTTCGGCCCGGCCGTGGTGTGGCGGTCTCCGGCTGGGCGCCGGTGCGGTCGCCTTGGTTCGGCCGTGGTGCGGCGGTCTCGGGCCCGAGCCCGGTGCGGTCGTTCGACCTGGCCACGTGTCAGCGTCCGGCAGGTTCCTGGTGCGGCGGCCTTCGGTCCGGCCCCGATGCGGCGGTCGCAGGCCCGGCTCCCGTACGGCGGCCTTCGGCTCGGCCGTGGTGCGTCAGCCTTCGGTCCGGCCCCCGTGTGGCGGCCTTCGGCCCGGTCCCGTGTGGCGGGTCGGGCGGACCCCGGTACGGGTCGCCTCCGGGTCCCGCTCCAATGCGGCGGTCTCAGGCCCGGCTCCCGTGCTGCGGCGTCCGGCGCGGCCCCGGGCGGCGGTCTTCGGCCCGAGCCCCGGGCGGTGGCGTTTGGTCCCGGCGCGCGGGGCGGCAGCCTCCGTTGCGTCACGGTGCTGCCGATTTCGGTGCGGCCCCGGGGCGGCGGTCTCCACCCCCATCCCGGTGCTGCGGTTTCCGGTGCGGCCCCGGGGCGGCGCTCTCCACCCTCGCCCCCGGGTGGCGGGCCCGGCTCCGTCGCTGCGCCTCAGGCGCGGCTCGCGTGCGGCGGCCTGTGGTCGGGGCGGGATGGGTGGCGTTGCTGACCCGGGGTGATCGGGGTCGATTCAGGGGTGGGGTGTTGTGGGCGGCGGGTTCGGGCGGGGGTGGGGTCGACTAAGGTGGCCGGGTGAAGATCGCGCTCATGGACTCCGGAATCGGCCTCCTCGCGGCGGCCGCGGTGGTGCGGCGGCTGCGGCCGGACGCGGATCTGGTCCTCTCCTCCGACCCCGACGGGATGCCGTGGGGCCCGCGGACCCCCGCCGACCTCACCGCGCGGGCGCTCGCCGTCGCCCGGGCCGCCGCCGCGCACAGCCCGGACGCGTTGATCGTGGCCTGCAACACCGCCAGCGTGCACGCCCTGGCCACCTTGCGGGCGGAACTGGAGCCCGGCCTCCCGGTCATCGGGACGGTACCGGCGATCAAGCCCGCCGCGGCCGCCGGCGGCCGCGTGGCGATCTGGGCCACCCCGGCCACCACCGGCAGCCCCTACCAGCGCGGGCTCATCCGCGACTTCGCCGCCGGGGCCCGCGTCACCGAGGTGCCCTGCCCCGGGCTCGCCGACGCCGTGGAGGCGGCCGACGACGACGCCGTGACGGCCGCCGTCGCCGCGGCTGCCGCGCTGACCCCGGCCGACGTCACCGACGTGGTGCTCGGCTGCACGCACTACGAGCTGGTCGAGGGCCCCATCCGGGCCGCCCTGGCCGCGCGGACCGGGGGAGCCGGGCTCGTCTACCACGGTTCCGCAGAGCCCGTCGCCGTCCAGGCGCTGCGCCGTCTCGGCGTCCTGCCCGAGCCCGCCCTGCCCGGCACGGGCGGACTGACCGTCCTGCGCAGCGGGCGGCAGGGGAGCCTGCCCGACGCCGCGCTCAGGTACGCCGAGGGCCGGCTGCTCGTGGGCCAGGGCGCGACCGTCGAGGGCGCGCCCGTCGGCTGACCCCGACGGCACCCCGCAGTCCCGCAGTCCCGCAGCCGGCACCCCGGCACCCGGCCGCCGTTGGCGAGACGAATCGTCTTGCGTGGCGTGCGTTCGTCGTTTACGGTTGCCAGTGTTACGAGACGGAACGGTTCGTCTCCACCCGCTGTTCCGAAGGGACCGCCCTTGCGTGCTCCCCAAGCCCCCACCCAGATCGTCCTGTCCGAGGTCACCAAGAGCTACGACACCCACGTCGTCCTGGACCGCGTCAGCTGTACGGTCCGGCCCGGCGAGCGGGTCGGCGTCGTCGGCGACAACGGCTCCGGCAAGTCCACCCTGCTGCGGCTCCTCGCCGGGCGGGAGCGGCCCGACCACGGCGAGGTCACCGTCACCGCCCCCGGCGGCCTCGGGCACCTCGCGCAGACCCTCGACCTCCCGCCTGCCGCCCGCGTCGGGGAGGCGATCGACCTCGCGCTCGCCGACCTGCGCGACCTGGAGCTCCGGATCCGCGCCGCCGAGTCCCGCCTGCACCGGGCCGGTCCCGAGGAACTCACGGCGTACGGGGACCTCCTCGCCGCCTACGACGCCCGCGGCGGCCACGATGCCGAACGGCGCGTCGCGACCACCCTGCGCCGCCTCGGCGAACGGACCGACCTCGACCCGGACCGCCGGCTCGGCACCCTCCCCGGCGGTCAGCGCTCCCGGCTCGCGCTCGCGGCGGCCCTCGCCGCCGAGCCGGAACTGCTGCTGCTGGACGAGCCGACCAACGACCTCGACGACGAGGCGGTGACCTGGCTGGAGGAGCGCCTGCGCGCCCACCGCGGAACGGTCGTCGCCGTCACCCACGACCGGCTCTTCCTCGACCGCGTCACGACCGCCATCCTGGAGGTGGACCGGGACCGCCGGACCGTACGCCGCTACGGCAACGGCTACGCGGGGTTCCTGACCGCCCGCGCCGCCGAACGGGCCCGCTGGGAGCGGGAGTACGAGGAGTGGCGCGAGGAGGTCCGGAGCGCCGAGCGGCTCGCCGACACCAACATCGGGCGGTTCGCCGCCATCCCGCGCAAGCTGCCCCGCGGCTTCAGCGGAGCCGGGGCCTTCCGCGCCCGGTCGCGGACCCACGGCGCGGCGAGTCGCGTGCGCGCCGCCCGCGAACGGCTGCACCGGCTGACCGAGAACCCGCTTCCGCCGCCCCCGCGCCCGCTCCGCTTCACCGGCCGGTTCACCGAAGGCTCCGCCGCCGTGGTGGAGACCGCCGGTGCGACCGTGCCGGGGCGACTCGAACCGGTCTCGCTCACGCTCGCCCCGGGGGAGCGGCTCCTGGTGACCGGACCCAACGGAGCCGGTAAGTCGACCCTGTTGCACCTGCTGGCCGGTGAACTCAAGCCTGCGCAAGGCTTCGTACGGACACCCCCACGCGTGGGGGTGCTGCGGCAGGACGACCGGGGAGCGCGCGAACTGCGTTCGGCGGTGGAGGTGTTCGGCCAGGAGTACGCCGACCAGGTCGCCGGGCACGGCCTGCTCGCCCCGGACGACCTCAACCGGCCGGTGGGCGCCCTCTCGGCCGGTCAGCGCCGCAAGCTGGAGCTCGCCCGGCTGCTGGCGCGGCCGCTCGACCTGCTGCTGCTGGACGAGCCGACGAACCACCTGGCCCCGGCCGTGGTGGAGGAACTGGAGGCCGCCCTGGCCCACTTCGGCGGGACCCTCGTCCTGGTCACGCACGACCGGCGGCTGCGCGCGGCCTTTCGGGGCCGCCGCCTGGAGCTTCAGCGGGAGCCGGCCGCCGCCAGCCGCTGAGCCAGCGCACGCAGGTCGTCCGCGTCCAGGACCCGTTCCCCGAACCCGGGCAGCGGAACGTGCAGCGCGGCCGTCCAGTGCGCGGGGACCGCCCCCTGGCCGTACCGGGCCCCGGCCAGGATCCCCGTTACCGCGGCCACCGTGTCCGTGTCACCGCCCAAGTCCACGGAGGCCCGCACCGCTTCCGCGAACCCGGATGTCGTCCGTAGCGCCCACACGGCCGAACCCAGGCAGGGCCACACCGCGCCGTTGAACTCGGTGGCCAGACCGGGATGCCAGTCGGGGGCGAGTACGCGGCCGTACCGCTCGCGGTGGTCCGGGTGCACCGCGGCGAGCGTCGCGGGCAGGGCGGCGAGCGGATCGGCTCCGTCGAGGGCGACGCGGACGAGCTCGTGCAGGATCGCCGTTCCCTCCCAGGCGGCCCGGTCGCCATGCGTCAGCGCCGCGATCCGCCGGGCGGCGTCTATGGTCCGCTCCCGCCCGGCGGCGGCGAAGTACACCGCCGAGGTGGCGGCCCGCATCAGGGAACCGTTGCCCGCAGCCCGGGCGTTGACCCGGAAGTGCAGGGCGGCGGCGAGGTTCCACGGCTCGCCGTTCGTCAGTACGTCCTCCGTCTGCAGGCCGATGTCCTTGGGCTGCCCGGCCGCCCACTGCTGGAACCGGGCGAAGACGTCCGGGAGTTCCAGGCCGCCCCGCTCCAGCAGGGACTCGCCGACCAGGACGGCCATCTGCGTGTCGTCGGTCGCCTCGCCGGGATCCCAGCCGCCGCCCCCGCGCATCTCCTCGGCCCGCTCGCTCAACTGCCCGGCGGGGCCGAACTCGTAGGGAGCGCCGAGCGCGTCTCCCACAGCCGAGCCCAGTACGGCCCCCACCGCCCGGTCGAGCCGCCCGGTCACGGCATCTCCCCGGAGGAGCACACGGAGGCGAGCAGCGTGCGCGCGAAGAGGTCCAGGTCCTCCAGGCCGGCCGCCGCCAGGGTGGCCGGGGCGCCGGTCAGCAGGTGAGGGATCGCGCCGTGCAGGGCGAGGGTGAGGGCGCGGGCCTGCTCCGGTCCGGCCGGCAGTCCGGCCGCGCGCAGCAGGCGGGCGTGCGCCGCGAAGTCCGCCGCGGCGATCGGATCGAGCAGGGCGGCCAGCCACGGCCGCCGCGTCCCCTCGGTGAGGAGCTCCAGATAGGCCAGGACGCGCGGGCGCCCGGGCCCGGCCACATCCCGCAGCAGCCCCGCGAGCAGCGCCGCGAGCTGCTGCGCGTCGGCGGGCCCCGGCCCGGCCCCCGCCAGGGCCGCGGCCAGCGCCCGGTACTGCTCCACGCAGCGCTCGGCCACCGCGCGCAGCAGGGCGTCGCGCGTCGGGAAGTAGTTCTTGGCCGTGCCCGTCGGCACGGCGGCGGCCGCGTCGACGGCCCGGTGCGTCAGCCCGCGCCCGCCCGCTTCCGCCAGTACGGCGATGGCCGCGTCCCGCAGCCGGTCCCTCCGGTCCTGATTCACGTTGCCAGTTTAACCACGCCCGTGGTACCACAGGTGTAGTACCACGGCCGTGGTGTCGTGGGAGTGGGAGCCGCGGGCGAAGGGGCTGGTGGGCCATGAGCGACGAGACCGAGACCGAGACGGAGACCAAAACCGGCAGCGGGAGCGGGAGCGGGGAAGGGCAAGGGCCAGGGCGAGGCCGCCGGCCGGGCGCCGGCACGGCCGTCGTGGTCGGGGCGGGAGTCGGCGGGCTCGCCACCGCCGTCGGCGTGCGCCGAGCGGGCTGGGCGGTCACCGTCCTGGAACGGCGGACCGCGCTCGAACGCTACGGAACCGCCCTCGGGATCCACCCCACCGCCCAGGGCGCCCTCGACCGGCTCGGCCTGGGCGACGCGCTGCGGGCGCGCGCGGTCCCGTACCGCGACGCCCGCATCCGGCGCCCCGACGGCAGGGTGCTGGCCGCTCTCCCGCTGGAACGGATCGAGCGCAAGGCGGGCCGGCCCGAACTGCTCATATCCCGCCCCTACCTGATCGACGCGCTGCTCGCCGAGCTCGACCGGCTCGGCGGCGTGCGGATCGCGTACGGGCAGCGCCTCACCGACCCGGCCGGACTGACCGCCGATCTGCTCGTCGGCGCCGACGGGATCAACAGCGTGGTCCGCACGGCGCACTTCGGGTGCGGCAGCGGTCCGCGCCCGATCGGTACGGTCGCCTGGATCGGCATCGCCGGATTCGAGACCGGCCTGTACGGCGAGACCTGGGGTGACGGCCGCTTCTTCGGCATGACCCCCGTGGAGCCCGGCCGCACCAACTGGTACGCGACCGTTCCCGCGGCCACCACCGCCCAAGAAGTCCGGGACGCCTTCGCCGACTGGCACGACCCCGTCCCGCGCGTCCTGGCCGAGACCGACCCGGCGACCTGGATCCGGTACGAGATGCGCCACCTCTACCCGGCGCTCCCCACCTTCGTCACCGACGGCCGGGTCGCCCTCGTCGGCGACGCCGCCCACGCCATGACGCCCAACCTCGGCCAGGGCGCCTGCACCGCCCTCCTCGACGCCGAGGCCCTGACCCGCGCCGTCACCGCCACCGGACCGGCCGGGCTGCCCGGCGCCCTCCGCGCCTATGACGCCGAGCGCCGTCGCAGCGCCCAGCGCGTCGCCTTCGGCTCGCGCAACCTGCACCGTTTCATGACCGGCCGCCGGCCGGCCCTGCGCGACGCACTGATCAGCCTGCTGCCCGGCTGAACGGGCGCGGGCGCCGGGCCAGCGCCTCACTCGGAGGCCGGCCGCCAGTCACCCGTCCGGACGAGGCCCGATGCGCGGTGACGACCCCGTCGCCGACGCGCTCACCGCCGGGTTCCCGGGCGCCCAGGCGCCGCTGCGCACCGGGTGGGCCAGAGGCGGTGGCGTACGCGCGGAACGTGAGTACGCTGCTTGACATGACGGATCACCCCCCGGGTCCGCTCTGGACGGGACGGGCCTCCAACCGCGCGCAGTGGCTGCTCGCGGTGGCCGGTGCGGGCTGTCTGGCGCTCGGCATCGAGCTCGCCGTCGGCAACGCCTGGACCAACGGCATCGTCCCGCTCCTCATGGCCGTGGTCGGCTGCCTCGCCGCCGGGCTGCTCATCCTCTACGGCACGATCGCCTTCGTGTACGTCGCCGTCACCGTCGACGCCGAGGCCCTGGTCGTGCGCTGTGGCCACATCGGGCTGCCGCGCCGGAAGATCCAGCTCACCGATGTGGCCTCCGCCGAGTTCCTTCCCCGGATCACCCCGCAGCAGTGGGGCGGCTGGGGCTACCGCTGGCGCCCCGAGAAGGGCACCGCGGTGATCGTCCGGCGCGGCGAGGGACTGGAACTGAGGCTCGGCGACGGGAAGCTGTTCACGGTCACCGTCGACGACGCCGAGAACGCCGTCCGGGTCATCCGCACCCACCTGCGCGCCCTCGCACGCTAAGTGGTGTCGTCTTGCCGATCACCGGCCCCGTCCGGGAAATCTTCGCGGGCCCCTGCCCTGCCTCCCGGCACGACCCCTCGCCACCTCGCCGCGTGGTCGGGGCGCCCGCGTACGTCCTGTGCGCTTACGCGTCTCCGGGGCGCGGGGACGTACACTCCGCCAGATGAGCAGCAGTGTCACCCGCGCGGCCGGGAACGAGCCCTCGCAGCCCGCCGACGGACTCCGGACCGAAGGCTCCGCGCCCCCGGTCACCGGCCCTCCCACCAGCCCCGCCACCACCCCGGCCGCCGTGAAGCGGACGGGATCCTGGCGGGTGCGTGCCGTGCTCGCCGCGCTGTCCGGAGTGCTGCTCTACCTCAGCTTCCCGCCGCGCCCCCTGTGGTGGCTGGCCCCCTTCGCCCTCGCCCTGCTCGCGGGCTGTCTCCACGGCGGCCGCGCCCGGGCCGGCTTCGGCCTCGGATTCCTCGCGGGGCTCGGCTTCCTGCTTCCGCTCCTCGTCTGGACGGGTGAGGAGGTCGGCCCGGTGCCCTGGCTGGCGCTGGCCACCCTCGAAGCCCTCCTCATCGGCCTCGCCGGCCTCGGCATCGCCCTCGTCAGCCGGCTCCCGGCCTGGCCGCTGTTCGCCGCCGCCGTCTGGGTCGCGGGCGAGGCCCTGCGCGCCCGGGCCCCCTTCGGCGGGTTCCCCTGGGGCAAGCTCGCCTTCGGACAGGCCGACGGCGTCTTCACCCCGCTCGCCGCCCTCGGCGGCACACCGCTGCTCTCCTTCGGCGTCGCCCTCTGCGGATTCGGCCTCTACGAAGCCCTGCGCATCGCCCGTGCCCACCCCGGCCGCACCACCGCCGCGCTGGCCGCGCTCACCATCGCCGCCCCGATCGGCGCCGGCCTCGCCGCCCGTCCGCTGGTCTCCGACGCGGCCGAGGACGGCACCGTCGTCGCCGCCGTCATCCAGGGCAACGTGCCGCGCCTCGGCCTCGACTTCAACTCCCAGCGCCGCGCCGTCCTCGACAACCACGTCAAGCGCACCATCCAGCTGGCCGAGGACGTCAAGGCCGGCCGCGCCCCGAAGCCCGACTTCGTCGTCTGGCCGGAGAACTCCTCCGACCTCGACCCGTACGCCGAACCCGACGCCCACGCCGTCATCGACCAGGCGGTCAAGGCCATCGGCGTGCCGGTCGCCATCGGCGCCGTCGTGTCCCCCGAGACCGGTCCGCTGCGCAACACGATGATCCTCTGGGACCCGGTGGCGGGCCCCACCGATACCTACGACAAGCGCAAGATCCAGCCCTTCGGGGAGCGCATCCCGATGCGCTCCTTCGTCCGGCTCTTCAGCGCCGACGTGGACCGGGTGCGCCGCGACTTCGGCCCCGGCAAGGACCCGGGCGTCTTCGACATGGCCGGCAGCGGCATCGGCATGGTCACCTGCTTCGAGGCCGCCTTCGACGACGCCGTCCGCTCCACCGTCCAGGACGGCGCGCAGGTGATCTCCGTACCCAGCAACAACGCCACGTTCGGCCGGACCCAGATGACCTACCAGCAGCTCGCCATGGACCGGGTCCGCGCCGTCGAGCACAGCCGGACCGTCCTGGTCCCCGTCACCAGCGGGGTCAGCGCGGTGATCCGCCCCGACGGCAGGATCAGCGCGGAGACGAAGATGTTCACCGCGGACGCACTGGTCGCCGAGATCCCGCTGCGCTCCAGCCGCACCCCGGCCACCGTCGTGGGACCGCTGCCGGAGTACGCGCTGCTCCTCCTCGCGGCGGGCGGGTTCGGCTGGATCCTGACCCGCCGGACCCGCGCCCGCCGGACAGCCTGAGGGCCGGTGCCCGTGCGGGGTCGGCGCGGAGTCGGCGCGGGGCCCGCGCGGTGCCCGCGCCGGGTCCTCGTAGGGTCAGGGGATGACCACACCCGATTTCATCCGCGAGATCCGTGCCACCGCCGGGCACCGGCTGCTCCTGCTGCCCGGGGTCACGGCCATCGTCCTCGACGACCGGGGCCGGGTGCTGCTCGGCCGGCGCTCCGACACCGGGCAGTGGTCCGTGATCGGCGGAATCCCCGAACCGGGGGAGCAGCCCGCCGAGACCGCCGTGCGCGAGGTGTACGAGGAGACGGCGGTGCGCTGCGTCCCCGAGCGGGTGGTCCTCGTCCAAATGCTCCAGCCGATCACCTACCCCAACGGCGACATATGCCAGTTCCAGGACATCACCTTCCGCTGCCGTGCGACCGGCGGCGAGGCGCGGGCCAACGACCACGAGTCCCTCGAAGTGGCCTGGTTCGAGGTGGACGCGCTGCCGCCGCTGGAGCCCTTCGCCCTGGACCGGATCCACCGGGCCCTGCGCGACGAGCCCACCTGGTTCGAAACCCCCGCCGAGATCGCGGAGTAGGGCGCGCGCCCGGCGAACCGGGCCCAAGCCGTCCGGCTGACCGGCTGACCGGCTGACCGGCAGGCCCGGTGGACCGCCCCGACCTGCGCTGTAGGGTTTCGCAGATCTGACGGCGGTCATCGGACGGTCGTACTTTTCGAGGGGGCGGTCGAGGGATGAGCGCGGGCAGTTCAGCCGGAGGGCCACAGCCGGACGGCCGTACGCGGGCCGCGGGCCCTGGCGGGCGCCTGGCGGCCCTCGACGGCGTTCGGGTCCTCGCCGCGCTCGCCGTGCTCTTCTACCACTTCGTGGTCCTGGAGAGCGCGTGGGGCGAACCGACGGCGGGCGTCTTCCCGGTCGCGCGCCGGTTCGCCGTCTACGGCTGGCTCGGCGTCGAGATCTTCTTCCTGGTCAGCGGATTCGTCATTTGTATGAGCGCCTGGGGCCGCACCGTGGGGGACTTCGCGGTGTCCCGGGTCTCGCGGCTCTTCCCCGCCTACTGGGCGGGCGTGGCCTTCACCTCGCTCGTGCTGTTCAACTGGCCCGAGGTGAGACGGGTGGAGGCGTTCAGCCACGTCGTGGTGAACCTGACGATGCTCCAGGGCGGCATGGGCGTCCCCGACATCGACGACGCGTACTGGACCCTCTTCGTCGAGCTGAAGTTCTACGTACTGTTCGCGGTCGTCGTCATGCGCGGCGTGAGCTACCGCAACTGCGTCCTGTTCTGCGGGGCCTGGACCCTCGCCGGCGTCGTGGCCCCCAGCGTCGACAACGGCGTGCTGTCCTTCTTCGCCGTTTCGTCCTACTCCCCGTACTTCATCGCCGGAATCGCCTTCTACCTGATGCGCCGTTTCCGGCCGAACGCCGTCCTGTGGGCCGTGATCGGCGTCCAGTTCCTCCTCGCGCAGTACCACGTGCACGCCCGCATGATCTCCAGCCTGGGCCGCAGCACCACCGAGCAGACACCTGCCTGGCCCGCCCACGTGATCATCGTGCTCGGCTTCACCGTCATGGCGGCCATAGCGCTCGGCGCCCTCGACGGCATCCAGTGGCGCTGGCTCCCGCACGCCGGAGCGGTCACCTACCCGCTC
This sequence comes from Streptomyces sp. NPDC028910, assembly GCF_055564955.1. Classification (NCBI taxonomy): domain Bacteria; kingdom Bacillati; phylum Actinomycetota; class Actinomycetes; order Kitasatosporales; family Streptomycetaceae; genus Streptomyces; species Streptomyces sp. NPDC028910. The sequence goes on along the minus strand of NZ_JBVHVF010000028.1, from coordinate 15,924 downwards.
TACCTGATCCACATGATGGCCGGGCTGACCTTCATCCACCACTTCCGCCGCGAGATGGCGCCCGTGCCCCTGGTCATCGCCGTGACCGCCTTCATGCTGCTGCTCGCCTGGGTCATCCACCGGCTCGTCGAACGCCCGCTGGGCCGCGTACTGCGCGACAGCCTGCGCCGCGGAGTGCACGACATCCGATCGGCCACCCGGTCCCGGCCGTCGGCCGACCTGGTTCCCCCGCAGCCCTCCGCACCCGAAGCGCAACGCATCCCGGCCATACGCTAGGGGATGTCCGGCCCCTCAGCCGGCGACCGCCGCCTCCCGGTACAGCTCCACCGCCCGGTCGCCCATCACCGCGCTGTACGAGACCTCCGGTACGCTCCCGCCGCCCTCGTGGCCCCCGAGCACCCCGGCCAGCGCGCCGTCCACCAGCCAGGGGCTGCCGCTGGTGCCGCCGCTGAGGTCCGGGCAGCCGATCCGGCGCTGGCTCGCGGAGAGCAGGGCGGTGGTGTTGGCACAGCGCAGCGGGGTCTCCAGGGTCCGCGGGTATCCGATGACCGTCACCGTGGCGTCGTCCGGCTGCCCGGCGGCGACCGCGAAGCCGCCGACGAGGTCTTCGACGGAGCCGGTCGCCCCGCCGTCCACCGGGGCCACCGTCGCGAAGGCGATGTCGTCGTCCGGGTCCCGGCCGTCCGTCCACTCCGGAGCGAGATACACGCCGGTGAGCCTCCAGAGACCGTACGGAGCCCTGCCGTCCCGGTAGCCCGGCGCGAAGACGGTGGTGTACGGACTGTCCAGACAGTGCGCGGCGGTGGCGATCACATCGCGGTCCTCGCTGTGCACCACGGCGGCGGTGCAGAAGTGCCCGCCGTCGAGCCCGCCCGCGAAGAGCGCGCCCACCCGGTCCGCCGTGGCGTCGGGCAGCGCCCGCGCGGTGACGCCGAGCGGCGCTCCGCCCGCCGGATCCGGCACGTCCACGCTGATCAGCCCGGCCGTCGCGGCCAGCGCGAGCAGGATCCGTGACGCCCGCCGCGCACGGGTGCGCCGGGCCGGCAGGGGGAGCATCCGATGGATCATGTTCCGACCCTGCCCGCCGAACCTGTGTCCGGATGCCGCTATTCCGTATGAATCCGCTGTGCATCCCGTGAACCCGATGTGAAACGCGGGCCACGGCCGGACCGGACACGTGCTACCCGCGCCGCTCGTACACTGTCACCCGCCGACCCCGCACCTGCCGGTCCTCGACCACCGCGAAGTGCTCCCGCAGGACCGCCGCCTTCGCCTTGTCCCGCTCCGCCGACGGCGCCTTCGCGACCTTCGCCGCGTCCGTCACCAGCAGCACCCGGCTCTGCCCGAGCAGCGCCGCCCGGATCCGCGCCGGGTCCGCCTCCTCCCCCTTGAGGGTGGCCGAGGCGACCGGCGTCCGGGCCAGCGCCAGGTCGCTCAGACCGCTGAAGGCCCCGGGAGAGACCAGCGCCGTGTCCCGCCGCGCGGCCGGCACGAACAGCACCGCGTCCCCGTCCCGCTTCAGCCGCGCCACCTCGCCGGCCACCGCCAGGACGTCGTCGACCCGGCTGGCCGGGGCCCGCTTGCCCAGCTCCACCGGCAGCAGGGCCAAGGCCGCGACCCCGACCACGCCCGGCACGAGCACGCTCGCCGCCCTCGGGAACCGGGGCGCGCAGGCCCGTACGGCAGCGCCCAGGGCAGCGCCGATCAGCAGGGCCAGACCCACCATGCTGAACAGCACGTACCGGTCCAGGAACAGCGGCTGGACCAGGGACAGCCCGATCAGCCCCAGCTGCGGCGCCGCCAGCAGCGGCAAGCCGACGGCCGCCGCCGAGAGCCCGGCCCGGTCCGGGCGGTCGGCCCACGCGCCGAGGCCGCCGACCGCGAGAAGGATCGCCGGCCCGATCAGCATGTGCCAGGTCAGCGGCGGTATCCACGACACCTGGTCGGACTGGCCGCGGCTGAACAGGATCAGCGGCAGCGCCCCCGCCACCGCCCCCGAGCCGTACGCCGCCCAGCGCAGCCACGGACCGCGCCCGGCCCGTATCCACCACAGGGTCGCCGCGTGCGCGGGCAGGATCAGCAGCGACAGCCAGTTCAGCAGGGCGCACACCAGCACGGTGAGCCCGTACGCCGTCCAGCGCGGCCAGACCCGCCGCCCCGGCCCGCCCCCCAGGAGCGACACCAGCAACAGGGTCGACAGCCCGGCCCCCGCCGCGACCAGCGCGTACGGCCGGCCCTCCTGGAGGTAGAACTGGACGGCCGGCAGCAGCCCGAGGGCCAGCCCGCCGCCGAGCCCCGCCCAGAACCCGGCGAGGCGCCGCCCGATCAGCGCCACACACGCCGCGGCGGCCGCGACCGCCAGCACCGACGGAAGCCGCAGGGTCGTCGTACTCGCGCCGAAGACCTCGAAGAGGCCGTGCATCAGCAGGTAGTAGAGCCCGTGCACGGCGTCGACGTTCCCGAGCATGGCCCAGATCTCGCCCGCCGACCGTCCGGCCACCTGCCAGGTCGCCGCCTCGTCCCGCCACACGCTGTCCTGCCGGGAGAGGCCCCACAGCCCCAGCGCCAGTGTCCACAGGACGGGGACCAGCCACACGAGGTGCCGGCGTCGGGAAACAGATATGGCAGATATGTCGGAAGGCATGAAGGTGCGCTGGTCCTCGGTGCGGGGCGTGGGCGGAAGCCACCAGTCTATGGACGACACGGACGGTTTCCGGACCTGCTGTTGTGCACCACGGAGCGTGATCATCCGGCCCGGCCGCCCCTAGCCTCACCGCAGGAGCACGAACGAGGGGCGGTACCCGGTGAACTGGCTCATCCACGACTACCGCGAGAGCGATCTCGCAGCGGTGGTCCATCTGATCGACACCACGGCCGAACTCGGCCAGGAGTCCGTCTTCTCGCTCGCCGAGTGCATCAGCGCGCTGACCGGCCGACAGCCCTGCGTGGTCGCCGTCCACCAGGGCGTCCCCATCGGCGCCGCGCTCGCCTGCGTCACCGGGGAACGGGCCTGGGTCATGCGCATCGCGATCGCCGCCGGCTGGCGCGGCCGCGGCCTGGCCAGCGCCCTCCTCGTCGAGCTGGAGCGACGCCTCATCGCCGCACGCGTCGGCCGCATCGCCTACGTCCTGCCCGAGGAGGACCTGCTCGGGGAGGGCCTCCTCAATGCCGGATACACCCGGCAGCCCGCCGTCGCCTACTTCGAGAAGACCGAGCCGTTGCACGGACCGGCCGCCGGCCTCCTCGACGACCTCGGCGGCCGTTTCCTGCCGAACGACCTGTGGGCCAAGGTCGCCGGCATGGAGAAGGAGAAGGACCTCATCGAGCGGCGCGTGGTGCTGCCGCTCGCCGAACCGGAGCGGGCCGCCTCGCACGGCGTGCGGCCGCCGCGCGCCATCACCCTCTTCGGCCCGCCCGGCACCGGCAAGACCACCTTCGCCCGGGCCATCGCCTCCCGGCTCGGCTGGCCCTTCGTGGAACTGCTGCCCTCCCGCCTCGCCGACGAGGGGAACCTGGCCGCAGCGCTGCGCGACGCCTTCGCCCGGATCGCCGAGCTGGAGCGCGTCCTCGTCTTCATCGACGAGGTCGAGGAGATCGCGCCGGTGCGCACCGAGCCCGCGCAGCCCGGCGGGATCCACGGCGTGACGAACGAACTGCTGAAGCTGATACCGGGCTTCCGGGAGGGCGACGAACGGCTGCTGGTGTGCGCCACCAACTCCATCCGCTCCCTCGACCCGGCCTTCCTGCGGCCCGGGCGCTTCGACTACCTGATCCCGATCGGCACCCCGGACGCCGGGGCGCGCGCCGCGATCTGGTCCCGCTACACGGCGGGGCGCGCGGACGTCGACGTGAGCGCCCTGGTGGCCGCGACCGAGCTGTTCACGCCGGCGGACATCGAGCACGCTGCGCGGATCGCGGCGCAGGTGTCCTTCGAGCGGGACCTGGAGGCGGTCGGCGCGCGGGGCGCGGCGGCCGCGCAACTGGGCGCGACCACGGAGGACTACCTGGCGGCGGTGTCCCAGTGCCGGCCGACGGTCACGCCGGCGATGACGGGCGAGTTCGAGGCGGACATCACCGCGCACGCGCGGTTCTAGGCCCGTCCAGGCGCCTACTCAGGGCGCCTACTCAGGGCGCTTGCTCCGGCGCCTCCCAGGCTCCGTCCCCCGGTTGCGGCGGGGGACGGGATCGTGAGACGGCCCGCAGCCGCTCCCCCGAGCGGCTGCGGGCCTCCCGCGCCCCCGCGTGACCGGAGGGCCTGCGCCTACGAGCGGCACCGGTAGGTGAAGTCCACCGCGGCCGTGCGCTGCCCGGGGGACAGCAGCTCCAGCTCGGCCCTGGCGGCGTAGCTCCCCGCGCCCTTGAAGGTCCACAGCAGGTGCAGCCGGGCCTCCCGCTGTCCGCGCGGCACCCGCTCGGTCAGCTGCTCGGACCGCGTGCCGTCGCTGCGCACCCACCGGTAGGTGAGGGTCCCCGGGCGCCCGTTGGTCCCCACGACGGCCACGACGTCGGCCGTCGCGTCACATGACGGGCCCTGGGGATCGGTGGTCACGGCCACTTCCCGGACCTCCAGGGCGGGCCCGAACCGCTGCCACGCGAGGTAGGCGAGGACCGCGGCCAGCACGAGCGCGGCGAGGGTGTACCGCCGCAGTCCCGCGCCCCGGCGCCGCCGGGGCGGGGCGGCGACGGCCGCGGTCACCGGGAACGGCGCGGGCATGGCCGCGGTGACCCCGGGCCCGAACCGCAGCACGGACCCCTCGACCCGGTCGGGGACGACCGTCTCCCCACCGGCCGGGGGTCCGCTGAACCAATGACTGCCGAGGACGGTCGCGCTGTAGTCGTCATCCCCGTTGCTCATGCCGTTGCTCATGCCGCTGCTCATGCGGTGACGCACCTCCGCTTGGCCTGGATGCTGTGCGTCGCCGGACCGGAACCGGCCACGGGCGCGGTCGTGACCCTGACGCCCCAGTAGCAGCCCGCCCCGGTGAAGGTGTGCGCGATCGAGGGCAGAGCGGAGCCGACGGTGTACTCGTGCACCTCGGTGCCGTCGGACGACGCGAAGGGGTTGTTCGCGTCCCCGGTGAACCACTGGACGGTGACCTTCACGGTTCCCGTGCCCGAGGCCTTCAGGGTGACCGCGGCCTGTCCCCGGTCCAGGGCCGTCTGCGTGAGACTCACCCCGGCCGCGTACACGTTCACCGTCGGGGACGGCGGCGGCGTCGTGGGCTTGGTGAACGTCGGCTTGGGCGTCGGGGTCGGGCTGTACGACGGCCAGGGAGACCGGGACGGCGAAGCGCTCGGTGAGGCGGAGGGACTCGGACTCGGCGAGGGAGTCGGGGAAGGGGAGGGGGAGGGGGACGCGGTCGGGCTCGGGATCGGCGAAGCCGGTCCGGGAGGGGCCGCGCTCGTCGTGGCGAAGGCACTGAGCGCCGAGGCCCCGCCCGGGGCCGCGCCGATCGCGTCCGTGGTGAGCACCAGCACCGTCCCCAGGATCAGCGCCACCCCCGCCGCCAGCCAGCCGCTGCGGCCGGGCGCCCACCCCGAGCCGCCGCTCAGCGTGGTCGTGGCCGTCGCCGTGGTACCCGCCGCGGGCGCGCCCGCCGAGGGGAACAGCAGCGGCAGCAGCGCGGCCAGCGCCGCCAGCTTGCGCTGCCCGCGCTCCTCCCACCGTGGGCCGTACGCGGCCAGAGCCACGCCCTCCAGCTCCGCCACGAACGCCTCGGCGTTCTCCGGCCGCTGCTCCGGCCGCTTGGCGAGGCCGCGCCGGATCAGCGGCCGTACGGGCTCCGGGGCCTCGGTCTCCGGCACCGGCGCCTCTACGTGCTGGACGGCGAGCTCCGCGAAGTTCTCCCCGTCGTACGGCTTGCGCCCGGTGAGGCACTCGAAGAAGGTCGCCGTCGCCGCGTACACATCGGCCGCGGGCGAGGCCGGCCGGCCCTGCCACTGCTCGGGCGCCATGTAGGCGGGGGTCCCGGCCACGCCCGGCGTGGTGCCGCGGCCCGCCGCGATGCCGAAGTCCACCAGCTTCGACGAGCCGTCCGCCGCGACCAGGACGTTCTCCGGCTTGTAGTCACGGTGGACCACGCCCGCCCGGTGCGCCGCGGCCAGCCCGAGCAGGGACCCCTTGAGGACCACCAGCGCGGCCTCGGCGTCGGCCCGCCCGGCCTGCTTCATCAGGGCGCGCAGGGAGATGCCGTCCACCAGCTCCATCACGATGGCGGCGCCGCCGGGCGCCTCCACGTACTCGTACAGCCTCACCACGTACGGGGACTCCAGCCCGCCGAGGAGCCGGGCCTCGGCCCGGAACTCCCCGACGAAGGCGGGGTCCTGGCGCAGTCGGTCGCTGAGGTACTTCACCGCGACCGCCGTGCCCGTGCCGTCGTGGACCGCGAGCACCACCCGGCCGCTGCCTCCCGAGCCGAGCTCCCGGACCTCGGTGTAACCGGGGACCGTCCACGTGTTCCTCATCGTTCCCGCCGCCTGCCTGCCGTCTGGCGCCCGTGCGTACGTGGATGACCGGTCCGGGGGGTGGCCGTTTTCGGCCACCCCCCGGACCGCACGTCCCCTGGGACGTGGTTTCCGCCGCGGCCGGTTCCCGCCGCCCGGGGCGCCTCGGGCCGCCGCCTCAGGCCGCCGCCGACATCGCGCCGATCATGGCGTGCAGCCGGTCGGCGGCCGCCCGTCCGAAGGCCGGGTCGTTGATGTGCGTGTCGTAGTCGTGGAGCCGGACGGCGCTGCCCCGCAAGCCGTCGCGCAGCGCCGAGAACAGGGCCCCGTCCGCGCCGCGGTCGTGGTACGGGCCGCCCGGCGCGCCGAGCGTGGACAGCCCGCGGAGCGGGACGCAGACGGCCGTGGGCCCGGTCGCCGCGCGCAGTTTGGCGGCGACCCGGCGGCCGAGCTCCGCGCACTCGGCCTCGGTCGTGCGGATCACCGTGATGGACGGATTGTGGACGTGCACGCCCCGGTCGCGGATCCGCCGGGGCAGGCTTTCCAGCGGGCCGAACTTCACCATGTCCAGCGCGCCCAGGCTCACCACCTGCGGCACTCCGGCCCGCCCGGCCGCGCTGAGCCGGTCGGGGCCCGCGGTCAGGATGCCCCCGCACAGGTCGTCGGCGAGCTCGCTGAGGGTGAGGTCGAGGACCCCCGCGAACACCCCCTGCCCGGCCAGGGTCTCCAGGGTGCGGCCTCCGGTGCCGCTGACGTGGAAGACCAGTACCTCGTAGCCCAGTTCCGTGAGCCGCTCGCGCGCCGCGTCCACCCCGGCCGTGGTCACGCCCGCCATGCTCGCCGCGACCAGCGGGCGGGCGCCCGCTCCGAGCCGGGGCGTGCGGCGCGACCGGGAGGCCCGGGCGAAGGCCCTGGCCATCCCGGTGATCGCCGCCACGGCGTTCTCCAGGACCGGTGTGGAGACGCTGTTGATCCCCGCGATGTCCACCACGCTGTACATCATCGTGATGTCCGAGGAGCCGACGTACGGGGCGACGTTCCCCGACGCCATGGACGAGACCATCAGTTTCGGTACGCCCAGCGGCAGGGCGCGCATCGCCCGCGTGGCGATGGAGGTACCGCCGCTGCCGCCGATCGCGAGCACTCCGTGCAGCCTGCCTTCCGCGTGCAGGCGTAACAGGGTCGCCTCCGCGCCCCGGGCCATCGTGGTCACGGCCGCGCCCCGGTCGGCGGCCGCGCGCAGGTGCGACAGTTCCGTTCCCGCTGCCCGGGCCACCGCGTCCCGCGGTACATCGGCGGGCACCCGGGGTTCGCCCATGATTCCTGTGTCGACCAGTACCACCTCGACGCCGGCGCGCAGCAGCCTCTCGCGCAGCCAGCCGTACTCCACACCCTTGGTGTCCAGGGTTCCCACCAGCACGACGTTCGTCATGTGTGCAATGTCCACGCAGGTGGGGATGTTGGCAAGTACCAGCTCAGGTCAACCCTTCAGCAGCCCCAACAGACGCTCCAGGAAGGGAAGTTGAGAGGGGATCAGCATGTTTTGAGCCTCCGTGGGAGTGAACCAGGCCACCCGGTCCAACTCCGGGAACTCCTGTACGTTCCCGGAGTGCGGCGGCCACTCCATGGTGAAGGTCCCGGGCACCATCAGCGCGGGGTCGAGGTCCGCCTCCACCGCCCAGATGGTCACCAGTTTCCCGCTGCTCAGGCGTACCTCGCCCAGCGGCAGGTACTCGCCGTCCGGCGGGGGCAGCCCGATCTCCTCGGTGAACTCCCGGCGGGCCGCGTCCCGGGGCGTCTCGTCCGGCGCGTACTCGCCCTTGGGGATGGCCCAGACCCCGGTGTCCCGCCCTGCCCAGAGCGGGCCGCCCATGCGCCCGAGCAGGATCTCGACTCCGGGCTCCGGCTCCCGGCCGGTCCGCCGGAACAGGAGCAGTCCGGCACTGCGCTTGTACGTCATGGGTCCATGCATGCCCCGTACGGACACCGGCCAGTGATCCTGCCCCGAGCGCGGTCAGTGCTCGTGCGGGCCGTGCCGGTGGACCGGCCCGTGCGCGTCCGCACAGTGGGAGTCCGGGGCCGACGGGCCCTCGCCCGCGCGGCCGACCGTGAGGAGGGCGTCCTGCGCGTGGTCCACCTGGAGGGTGGTGTGCGTGATCCCGTACTCCTTGGCCAGCAGCCGCTCCAGGTCCCGGCGTACGGCATGGCAGTCACCCGCCGGCTCCACGAGCACGTGCGCGGAGAGCGCCGCCTGTCCCGAGGTGATGGTCCATATGTGCAGGTCGTGCACCTCGGTGACGGGCGGGTGCCCGACGAGCCGGTCACCGACCGCGTCCGGGTCCACATGGGCCGGCGCGGCCTCCAGGAAGATCCGGCCGGACTCGCGGACCAGGCCGTAGCCCGCCTTGACCATCAGCGCCACCACCACGAGCGTGGCGATCGAGTCGGCCTGCCGGAATCCGGTCGTCAGCACGATCAGACCGGCCACGGCCGTCCCGATGAAGGCGAACAGGTCGTTCAGGATGTGCTGGTAGGCGCCCTCGACGGCGAGCGAGGAGCGGTTCGCCCGGGAGATGCACCAGGCCGCTGCCACATTGACCACGATGCCCGCGAGCGCCGTCACCAGGACCAGCCCGCCCTCCACCGGCGGCGGATCCATCAGCCGGCGCACCGCCTCGTACGCCAGCCAGACCGCCAGCAGGAGCAGCGTCAGGCCGTTGGCCTGGGCGGAGAGTATCTCCGCCCGCTTGAGGCCGTACGTGAATCCGCCGCGGGCGGGGCGGGCGGCCAGCCGCATCGCGATCAGCGCGAGGACGATCGAGACGGCGTCGGTCAGCATGTGGGCCGCGTCGGAGATCAGGGCCAGGGAGTGCGCCAGGATGCCGATGACCACCTCGACGGCCATGAACGCGCCGATCAGGCCGAGCGCGATGGCGAGCCAGCGCCGGTCGGCGTCGGCGGCGACACCGTGGCTGTGGCCCGCGTGACCCGCGTGACCCGCGTGACTCGCGTGACCCGCGTGGCCCGCGTGGCTCAGCCCGTGGTCATGGCCGAGCTCCTGGCCCTGATCGCCGTGCGTGTGGTCGTGCCCGCTCATGGCGTCCCCCGTCCCGTCGCGGCACCGTCTCTTCGGTCCCGTCGCGTGAAGTGAAGCGCACCCCGGCGCGATGGGCAAAGGCTGCAACGGGGACCGTTGTCATTACCCATAACAGCCCTCTGACCTGCGGTGATGTTCGGCCGGTGCCAGGTCGGCGTGATCGTGGGAAAATTTGCTCATGGTCCAGCGACCCGGTGTGCCGACCGCGCCCGAGCTCCTCCTGGAAACCGACACGGGCTCCATTCCGATGAGCCCGAGCCGGACGTATCACGTCGGCAGGGACCCGCACTGCGAGATCTGCCTCCAGGACGACCGCGTCTCCTGGCACCACGCGATCCTGCGCCCCGAAGGCGACCACTGGACGGTGGAGGACGAGGGCAGCACCAACGGCACCTGGGCCGACGGCCGCCGCATCCACGAGTGGAATCTCGGCATCGGCAGCGAACTCCGCTTCGGCAGTGCCGCCGACGGTCCACGCGCCGTGGTGACCGCCCCTCCCGCCGCCCGGCCGTCCGCCGTCTCGAACCCCGCGATGACCGGCACCTTCCGGGCGCCGACCACCGTCCGGCCCCTGCCCACGACCGCCGTGCGCATCGGCCGCGCCCCCGACAACGACCTCGTCATCGACGATCTCGTCGTCTCCCGTCGCCACGCTGAACTGCGCGTCCTCGCCGACGGCAGCCACGAGATCGTCGACGTCGGCAGCCACAACGGCACCTACCTCAACGGCGCCCGCATCGACCGGGCGCCCGTCGCCGAGGGCGACATCATCGGCATCGGCCACTCGGCCTTGTCCCTCGTCGGAGACCAGCTGCAGGAGTTCGTGGACACGGGCGAGATCTCCCTCGACGTCCAGGACCTCACCGTCGCCGTCGACAACGGCCGCAAGGTCCTCCTCGACCAGGTCTCCTTCCCCGTCGGCGCCAAGTGCCTGCTCGCCGTGGTCGGCCCCAGCGGGGCCGGCAAATCCACCCTGCTCGGCGCACTCACCGGACTGCGCCCCGCCGACCAGGGCGCCGTCGTCTACGACGGACGTGACCTCTACCACGACTACGCCGAACTGCGCAGCCGCATCGGGCTGGTCCCCCAGGACGACATCCTGCACACCCAGCTCACCGTCCGGCGGGCCCTCACCTACGCCGCCGAACTGCGCTTTCCGCAGGACACCGCCAAGGCCGAGCGCCGGGCCCGGGTGGACGAGGTGATCAATGAACTCGGCCTCCAACAGCGCGCCGACCAGTCCATCCACAGCCTCTCCGGCGGTCAGCGCAAACGTGTCTCCGTAGCCCTGGAGCTGCTCACCAAGCCCTCGCTGCTCTTCCTGGACGAACCCACCTCCGGCCTCGACCCCGGCATGGACCGCTCCGTGATGCACATGCTGCGCGGCCTCGCCGACGACGGGCGCACCGTGATCGTCGTCACCCACAGCGTGCTCAGCCTCGACGTCTGCGACCGGCTGCTGCTCCTCGCCCCCGGCGGGCGCACCGCGTACTACGGGCCGCCCGACGAGGCCCTCGGCTTCTTCGGCTTCGACGAATGGCCCGAAGCCTTCGAGGCGTTCGAGAACGAGCGGGGCCGCGACTGGGCGGGGGAGTACCGGGCCTCGCCGCTGCACCACCGCTACGTCGAGGTCACCGCCCGCCAGCCCCGCCTCACCGGGGACGCGGACAGGGCCGCCGATACCGTCCGGCCACCGCCGCCCAAGGCACAGAGCTGGGGCTCCCAGCTCTCCACCCTCATCCGGCGGTACGTCGCGGCGCTCAGTGCCGACCGGATCTTCCTCGTCATCATGGTCGCGCTGCCCTTCGTGATGGGAGCCATGGCCCGCGCGGTGGCCGGCAGCGCCCTCACCGCGGAGACGGCGCTCAACACCTTGCTCATCCTGAACATCGGCGGCGTGCTGACCGGCTCCGCCAACGCGGTGCGCGAAGTCGTCAAGGAACGCGTCATCTACCAGCGCGAACGCGCGGTCGGCCTGTCCCGCACCGCCTACCTGATGTCCAAGGTGGGGGTGCTGGGCGCGATCACGGTCGTCCAGGCCGTGGTCATCACCCTGGTCGGCCTCGCCGGAGTGAAGCTCAGCGCCCCGGACGGCAGGGGCGTCTTCCTGCCGCCGCTGATCGAGATCACCCTCGCGATGGCCGTGCTGTCCTTCACCGCGATGATGCTCGGACTGCTGGTCTCCGCCCTCGTGCGCAAGGAGGAGGTCACCATGCCGCTGCTGGTCCTCCTCGTCATCGTGAATGTCGTCTTCTGCGGCGCCGTGCTGAAGATCTCGGGCGTCCTGGTCCTCGAACAGCTCGCCTGGTTCGTGCCGTCACGCTGGGCCATGAACGCCATGGCAGGCACCATCGACGTGGGCGCGATCGTGCCCAGCAGGCTCGCCCAGGACCCGCTGTTCGACCACGATCCCGGGCTGTGGCTGCTCAGCGCCTTCATGCTGGCGGCGCTGTCCGTACTGTTCGGAGTGCTGATCGCCCGGCTGCTGCGCCGGCACGAGCCCGCGATCATGCGGAAGTAGGACGTATATGACCGACCCGGAGGGCGACCTGGACTTCCGCCCCACCCATGTCGTGCCGCAGGAGGGACTGGCCGCCTGGGAGGCACCCGACGTGTCCCGGCCGACCGCGCGCCTGGACCCCTTCCTGCCCGTGCAGCTGCTGTCCCGGCGCGGGGAGTGGGGCGAGATCCTGTGCTCCAACGGGTGGTCCGCCTGGGTGGACGGGCGCCTGCTGGTCACCGTGCCGCAGCCGCCGCCGACGGCCGGGGGGCAGCCGGCGAGCCGTGCGGAGGACGCGCGGCCGCTGCTCACGCGCAGCGCCGACGCACTGGAGCGCTACCGGCGGGCCGTGGAAGACCTCGCCGCGGGGCGGGCCGACGCCGCAACCTTCCGGCGGTCCGTACGCGGGTTGCGGGCCGGGGTGGTCCTGGACGGGGAGTCGGTGTGGGTCTACGACGAGACGGCGGGACGGTGGCTGTACGACGACGGCACCCGCCCGACGACCTACGCGGTCGTCGCGGGACCGGGGGCCCCCGCCGGGCGCGAGCGGGCAGCGGCGGAAACGGACGCGGGCGGTGTGCCCGCCGAAGGAGCGGATCAGCCACCAGCCGGCCCGGCCGTGGGGCGGCCCGAACGGGAGGTGGCGCACGACCCGACCCGGATCGTGGCGACGCACAACCCGAACGACCCGACCTTGATCGTGGGAACCAATGAGCCCGGTGAAGAGTGAGGAATAAGGGGGGTGGGGGAGGGGGGCGAGCTGCGGCCTGCGGCGGGTCGGTGGGACCGGGTCAGGGCTGGGGCTTCAGGGCTAGGCCTTCCGTGCCGCGGCCGGTTCGTCGACCCGGCCGCGGCGGTGCAGGGGACGGGCCAGGAGGGCGCCCAGGAAGCCCGCCACCGCACCCCACAGGAGGCCGAGGCCGACCGTGCGCCACAGGACGGGGCTCAGCCCGACCTTGCCGCTGAGCTCGTCCACCTCGCCGATGCCCAGCAGGGAGAGCCCGAACTGCGCCTGGACGCGCCCGAGCAGGCAGACCGCCAGGGTGGCCAGCGCCAGCGCCACGCCCAGGTGGACCGCGTGCTGCCAGGGGCGGACGTGGGCGGGGGACCGTACGGCCGCCAGTACGCCCGTGACGAGCAGCAGGACGGCGGCCACCGCGACCAGCCACCACACGCGGGAGTCCCGCTCCGCGAGCGAGGCCACGTCGACCGTGGACAGGTCGGAGCCGCGCAGGACCTGGTCCAGCAGCTGCGGCATCGGCAGCCCGAAGGGGCCCTCGACCTTGCCGTTCCACGCGCCGCCGAAGCCCAGGGTGAGCGCGAGCCAGGCGAGGTTCGGCAGTCCGAGCAGGACCACGGCCAGGGTCCGCGCGGGGTGGCCCTGGGTCGCGGCCACCACCAGGCCGACGCCGACGCCGAGGACGACGTAGGCGAGGAGCAGCAGCATCGTGGCGAAGGCGGCCGGGCGCAGCGCGGCGTGGAAGCGGACCAACCCGGCGGGGAGCGGCGCACGGCGCGAGACCAGCAGGGCGATCAACAACAGGCCGAGGATCCACAGCAGTCCGAAGACGAGCGTGGCGGCCACGTCGGTCCGGAAGCCCACCGTCGGGGCGGCGTCGAGGAGTTCGCTGATGGTCCCGAGGGGGGAGTCGTCGGTGGAGATGCCGAAGGTCTGGCGGGCGAGGAGCCCGGCGCCGGTCAGCGCGAGGAGCCACAAAACGACCAAGGGGACGGCGCGGCCGACGAGTTCGCGGGGCCGGGCCACGGCCCGGTTGTGCAGGGGGCGCAGGAAGCAGTAGCCGGCCGTGAGTGCGCCGCCCAGGCTCACCGAGAGCGGGAGTACCGACAGGCTCGCGTCCGCCCCCGCCAGGAAACCGGCCTCGCCCGCCACCTCGACCGAGCCGCCGGCCGCCATCACGACGACCGCGGCGATCACGCGGGGGAACGCACCGCCGGGCAGGTCGCCCGCGCCCGCGGACGCCAGACCGGCCGCCGCGACCGCGGTCATCACCGCGAAACCCGCGAGGACGGCGACGAGGGCGTCGCGCCATGCCCTGGCGGCGCCCCTGGACGATGGCGATCTCGGCGTCTGACTCACCCTGCAACCGTTACATCCTCGGCTTGCGGGCACCACCCGGACGGCGCACACAATGGTCCGCAGGGAACTCCCTCCTCCTGGGAAGAAGAGCCCGTGAGCACACAACCTTCCGGCAAGCCGCCGTCATCAGAGCGCCCCACCGGGCCCCCTTCCGGCCCGCTCTCCGGTGGGCAGCAGGGGCCGCCACCACCGCCACCACCGGCGCCGCCCGGTGGGCCGGTCGGCCCTGGTGTGCCCGGCGGGCCCGGTGGGCCCGGCGGCCCTTCCGGCGGTCCGTCCGGCGGACCCTGGTGGCGGTCCGTGCCCCGGCTCGCCACCGCCCTGGTGGCCGTGGCGGCGGCAGTGACCCTGGCCGTGGTGCTGATCCGGCCCGACGGCACTACCGACGCCGGCGCCGAGGTGTTCCTCCAGCCGGCCGCCGCCTCCGGGCCCGACCCGTTCACGGAGTCGACCGCCACGAAGGAGGCCACGCCGCCGCCGGCGGACCGGCCGCCGTCCCCGACCCAGCCGCCGTCCCCCGGCCGCACCACCCCCGACACGGGCACCGAGACCTCGGGCACCACGACGGCCACCAGGAGCGTCAGCGGCGCCGCGCCAGGCGTGTACGAAGGCACCAAGAACATCCCCAGCTGCGACGTCGAGAAGCAGGTCAGCGTGCTGTCCGCGCAGCCCGCCAAGAACGCCGCCTTCGGCTCGGCGCTCGGCCTCCAGCCGACGGCCGTCCCCGGTTACCTCCGCTCCCTCACCCCGGTCCAGACCCGGATGGACACCCGAGTCACGAACCACGGCTACCGCGACGGCAGCGCCACCAGCTACCAGGCCGTGCTCCAGGCCGGGACGGCCGTGCTGGTGGACGACCGAGGGGTGCCCCGGGTGCGCTGCGCGTGCGGGAACCCGCTCGATCCGCCCGTGGCGCTGAAGGCCAATCCGAAGCGCTTCGGGCAGGCGTGGAACACGTACCAGCCCTCGAAGGTCGTCGTGATCGCACCGTCCGTGACCGTCGTGAACAAGTTCGTGATCTACGACCACCACCACCGGCGCTGGTACGAGCGCGACCGCGGTGACCACAAGGGCAAGGGCGACAAGCAGGTCCCGCCGCCGGTGATCCCGACGCCCCCGACCACGCCGTTCCCGACGACGCCGTTCCCGACCGCGCCTACCACGACGCCGACCGACGGGAGGACGCCGACCACGACGCCGACCGACGGAAGGACGCCGACCACGACGCCGACCGCGACGCCGACCGACGGGAGGACGCCGACCACGACGCCGACCACGACGCCGACGCCGACGGCGACCGACCGGACCACGCCGACCACGACGCCGACTCCGACGGACAAGCCGGCGTCGCCGACGCCGAGTCCGACGGACAAGCCCGCGTCGCCGACCCCGGCGCCGTCCCCGACGGACAAGCCCGCGTCGCCGACCCCGTCGCCGCCGGTCGACAGGACCCCGCCGGGTGAGCCGACCCCGTCGCCGACCCCGCCACCCCCGTCACCGACCGCGCCGGTCGACAGGACCCCGCCGGGCGAGGAGAGAACGCCTGCGCCGCTCCCGGCGCCGACCACGGCCGCGCCGCAGCCCCAACCGGAGCTCACGGTCCCGGAGCCTCAGCTTCCGTCTCCGCCCGCGCCGCCGCCTCCGCCGCCGCCCTCGCCGGTCCTGCCCGGCGACAGCATCCAGCAGTAGCCCGCGGGGGGGGGGGGGTGGGGGGGGGGGGGGGGGGGGGGAGGGGGGTGGGGGGGGGGGGGGAGCGTGCGCCGTTCGGTTTCTTCTCTTCTCCCT
>NZ_JBVHVF010000027.1:0-102894 GCF_055564955.1 Streptomyces sp. NPDC028910 | reverse complement strand
GCGCAAGTACGTCCAGTACGAGCCGCGATCCTCCGCCTTGCGATCCACCGCACCGGACGCCGCGACCCGGCAAACCTTTCCGGCCACAGCACTAGGGAAGCAACGCCCCCTTGTATCAACCCAGTTCGAGACTGGTCACACCGAACAGCTCGGCCAGGGCGAGGTCCGGGGCGGGGCCGGTGTACATCCGGGCGGTTTCGAAGACCGGGACCAGGCCCAGGTCGGCGAAGAGTGCGGTGGCCGCCGGGTTCGCGTCCGGCACGTCCACGGACACCAGCCGTCCGGGCGCGTGCCGCGCGAGCCGTCGCAGCAGGGCGGCCGCCACCGCCGGGGTGGCCGCGTACAGCGGGCCGATCCGGTGGGCGGCGCTGGACGGGCGGATCACCCCGAGGCCCTCGATCCGGCCGTCGCGAACGGCGGCCAGCGCCGTCCGGCCGGGCAGTCCGGTCCAGGCGGACAGGAAGGCGTCGCGCGGTTCGGGGAAGAACCGCCGGTCGTAGGCGGCGAGCAGGCCGAAGGGCAGCGAGGCCGCGTCCACGATCTCGACCCCGCCGTCGACCCCGCCGTCGTCGCCACGGGGCACGCCCTCGTGGCGGATGTTGTTCCAGGCCGGACGGAAGCCGGACTTGCGGTAGTTGCCCTGCTGGGCGACAACCCCGTCCAGGCCGACGAGCCGCCCGTCGAGGCGTTCCATGGCGGCGTCCCACAGCCGGATGCCGTAGCCCTGACCGCGAAAGGCGGGGCGGGCGATGTAGAAGCCGATGAAGCCGAAGCCCCCGCCGTAGCGCACGGCGGAGACGCAGGCCACCGGTTCGCCGTCGAGCCGGCCGACGAGGAAGCCCTCCGGGTCGGCGACCGCGAACGCGAACCGGTCCGAGTCCCCCGGATTCCAGCCCTCCTCGTCGGCCCAGCCGCGGATCAGCTCCATGTCGGCGCCGCTCGCGCCGGTGATCTCGAATCCCGTCATGCTGGTGTTCTACCAGATGCCGATGCCGCGCCCGGACGCTGATGACAAACCGTCAGGAGCCGTCGGCACGCAGGGAGATCGTCCTCCCGGGTGGAGGTCGCCGACCTGCCCGTCACCCACTTCCACGACCCTCAGGCGCCCCGTGGCCGGCCGCGCGGAGCACCGTACGGGGGTCAGCCCGCGCAGATCACGTCGTCGAGCAGGATGAGCTGGGAGTCGAGGCGTACGTACGCGGTGAAGGTGTCGGTGGCGCCGGAGGTCCAGTGGGTGGTGATGGTGGCCCAGCCGACCCGGGCCTCCTGGGCGACGGTGACCGGGCCGATGCTGATGGCCTGGGGTTCGTTCTGGGCGCAGAGCAGGACGTCGGCCTCCGCGTTCTCCTGCTGTCTGTCCTTGAGGACCTGCGAGACGCGGTGCTCCCGGTCGTATGCCGAGGGGCCGTGGTCACCGTAGAACTCGGCGAGGAAGCGGCTGATCTGGACGGCGGTGTGCCTCTCCCCGGTGGCACCGGGCGCGGCGAGGGCGGGCACTGAGGGCATGACCAGCAGCGCGAGCAGGGTCAGCAGCGGGGCGCCAATGCGGCATGACTTGAGCATCATGTCCGGTTTGTACCCGCCTGGCTCGTCCACCGGCAGGGCGTGGCCCGGATCTCACTCCTGTGGGGGGCGGGATTCACCGCAGAAACGACCCTCCGGCCACCGTGCGGCCGGGGCGTGGAAATGGTGTCGCGGCCCTTCGGCGTTCGTACGTAGGGTCGGTGCATGAGGAAGCCGCTCGTCGCCGTGTTCACTGGGGCCGGGATGTCCACCGACTCCGGAATTCCGGACTACCGGGGGCCCCAGGGCCTGTGGCGGCGGGATCCCGACGCCGAGAAGCTCGTGACGTACGCGTACTACATGGCGGATCCGGAGATCCGGCGCCGGTCCTGGCTGATGCGGGCCGAGCTCGGCGCGCTCGGCGCGCGGCCGAACGCCGCGCACCTGGCCGTGGCCGAGCTGGAGCGCGGCGGCACCCCGGTCCGGGTCATCACCCAGAATGTGGACGGGCTGCACCAGCTCGCCGGAGTGCCCGCGCGCAAGGTGTTCGAGCTGCACGGCTCCGCCCGATCGGTGGTGTGCACGGCCTGTCACGCCAGGTCGGGCATGGACGAGGCGCTGGCCCGGGTGGCCGCCGGGGAGCCGGATCCCGCCTGCCTGGTGTGCGGCGGGATCCTCAAGTCGGCGACGGTGATGTTCGGCCAGCGGCTCGACCCCGAAGTGCTGGGGCAGGCGATGGCCGTCGCCAAGGCGTGCCAGATCTTCATCGCCGTCGGGTCGACCCTCCAGGTGCAGCCCGCCGCCTCGCTGGCCGGGATGGCCGCGGAGGCCGGGGCCCGGCTGATCATCGTGAACGCGGAGGAGACCCCGTACGACCCCCTCGCCGACGAGATCGTCCGCGAACCGATCGGGACCGCCCTGCCGGACCTGCTGTCCAGGATCGCGGCCGAGGGCTGATCCGACAGGAACGGCCGGGCCCGGGCCCGGCAAGATCCGAAAGAGACGGCCCGGGGAGACCCGGCTACTCCCCCGCAGCCGCGCGCCGCAGCTCCGCCACGTCCAGCTTCTTCATCTTCATCATGGCGGCGGTGGCCCGGGCGGCCCGCTCCGGGTCCGGGTCGGCGATCAGGTCGATGGCACCGGGCGGGATGACCTGCCAGGACACGCCGAACTTGTCCTTGACCCAGCCGCACGCGGACTCCTGACCGCCGTCCTTGGTCAGCTCGTCGTAGTAGTGGTCCGCCTCGGACTCGTCGTCGCAGTGGATCTGGAAGGAGATCGCCTCGGTGAAGTGGAACTCCGGACCTCCGTTGAGGCCGATGAACTTCTGCCCGTTGATCTCGAACTCGACGGTCATCACCGAACCAGCCGGCCCGGGGCCCACGTCGGTGTAGCGGCTGATCCGGCCGAGCTTGCCGTCCTTGAAGACGGACAGGTAGTAGTCGGCGGCCGCCTCCGCTGCGCCGTCGAACCACAGACACGTGGTGAAACCCTTGCCGCTCATCTCTGCCTCCAGGCCGGTGTGTGGACGGTGGATACCGTTCCTCACATACGGACCGGCCCCGGGCCCGAAATTCATCGGTGGGCCCGGGGCCGGTCCGTGTTCGGCCGGGAATTCGCTCGGACGGCCTACTTCGCCGGCGCCTCGCCCATGGCGAGCATGCGGTCGACGACGCGCCCGGTGGCGCCGCCGTCGTCCAGGTCGCAGAACTCGGCGCGGAACGCCGCTCGCGCCTCGGCGTACTGCGCCCCGACCTCGTCCGCGTTGCGCACGGCCTCGATCAGGCTCGCCGAGTCCGCCAGCAGCGGTCCGGGCGCCTTCTCCTCCAGATCGAAGTTGAAGCCGCGCAGAGTGCCCCGGTAGTGGTCCAGGTCGTACGTGAAGAGCAGGATCGGCCGGTCGGTGAGCGCGAAGTCGAAGATCGCGGAGGAGTAGTCCGAGATCAGCACGTCGGCGACCAGCAGCAGGTCGGCGGCGTCCGGCCAGCGGGAGACGTCGATGACGAAGCCGTCGCGGACGCCCTCGCGGACCTGCTCGGTCACGTGGTGGTGGCCGCGGACCAGCAGGACGTGGTCCTCGCCCAGCTCGCGGCGGGCGTGCTCAAGGTCGATCCGCAGGTCGAGCTTGTAGCCGCCGGACCAGCCCTCGCAGTTCTCGCGCCACGTGGGCATGTAGAGGACGACCTTCTTGCCCTCGGGCAGGCCGAGCCGCCGCCGGACCTCGGCGATCCGCTCCGCGTCGGGCCGTACGAGCGCGTCCGTACGCGGGCTGCCGGCCTCGATGACCTCGCCGTCGTAGCCCAGGGCACGCTTGAGGAGGGGCGTCGCGTACGAGCTCGGGGAGGCCAGCAGGGACCACTGGGCGCTGTCGTGCGCCAGCCCCTCCAGGATCTCCGGGCTCGTGTAGTAGTCGTGCACGAAGTCGTGGCCGATCTGCTTGATCGGCGTACCGTGCCAGGTCTGGACGACGACCTGGCCGGCGCGGCGGTGGAAACGCCGCGGCACGTTGTCGTTGGTCACGTAGTAGCGGGCGCGGGCCAGCAGGTCCCAGGACTCCACGCTGTCGTACTGCACGGCGCGGGCGGTCGCCGGGACCTCGGCGCGGCCGTCACGGACCAGCCAGACGTGCTCCAGCTTCTCGCCCCGGCGCAGCAGCTCCTCGTGGATGGCACGCGGCGAGTCGCCGGCGCCCTTCCCCTGGAAGGTGTCGTAGACCACGATGTCCTTGACCGGCAGGGCGCGCTGCGCCGGGTAGGTCTCGACACGGGCCACGCGCTGGGCGTAGTTGGAGCGGTCGTGCGGGCTGAGCAGGGGGTCCGCGACGAGCACCATGCGGTCGTAGAAGCGGGTCTCGACCCGCATCCGGCGGCCCTGCACGGTGAAGGGGTGCGGTCCGGCGAAGAGCAGGCCGGGCCCCATCTGCACCGGGGCGCCACGGTCGACGCCGAGCAGGCCGGCGGTGGTTCCGCCCTGGGCGGCGGGGCGCAGCGTGGGCCACCAGCGGCCCTCGGGGAGCGTGGTGCGGCCGGCGTACGCCTCGGGGAGCACCGGCTCGAAGGTGGTCTCGAAGCCGTCGCCCTCGCGGGTGACGGGGTAGCTGAACTCCATGCCGTGCGCGTTGTGCAGGACGAGTTCGTACGGCTCGTCGGTGGGCGCGACGAACCGGCCCCGCAGGGTCACGGTGCCGTCCTTCGCCTCGACGGAGTCGATCAGCGGCGGGGAGGGCTGCACGGAGAGGGTCAGGTGACCGGTGTTGCCGCGCTTGGCGAAGAGGGAGCGACCGGTGTCCTCGCCGGGCAGGGGCAGGACCAGGCCGTTGAAGCCGCCGCGCTCGTCGTGGACCATGCGGTGCTCGGCGCCGTCGGCACCGACCACGGACAGGCTCCAGGGCTCCGGGGCCCACTCGCCGGGCTCGCACGCGGCGTCCGGTACGGAGGCCAGCTCGGCCAGCGGTACGCGGGCGGTGAACGGGATCCGGCCGGAGCGGGCCGCGGCGGTCTCCAGCGGGAAGCCGAGGACGGCGCCGGTGGAGACGTGGACGGCCCGCAGCGTGGCGCCGGCGCCGACCTCGGCGGAGAGTTCGCCGGTGATCTCGACGGCGTCGTCACCGGCGCGCCGGACGTCCAGGGCGCGGGCGCGGACGATCTCCACCTGGATGGTGAGGGCGCCGGAGACGGTGGGCATGATCCGGACGTCCGGGGCCACCCAGTGGGCGGGCGGGTTCTGGCCGGTGTCGTGCTCGCCGCCCCTGAGCCGGGCGCGGTGCAGGCCGCCGGCCCCGGTCACGGCGACGGACGTGGTCCATATTCCTTCGTGCCACGTGCCGCCCGACTGGAAGATCGAGGGGTCGACGACGGCGGTGAAGCCGGCCCAGTCGGCGTGCCGCAGGGCGAGGTGCGGGGAGTTCACGGTGGCCATCGGCGAGGCGACCGTACGGGCGCTGACGACGGAGCGGCGGCGCTTGCCCCCCTCGCGGAAGACGAGCATCTTGCGGGAGCCGAGGCGGCTCTCCGCGCCGAGGTGCCCGGGCAGGGCGTAGCCGCGCAGGAGCAGCTTGCCGTCGGCCCAGGCCGCCTGCTCCAGGCGGCTGACGACCCGGCGCTCGCGCGGGCCGAGGGTGAGGACCTTGGCGGGGACCGGCGGGCGGCCCTGCAGGAAGGGGTAGTCCGCCTGCGGGCGGGCGAGGCCCTTGACCGGCACGCTGTAGTGGTAGTCGCGCTGGTGGTTCTGGAGGGCGATGAAGTCCTCGACGCGGCCTTCGCCGGCCAGGTACGCCTTGAGGCGGTCGGCGACGGTCAGGTCGGACCAGGGGCCGGTGCCGATCTCGCGGACGAGACCGCCGACCTCCTTGACGAACGCGGCGCGGAAGTCGGGGCCGCCCTCACCGACGTACTTGTAGATGAGCGGGAGTTCCTCGCTCAGCACGTTGTAGTCGTAGTCGCGCAGGTAACGGACGTACTTCGCGCCCTGCTTGGCCTTGAGGGCCTCGCGGACCAGGCGTACGGAGGTCACCCGGTCGATGAGGGAGACCGGGTCGGTGGAGCGCTGGGTGATGGAGCGCTCGCCGGTCTCGCGGACGCGCCAGTGGTAGACGCAGTCGCTGATGATGTCGACGCTGGAGGCGAAGTAGTGCGCGGGGATGCTGACCGGGGCGTCCTCGTAGAGGATGCCCTCGGGGTACTGGAAGTTGTGCTCGTCCCAGAAGCTGCGCCGGTAGACCTTGTTCCACGCGGTGCGGTCGGTGACCAGCGCCGGGAACTTGGAGATGTGGGTCTTCAGTTGGGTCCGGGCGAAGGCGGCCCGGTGGCCCCAGGACTGCTGCATGCCGACGGAGCGGAAACGCTTCACGTTGCCGCCCGCGAAGTCCGAACCCGTCTCGTCAAGTGCTTCGATGAGCCGCTGGTAGGCGTAATCGGGCATCGTGTCGTCACTGTCGACGAAGGCCAGGTACTCGCTGTCCTTGTCGGCGTGACGGGCGCCCACGTTGCGGGCGGCACCGAGGCCGGCGTTCTCCTGCATCACCACGCGGAAGCGCTTGTCCCGGGCGGCGAAGGCCTTGGCGATGACGGCGCTCGTGTCCGTGGACCCGTCATCCACGAGGATGACCTCGAAGTCATCGAAGGTCTGAGCGGCGATGGACTCCAGGCATTCGTCGAGGTAGAGCTCGACGTTGTAGACGGGGACGACGATGCTCAGGCGCGGGGGCATGGGTGGCGGGTTCTCCAGCGTTTTATGCTTTACCGATGATCAGCTGCTCACAGCATCTTACTCTGTAACAGAGTCATAAACTCCACCCATATGGGGCATACGCAGCTGATCGCCGGGGCGGACGGCAAAGAATTCAGCCGTCCGCCACCTCGACGATGCGGGGACGCGCCGGGACCGGGGCCGGGACGCGTCCGGATCGGGGCCGGCCGGGGCCGGGGCCGGGGACCCCGTCAGACCTCCAATTCGGATTCGATCTTCTTCAGCTGATGGCGGGCCATCGCGAGGTTGGCCCGCCCCTTGTCGAGTGCCAGATAGAGGAAGAAGCCCGACGTACCGCGCCCCTTCAGCAGCCGGATCAGGTGGTACTGGCCGCCGAGCGTGATGAGGATGTCCTCGATCTCGTCCTTGATCCCGAGCATCTCCATCGTGCGGACCTTGGCGCGCACGACGTCCGTGTTGCCCGCGGCGGCGACCGCGAGGTCGAGGTCCTTGCCGCCGCCGACGGTACCGAGGGCCATGCCGCTGCCGTAGTCGACCAGGGCGGCGCCGAGCGCGCCCTCGATGGTGGTGGTGGCTTCCTTGAGCGCGGTCTCCACATTGACCATGAGAGTTCCTCTTTCTCGTTTCGCTGTAACGGGGCACAACTGGGCACAACTGGGCGTAACTCGGCACAACGGACAGGGCCGGCGGTGACCGGCTAGCGTCGCCCGAGGGTGTGGTCGATCAGTTCTGCTATCCGCAGGCTGGAGCGCCGGGCCTCCAGGTGGAGGCGCCCGACGTTGACGCGGGGCTCCGCGGTCAGAGTGAGGACGGCCGCCAGGCCCGCCGCGTAGGTGGCCACGTATCCGTCCTCACCGCGCACCAGCAGTTCGCGGAACGCGCCCTGGCCCGTGCTGTCGCTGAGCCGCTGGGCCACCCCGAGGGCGGCCGCTGTCAGCGCCGCGACGGACTCGGCCTCGGCGGCGGCGCTGTCCTGCGCGAGGACGAAGCCGTCGGCGCTCGCGGCGAGGGCGCCGGTCAGCTGGGGGACGCGGGCCCGCAGCCCGCGGAGCTCGGCGAGTATCTCGGCCTCCGCCTCGGGGGGCACCGTGCTCATGTCGGCCTTTCTCCTTTCGGGCTGCCTCCGCTCGGAACGGTCGGCGCGCAGGGCCGGTCGCAGCGGGAGCCTCACAGGCTTGCCTCCAGTGCGTCGCGTAACCGGCGGAGCAGCGCCACGTCCGGAGATCGGGCGTCGGTCATCCAGTCGGGCAGGGGTGCCGCGGCCGCCGGCGGGGCCGGGGTGTGCGGGGTCTCGACCAGTCCCGCCGCCGCGAGGCGCCGTACGTCGAGCAGCGTGTGGAAGGCGGGCCGGCCCAGCACCCAGGCGAGGTCGGCCGGGGTGCGTACGCCATCGGCCCGGTCCAGCAGGATCCGCTGCCGGGCGGTGACCGTCTGGCCCGGCGCGGCCGGCCGGGGGACCACCGGGGCGGTGTCCAGCCGGGGGTACGGCCAGACCGCGTCGAGCAGTTCCCGGCGGCGCCGGGTCTCCCGTTCGACGGCGGCGGCCGGAACGGAGCGGACGGAGCCGATCCAGTGGGTGGCGCCGCGGCGGAAGCGGGAGGGCCCGCTGCCCGGGGACAGTGCGAAGAAGGCGGCGTCGAAGATGGCGGCGAGATGGCAGATCTCCAGCTCACCGCCGGCGAGCCCGCCGCTGTCCACGAGGAAGCGGGCGACCTCGCGGCGGGCACCGGCCCGGTCCACGGCCTCACGCCAGCGCTCGGGGGCGAGGCCGCCGCCGGTGGTGAGCAGCACGTCGAGGCCGGGGGTGGCCGGGCTCTCGGCGTGCACGATGCGGCCGTCCTCGAGGAAGAGCGTGCCGCGGTCGCGGAGCAGGGCGCCGGTGGCGCGTTCGGCGGCGAGCCGGGTGAGGAGGGGGGAGACGGCGGCGGAGGCGTTCGGAGCCGTGGCCGGGGCGGTCACCGGAGCACCAGCCCTTCGGCCAGGGCGCGGAGTCTGTGGCGCGCGAGGGCGAGGTTGCCGTCGGCGCGGTCGAGCCACAGGTGCAGGAAGACGCTGCTGTCGAAGCTCGTCTCGACGAAGCGCAGCACGTGGTAGCCGGTGCGGGTGGTGACGATCAGGTCCTCGACGGGTGGGCCGGCCGTCGGGCCGGCGGCCGAAGCGGCGGAGGGGAGGGATCCGTCACCGCGCGCCGGATCGGGCCGGGCCGGGGCGAAGGACTCGTACTCGGCGGCCGCCCGGGCCAGCTCGGCGGTTTCGGCGGCGGTGGTCTCGTGGTCGCCCACGGGCGAGTCCCCGGCGGTGCCGAGGGCCAGTCCGCTGCTCCAGTCGACCAGCGCGGCCCCCCGCGCACCAGGCAGGGCCATGGCTTCGAGCAGGCATTCGTCGATCCCGGGCACGCGGGCTCCCCTCCCGGCCGGACGTGCTGGGTGCACGGTCGTACGGCGCGACAGGAGGGAACTTACTCAACTTCCACAGTACGAAAGGGCGTTCTGGCATTTTCCGCTGGAACATGCCAAGAAGCGCGTAACAGCTTGGCCGGAACGCGTCGATATTTGATCACGAGGCGAGTGGAAGATCGTCCGCGAGACGGAACGACCCGCCCTCGCGCTGGACGTAGCCCTCGTGGCTGAGGGTGCGCAGCAGGTGGTAGACGGTGGGCAGGGGGATCCCCGTGACCCGGGCGAGCCGTTTGGCCGTCGCCCCGCCCTCCGCGTACATCGCTTCCACGAGGCGCAGCGCGCGCTGCACGGAACCGATCAGGGTGGGTGTGCTGTCCTTCTGGCTGTGGTCGGTGCCCATGGGTAGTCCCCCTGCTCCGGTACGAGGCCTGGCAAACCCATCAAAGTCCCTCACCGGCCGCAAAACCAGCTGACTCGCGTAAACCTGAGCATAAGATCACCGGACCCGCCCCCGGCCGGCGCCGCTGCTCAGTGCGCCGCCCGCTCCGGGAGGAGGCGCTCGACCATCGTGGCGATGAGGTCCTCCAGCGGGTAGTCGTCCAGCAGCGTCGGCGCGGTCAGGTCGTCCACGATCAGGCCCAGCATCGCGAGGTAGAGCAGCACCACGCCCTGGCGGTCACCGGGCAGGCCCGCGTCCAGGTGCCACGTGATGTTCGCGTTGAGCTCCAGACGCTGGAACCCGGACAGCTCCGCCTGGAGTTCGGGGCGCCGGGTGCCCTCCAGCCGCAGCTCCAGCATCGCGATGTGCACGCTGCGTTCGCGCCGCATCCGCTCCAGGAGCCGGCGGAGCAGCACCTTGGTGTCGAGCGGGCCGGTCAGCTCGGCCGGGTCGGGCACGAGCCGCTCGCGCGTGCGGTGCAGGATCTGTACGAGCAGCTGGGCCCGGTTGGCGAAGTAGTTCGAGGCGGTGCCCGTGGGCACGCCCGCCTCCGCGTCCACCGCGCGCAGCGTCAGGCCGCGCGAGCCCTCCCGCGCCAGGACTTCGATGGCGGCGTCGAGCAGCGCGGCACGACGCTGCGGATTCTGGCGCATGGGCGGATCCTCGGGTGCGGGGGCGTCACAACATGGGAGCACTGCAAGTGCAGTGCTTCGCTCACGGTAGCGGACGCAGCCGGTCCGGGCCCTCCCCACCGCACCCTCCCCCGTGTCAGGCTGCCCGTCATGGAGCGGATCATCGAGGAGATACGCGAGGACCTGTCCCGCCGGATCGCCGTGGCGGCGGACCGGCTCGCCGACCGGACGCTGACCGAAGACCCCGCCTACGCCGCCCTGCTCGGCCGGGCCGAGCTGCGCGAGCGCATCCACCACAACCTCCGCCAGGCAGTCGAAGGCCTGGTCCGCAGCTCCCGTGGCCTTCCGGTGGAGCTGGCCGACGCCCGGGCCACCGGCACGCTCCGGGCCGAACAGGGGCTGCCGCTCACCTCCCTGCTGCGCACCTACCGCCGCGGCGGCCGGCTGCTGTGGCAGACCCTGACCGAGGCAGTGGCCGTGCACGACCGGGAGGCGCTGCCCCGGCTGCTGCCGGGTGCGACCGCGCTGTGGGACGTACTGGACCAGCTGACGGACGCGGTGACCGAGTCGTACCGCCGTGCGGAGGCCGCGCACACCGACCGCGACCGGGAACGCCGGGCGGCCCTGCTGGACGTCCTCCTGGACGGAGCGGCCGCCACGGACGGTGCGACGGCCTCGGAGGCCGCGGCGCAGCTGGGCCTGCCGGAGCGGGGGCGCTTCGCGGTCGTCGCGGTGGCTTCCGGCGGCTCGGGCGGGGCCGCCGGACCCGCCGGGAGAGCAGGCGGCGACGGGAGAACCGGCGGCGACGGCGCCCCTCGTGTGCAGTGGCGGATCCGCGCCGACGGGGAGACCGGCCTGGTGGAACTCGGCCACCACCCGCTGGAGTCCGTACGGGAGCTGCTCGCGCCGCTCGGGGTGCGCGCCGGGGTCAGCCCGGTCGTCGGGGCGCCGGCGGAGCTGGCCGGGGCGCACCGGCTTGCCGCCCTCGCCCTGCGCACCGCCCCCGAGTCCGGCGGTCCGCGCACCGCGCTGCTGGACGAGCGGCTGCCGGCGGCTCTCGTCGCCGCCCAGGCCGAACTCGCGGGGCGGCTGCGCCAGGTGGTGCTGGGCCCGGTGCTCGCGCTGCCCGCGGAGGACCGCCGGACGCTGCTGAGCACCCTGGGCACCTGGCTGAGCTGCCAGGGCTCGACGACGTACGCCGCGCAGCGGTTGTACTGCCACCGCAACACCGTCTCGAACCGACTGCGCCGCCTGGAGCAGCTCACGGGCCGCTCCCTCTCCGACCCGCGGGACGTGGTGGAACTGGCGCTGGCGCACGCGGCGGTGCTCCAGCGGGGCGCCGGCGAACCGCCTACCCCTCCCGCCGCGCGGCCTGCGCGGGTTTCGCCGACTCCAGCAGGTACGGCACGTCGATCACCGCGACGCCCGGCGTGAACAGCAGTCGCGCCTTCAGCCGCAGGGCGTTCTGGTTGTGCAGGGGCTGCTCCCACCAGTGGCCCACCACGTACTCCGGGATCACCACCGACAGCACTTCCGTCGCGGAGTCGGCGGCCAGTTCCTCCACGTGCGCCAGGATCGGGCCCACCACCTCGCGGTAGGGCGAGTGGAGGATCTTCAGCGGAAGGCCGGTGTCGTGCTCGGCCCACGCCTCGCTCAGCCGGGTCGCGTCCTGCGCGTCCGCCGCGACGGTGACCGCCGTCAGGGTGTCGGGGCGCAGGCCCTGCGCGTAGCCGATGGCTTTGAGTGTGGGGGCGTGCAGGGCGGAGACCAGGACCAGTACGTGGTGGCGGGCCGGCATGCGCGCTCTGGCGTCGGGGGCGACGGCGACCTGCTCGGCGACCTGGTCGTAGTGGCGGCGGACGCCCTTCATTCCGAAGAAGAGCAGCGGCATGGCGATGACGACCAGCCAGGCTCCGTGCGTGAACTTGGTGATCAGGACGATGACCAGGACCAGGGCGGTCAAGGTGGCGCCGACCGCGTTGATGGCGCGCCTGCGGTGGATGTGGACCCGCTCCTCGCGCGCAGTGGCGGGTGAGGCGAGCTCCTTCCTCCAGTGCCGGACCATGCCCGCCTGGGAGAGGGTGAAGGAGACGAAGACGCCGATGATGTAGAGCTGGATGAGCCGGGTCAGTTCGGCGTCGAAGGCCACGATGAGCGCGATGGCGGCGAGCGCGAGGAGTACGACGCCGTTGGAGTAGACGAGCCGGTCGCCGCGGTTGGAGAGCTGGCGGGGGGCGTACCGGTCCTTGGCCAGGATCGAGGCGAGCATCGGGAAACCGTTGAAGGCGGTGTTCGCGGCGAGGATCAGCACGCCGGCGGTGACGGCCTGGAGCAGGTAGAAGAGGAAGTGCCAGTCGCCGAAGGTGGCGCGGCCGATCTGGGCCAGGGCGGTGGAGGTCGGCGTACCGGGCGGCAGGCCCAGTTCGGTGGGGTCGGCCGCGACGTGCACCCGGTACGACAGGGCGAGGGCCGTGATGCCCACGAACATCGTCACCGAGAGCACGCCCATCGCGGCGAGCGTGGTCGCCGCGTTCCTGGCCTTCGGCTTGCGGAAGGCGGGTACGCCGTTGCTGATCGCCTCGACGCCGGTCAGGGCGGTACAGCCGGAGGCGAAGGCCCGCATCGCCAGGAACACCAGGGCGAGGCCGGTGTAGGTGCCTTCCGCGGTGATCGGCAGGTGGGCGGACTCGGCGCGGATGGTGTCGCCCGTCCCGAGCCGTACGGCGGCGACGGCGAACATGACGTAGACGACGAGGACGAAGCCGTAGGTGGGGATGGCGAAGACCCGGCCCGACTCCCGTACGCCGCGCAGGTTCATCAGGGTCAGCAGCACCACGAAGGCGACCGACAGGGCCACTTCGTGGTCGTTCAGCGCGGGTACGGCGGAGGTGATGGCGAAGACGCCGGAGACGACGGAGACGGCGACGGTCATCACGTAGTCGACGAGGAGGGCGCTGGCGGCGGTGAGCGCGGCGGTCGGCCCCAGGTTCTCCGAGCTGACGACGTACGCGCCGCCCCCGCCGGGATAGGCGTGGCAGGTCTGCCGGTAGGAGGCGACGACCACCACGAGCAGGAAGACGATGGCGGCGGCCGCGTACCAGGCGAGGTGGAGCAGTGCGACGCCGCCGAGGGCCAGGATCAGCAGGATCTCCTCGGTGGCGTAGGCCACCGAGGAGAGCGGGTCGCTGCAGAAGACCGGCAGGGCGAGCCGTTTGGGCAGCAGGGTCTCGCCCAGGCGCGCGGTGTCGAGGGGTTCACCGACCAGCACTCGTTTCGCATGGATGCGCCTCATGGGGGAATGATCGTGGATTTTGTTCGCTGATCACCCCTTCTGCGGCTTGTGTCACCGGGCGAGTTCCTGCGCCCGGTGCGCCAGCCACAGGTCGTACCGGGCGCTCGGGGACTGCAGGAGCGAGCGCTCCAGCAGCGCCTCGATGCGGCTCAGCCGCTTGCGCGCGCCCGGGACGGAGACGCCCAGCGCGGCGGCCGTCGGGGCGAGTTGGGCATCGTGCGCCAGCCAGACGCCGACCGTGGCGCGGGCGCCCGGCGGGGCGTCCGGTCCGGTCAGCGCGCTCAGATGGGTACGGGCCCAGGCGGTCAGGCGCGGATCGCGCAGCACCGTGTCGAGGTCCGGGGCGGGCGCCCTGGCCGCGCCCCTCCCGTGGCGCGCGCCCTGGCTCAGCCGCAGGGCCAGCGAGAGCGCCGCCTGGTCCCCCAGGCGCGCGAGGTCAAGGCCGAGCAGCGACTCGACCAGTCGCAGCCTGGCGGCCAGGGTGTTGCGGTGGATCTTGAGCAGCCGCGTGGCGTGCGAGGTGAAGTTCAGCCAGGCGTGGGCGGTGGCGCGCAGTTCCTGCCCGCCGGGGTCCTGGGGACGCCGGGGCTCGTACGCGTGCAGGGGCGCGAGCAGGGCCTCGGCCCAGCCGGCGCCGGCCCCGTGGGCGGCGAGCGCCAGCTCGGGGCCGGGCCCGAACCGGGCGTGCCGTTCGCCCCGGCCGCGGGCGACGGCCAGGGCGTGGAAGGCCTGGACGTAGGCGGCCGGGGCCTCGCGCAGGCCCGTCTCCCCGCTGACCCCGACCGCGCAGTCCGGGGCCACCCCCACCAGAGCCCCGGACAGCGGGTCGTGGTCGGCCGAAGCCGCCGGCAGGCCGGCCGGGACGAGCACGATGAGGTGGCGTACGTAGACCGGACAGCGCACGATCCAGGCCCGGCCGCCCGTCAGCTCCTCGCACAGCCGGGTCACTTCGGCGCGCCGGCCGGCCGGGCATTCGACGACGTACATCCGCATCGGCTCGGGCAGCGAGGGGCCCAGCGCCCCTGCGATCTGGTGGGCGGTGGAGATCCGGCCGCCCATCAGCAGGTGCAGCACCGCTTCACGGGCCCGCGACTCGGCGAGCCCGGCCCGCTCCTCCCGCCGCGCGGCCTCCTCGGCGCGCAGGACGAGGGCCAGCGGTACGGCGGCGTCCGC
Source organism: Streptomyces sp. NPDC028910 (assembly GCF_055564955.1). Taxonomy (NCBI): domain Bacteria; kingdom Bacillati; phylum Actinomycetota; class Actinomycetes; order Kitasatosporales; family Streptomycetaceae; genus Streptomyces; species Streptomyces sp. NPDC028910. The sequence goes on along the minus strand of NZ_JBVHVF010000027.1, from coordinate 88,248 downwards.
CAGCAGCGTGGGCGCGCCGGGGTGGTGCGGCTGCTCCAGTACGGCGGCCAGCGCGCGCCCGCCGTCCAGCGCGAAGAGCAGCGTGGCGAAACCGGCGTCGTGCAGGACGGCGGACCGTACGCCGCGGGCGCTCATCTCGGCGGCGCCGCGCACGGCGCTCTCCGGACCCTTCCCGTCTTCGGCGCACACGACCCCGGCCCATCCGCCGAGGCGGGTGGCGAGCCACCCCAGCAGCGCGGCCGATCCGCCGGTGTGGGCGAGCCGGTGGAGCTTGAGGACGTCGTCGGACCGGGACACGGCCGCATTCAACCATCCGCCGCACACTGTGCACTGTGATACCCGTCTCGCCCGGTCACTGGGCGCAGCGAACCCTGCGAGTGGCCCCGCCCGCGCATAGATTGGGCCACGAGCGGCAGGGTCCCGGTATCCACGGGGGAATCACCGGGACCCACAGCCGCTCACCGCCGCTCACATCTTGGCGGCGGCGCTGCGGATGGCCTCGCGGATGCGGAAGTAGGTCCCGCAGCGGCAGATGTTGGCGATGGCGTCGATGTCCTCGTCCGTGGGCTCGCTGGTGCGCTGGAGCAGGGCGACGGCCGCCATGATCTGGCCGGGCTGGCAGAAGCCGCACTGGGCGACGTCCTGTTCGAGCCAGGCCTCCTGCACCGGGTGCAGGTCCTCCCCGTTCGCCAGTCCCTCGATGGTGGTCACCGTTTTCCCCGCGCAGGCGGAGACCGGCACCACGCAGGGTCGGATGCCTGCACCGTCGAGATGACTCGTACAGGCCTTGCAGACGTCCACGCCGCAGCCGTACTTGGGCCCGGTGACGCCCAGCATGTCGCGCAGGACCCAGAGCAGGGGCAGGTCGTCGGGCGCGTCCACGGTGACGCTCCGCCCGTTGACGGTGAAGGTGTGCGAGGGCACGGCGTACTCCTGGCTGCGGGCTATCGCGGGTAGGGGGTGAAGTCGACGTCGAAGTCGAGGGGGAAGCTGCGCGGCTTGGAACCGGTCGCCCGGGCCCAGGCGTTGGCGATCGCGCCGACCGCGGCGGGAACGCCGAGCTCGCCGGCGCCGCCCGGGTCCTCGCCGGTGGCCGGCAGCACGAAGACCCGTACGTCCCGCGGGGTGTCGCGCTGCCTGGCCCAGTGGAACTGGCTGTAACTGCCTTCCAGCGGGAGCCCCTTGTCCAGGTGCAGGCCGGCGCGCAGGGTGGTGGAGATGGCGTCGGTGAGGCCGCCGATCATCTGGGCCTCCAGTCCGCGCGGGTTGACCGGCAGGCCCACGTCCACGGCGATGACCGCCTTGGTGACGCGGACGTGCTCCGGGTCGCGGGTGTCGATCTCGACGAGGCACGCGGTACGGGACTTGTATTCCTCGTGGAAGGCGATGCCCTGTGCGCGGCCCGCCTCCATCGGCCGCCCCCAGTCCCCTTCCGTCGCCACCTTGTCGAGTACGGCGCGCTGGGCGTCGGTCTTCAGGAAGGCGCGCCGGAACCGGTACGGGTCGCGGCCCGTCCGCGCGGCCAGTTCGTCGACCACGATCTCCTCGGCTCCGCGCGTGTTGGCGGAATACACCGAGCGCCAGGAGCCGGTGGGGATGCCGGTCGGCACCTCGGTCAGCGCCTGGGTGGTGAGCCCGAAGTGGTACGGGGACTTCACCGTGGTCAGGAACAGGGTCTGGGCGAGGGTGGCGTTGCCGATGCCGAGCGGCAGGTGCGCCGCGGTGGCGGTGATGATCTCGCCGAGCCCGTGCCGGAAGTCGGTCTCGGCGGCGGCGACGCGGTGTTCGAAACTGAGCACCTCGCCCAGCAGGTGGGTGGCCCGGATCCTGTGGTGGGTCGCGGGACGCATCCGGCCGTGCCGGGTGTCGTCCACGCGGGTCCACATCAGCTTGACCGGGCGGCGGCAGGCCTTGGAGATCCGGGCGGCCTCCAGGGCGGCGTCGAAGAAGAGCCGCCGGCCGAAGGAGCCGCCGGCCTGCACCACGTGCACCCGCACCTTGTCCAGCGGCAGGCCGAGTTCGGCCGCGATGGTCTGTCGGGCCACGATCGGGGACTTGAGCCCGGACCAGATCTCGGCCCGGTCGTCCCGCACGTCGGCGATGGCGGAGTTGGTCTCCATCGGGGCGTGGCTGACGAAGGCGAAGTCGAACTCGGCGTCCACGTACGGGGTCAGCAGGGGCGGCACCAGCAGCGGCGGGGTGGCGGCGCGCAGCTTGGCGCGGACCTGCTCGTCGGACAGCTGATCGGCGGGGCCGGGCCCCCAGGTGACCTGGAGGGCGGACTTGGCGTCGATGGCCTGACCGAAGGTCTCGGCGACGACGGCGACCCCGGTCGGGACGGTCACCACGTCCAGGACCCCGGGCATGGCCCGGACGGCGGCGAGGTTGGTGACGCCCCGGACGGTGCCGCCGAGGGTGGGCGGGCGGCGCACCACGCAGGGTTTCGCGCCCGGTACGTCGAGGTCGAGGGTGTACTGCTGGGCGCCGGTGACCATGGCGCGGGCGTCGACACGGCCGGCCGGCTTCCCGACCAGGGAGTGCTGCGCCCTCTTCTTCGGGCTGGCCCCGAGGACGATCAGGCCGGGGTCGGCGGCGGCCGCGGCGAGGCCGCCGTAGTCGGCGGTGCGGCCGTCCGGGGCGCGCACGGCTCCGTTCGCGGTGGTCAGCGATCCCGGGGCGAGGCTCCAGCGGTGGGCGGCGGCCGCGACGAGGCGGGCCCGGGCGGTGGCGGCGCACTGGCGGACCGGCCCGTAGAGGGAGCGGATGGAGTTGGAGGATCCGGTGAGCTGGTTGAAGAGCAGTTCGGGCCGCGCGTCGTCCAGTTCCACGCGTACGTCGGCCAGTGGCGCGTCGAGTTCCTCCGCGACGAGCATCGCCACGGCGGTGGTGAGGCCCTGTCCGACCTCCTCGCGCGGCAGCCGGAAGCGGATGGTCCCGTCCGCCTCCACGGCGAGCGCCAGCAGGGCGGAGGTGGGCGCGCCGGCCAGGATGAACAGGTCGCCGAGGTCGATCACGTCGGCGATGGCCGGCAGGGAGGGCACCACGGCATGGGCGGACTGCGGGGCGAGCGCGTCGGCGCCGGCGCGGGTGACGAGGGCGAGGGTCGGAGCGGCCACGAGGTAGGTGAGGAACGAACGGCGGCTCTGCCCGGTGGCGTGGTTCTGCCCGGTGGCGTGGTTCTGCCCGGTCATCTCGTTGTCCCCACGCTGCGCGGGCCCGCCCGCACGGACCTCCCCCGGTTCATTACCGGCACGTAGCGTAGCGAGCGGGGCGGGCGAGGGGAAGCCGTACGCCGAGGGCGTGCGCTCCTTCGTTCGGGGGGTGTGGGGCGGGCCGGTTGATCCGCTCCCTGATCGAGTACGGCGGGCGGGAGGCCTCGCACATCTCGGCCGTACGATCGATCACCTCCGCTCGAAAGGCCGGTTTCCGGCCATGGGCGGACGATGGAATGAGGACAGCAACCGAGACCGTCGAGACGGTGAGGAGGCACTGGGCCATGACGAAGTACATGGACGTGCACCACGACATGCGGGGCATCACGCAGGAACAGCTGTCGGCCGCCCACAAGGCGGACCTGGCCATCGAGAAGGAAGAGGGCGTGCACTTCGAGCGGGCCTGGGCCGACCCTGACGCGGGGACGGTCTACTGCCTGTCCGAGGCTCCCTCGGCGGAGGCCGTCCAGCGGATCCACGAGCGGACGGGACACCCGGCCAACGAGATCCACCCGGTACCGCTCAGCGTGTGACGGCCCGGCGCGGGGCCGGGCCTGACCGGAAACATTCGCACAGCGAAAGGGGGCAGGGAGGCCTGCGGCATGTGCCAGAAGCAAGAACATAGCGGATGTTGCCAAACGCCTTACAGGCTGTCGCTGGCTGTGCAACAGTCGTTACCGGTCCTTCCTTCAGACTTGGCCGTGCCGCGCCTGTATCGGAGTTCTCATGCCGTCCCACCTGTTCGCGGACCGTCCCGCGCAGCCGCCCGAGCCGGGGTCGGTGGACGCGCTGATCTCTCAGACCCGCCGGCTGCGGGGAGAAGTGGACGCGGTCCGCCGCGACACCGTCGTGGACGACGACGACGCCCAGGGCCGCTGGCAGCGCGCGCTGTGCGATCTCGCCGTCCACCACCTCGACGACCTCGGCGAACACCTCGGCCAGCTCAAAGAGGGCCTGCCGCCGGTGCCCGAGACCATCGAGTTCCCCCAGGCGGCCCCGGAAGCCGGGCCCGAGGCCCACACCCGCGTAGGCAGCGCCGAGTGGAACCTGCTGACCGACGAGGTCAGTTGGTCCGACGAGCTCTTCCAGATCTTCGGCCGCTCCCCCGAGGCGGGCGCGCTGCCCCTCGACGAACTGGGCTCCACCCTGTTCTCCGAGGACCAGCCGCTGCTCACCGCGTGGGTCACCGCCTGCCTGGTGGACGGCAAAGCGATCGACGGCGAGTTCCGCATCGTCCGGGCCGACGGCAGGGTCCGGACCCTGCACATGAGGGGCGAGCCGGTGCTCGACTCCGACGGCTGTACGGCCTCCATGTGGGCCGTGCTGCGGGACGTGAGTGAGCTGCGCCGCAGCCAGCGTGCGGTGCGCGAGTCCCGTGACTCCCTGCAGCGCCAGCGGGAGATCGCGCAGACCGAGCACCGGCTGGCGGTCGAGCTGCAGGAAGCCGTGCTCCCCCCGTGGCGCGGCTCCCTGCGGTTCCCGCACAGCCCCGCGGGCGCGCTGGACGTGGCCGCGCACTACCTGCCGTCCGCGACCAGCGCGCTGATCGGCGGTGACTGGTACGACGCCCTCGAACTCCCCGACGGCCGCTCGATGCTGACCGTCGGCGACCTGACCGGACACGGGGTGACCGCCACCTCCGGGATGGCCATGATGCTGGGCGCCCTGCGCGGAATGGCGATGGCGGGGATCGAACCCGGCCCGCTGATGGGCTGGCTCAACCAGCTTCTGGAGACTTCCGTACAGCCCGCACTCGGCTCGGCCGTGTGCTGCCGGTACGATCCCGCGCGCCGGGTGCTGTCCTGGGCTCAGGCGGGCCACCCGGCCCCCCTGCTGTTCCGCCGCGGGTCGGGCCGCTCCCTGCTGCCGCCGGAGGGCGTCCTGCTGGGCGCGACCTCCGGAGCCTCGTACGGACAGGCCGAGGAACGGCTCGAGGTGGGGGACCTGCTGGTGCTGCACACGGACGGGCTGACGCCGCGCAGCATCGAGTTCAGCCGGGCGGACGGCATCGAGCGACTGCTGGCGCTCGCGCCGCGGTTCGCGGCGGCGCGGTCGGCGCAGGACTGCGTGCGGATCGTGATCGAGGAGTTCGGCGAGAGCGAGCGGGAGGACGACGCCTGCGTGCTCGTGGCCCGGGTCGGCGGGTAGCGGGCGCCGACCGTACGGGCTTCAGGGCCGCGCCGGAAGGCGCGGCCTTTCTCGTCTCCGTGCAAGACGTACGAGGCGTGCAAGAGGTACGAGGCGTACCGGGCGTACGGGGGAAGAGACGTACGACGCGTGCACGGCGTACAGCACGTGCGGGGCGTGCGGGGCCCGCGGCACGCGCAGGGGCCGGCGGAGGACTACACCCCCGTGCCGCGCTGCGCCGGGATGTCGGGCAGGGCCAGCTTGATCTCCTGGCGCAGGTCCTCGATGCGCGCGTACCCGGAGTACTGGGCGGTGAGCCGGTACATCTCGCGCAGCCGGTCCCAGGTCCGGTGCGACGAGGTCTCGTTCATCGAGACCAGGGCGAGGCGCGCGTAGCGGTCGGCCTGTTCCGGCTCGTCGGCGATGAAGCAGGCCGAGGCCAGGGAGATGTAGTCGAAGATCTGCGAACGCTGGTAGCCCTCGCCGCGCAGCCGCAGGGCCTCCTTGGCGTGGCGCGCGGCGACCGGCGCCGCGGCGGCGTCGTGGTCGGCGAGGGTCCGGTACGCGAGGGCCTGCATGCCGTGCAGGTCGGCCTCGTCGAAGTGCTGCATCCAACTCGGCGGCGGTACGTCGCCCTTGTCGGAGACGAACAGTTCCTCCGCCTCGCCCAGGGTGCGGCGCATGGCCTGGCCCTTGCCCATGGCGGCCTGCGCCCAGGCCTCGATGGTGTGCAGCATGGCGCGCGTGCGCGGCAGCGTCCGCTCGCCGGAACCGGACTGGGCGAGCTTCATCAGGTCCAGGGCCTCGTTCGGCTTGCCGAGGTGGACCATCTGGCGGGCGGCGCGGGACAGCGCCTCGCCCGCGCGCGGCCGGTCACCCCCCTCGCGGGCGGCGTGCGCGGCGATGACGAAGTACTTCTGCGCGGTGGGTTCGAGGCCCACGTCGTGGGACATCCAGCCCGCGAGCACCGCGAGGTTGGCCGCCACCCCCCAGAGCCTGCGCTGGAGGTGGTCGGGGTGGTGGTAGGCCAGCATCCCGCCGACCTCGTTGAGTTGGCCGACGACGGCCTTGCGCTGGAGTCCGCCGCCTCTGGAGGCGTCCCAGGCACGGAACACCTCGACGGAACGTTCCAGTGCCTCGATCTCCTGGGAGCCGATCGGGGCGGCCTCGTAGCGGTCGTATCCCGCTGGGTCGGCCTGGAAGGAGTCCCCGAAGTTCCGGGCCTCCTTCGAGAGGGCGGGGTCGGTGTGCAGCCAGTCGTACATGGCGTTGCTGAGGGCGGAGCCGGCGGTGAGCACGGCGCCCGCGCCCATCAGACCGCGACGGTTGAGCATGAGGTCCATTCCCGTGAATTCGGTGAGGACCGCGGCTGTGCGTTCGGGCGCCCAGGGCATTCCGTCGGGGTTCTCACGAGCCCCTTCCGGCTGCCGTCTGGAGGTGCGCCGCTGCCGTACGAACCCGAGGTCCTCGATGGTCACGACACGACCGAGCCGCTCGGTGAACAGTGCTGCCAGTACCGTGGGCACCGGTTCGCGGGGGGTCTCCCCCATGTCGATCCAGCGCCGCACCCGCGAGGTGTCGGTGGCCAGCTGGGGGTGGCCCATGGCCGCCGCCTGCCGATTGACCATCCTCGCCAGTTCGCCCTTGGACCAGCCGGCCAGGCCGAACAGGTCGTTCAAGCGGGTGTTTGGACCTTTGCTCACGTCAAGCCCCCAGGTTCTCGGCTGATTTGACAGTAGCCCCCCGTCAGATGCCCAGCGACTATTCGCCAGGCTTCGCCAGGGCACGCCCGATGGTTCGCCACCTTGCGCCGGGTGTCAGGTAGGAATGCGCCTCCCCGACCCGGTCACCGGCGGAACTCCCCAGGGTGAAGTACGGGATCCGGCGGGGCGGCGTACGCAACTCGTCGGCGCACGAAGGGATCCGTATCACCATGTACGCAGCAACCTCCTCCGTGTCCGCACCGGTCCGGTCGCACCGCACGCTCCCGGCGGGCGGCGGCCCCTACCTCGAACCCGGCCGCCCGTCGGCGCCGGCGCAGAGCGCCGTCCGGGCGCGGCGGATGCCGAGTACCGGATCACAGCCCGTCAGCGGAAGAATCGACCTCTCGGGGCCGCAGGGGGCGCAGTTGCGCACCGCGCTCGCCTCGGTACAGCGGATCTGTCCGGAGTTCGCGCCGGTGCAGGTACTGCGGCGCAGCGGCCGCTCGGTGCTGCTGGTGGGCACCACCGGGCGGATGACCGCCGTCGCGAAGGTTTTACTGGATCATTCGCCGGAGTGGCGCGAGCGCTACCGGCACGAAATAGCGGCATACCGGGCCTTCGTCCGGCACCGCCCGCCGGTGCGGGTCCCGCGGCTGATCGCCGCCGACCCGGAGAACTGCACCCTGGTGGTCGAGCGGATGGCGGGCCGGGTCGCGGCGCTCCAGCGGCACCCGGTGGAGCCCCCGCCGCGGGTCGATCTGCGGGCGGCCCTGGGCGCGGTGTGCCGAGTCAACCAGTGGCAGCCGCCGGCCGAGCTGTTCGGGACCCCGATGAACTACGCGCGGCGGATCGCCCGCGACTACGAGTTGGGGCTGCTGACCGACCGGGACCTCGGTGACCTGCAGAAGCTGTTGCACGGCGTCAAACTGTCGGGCACGGCGCTGCAGTTCAACCACGGTGACGCGCTGCTGTCGAACCTGCTGCTGTCCCCGGCCGGGCCGGTGCTGCTCGACTGGGAGCACGCGGGCTGGTACCTGCCGGGCTACGACCTGGCCACGCTGTGGACGGTGCTGGGCGACGCCCCGGCCGCCCGCGCCCAGATCAGCCGGCTCGCCCAGTCGGCCGGTCCGGCCGCGCGGGACGCCTTCCTGGTCAATCTGATGCTGGTGCTGACCAGGGAGATCCGGATGTCCGAGACGGCGGTGCAGCGCTCGATGCTGGCGACCGCCCCGACCCAGCCGCTGCCGGCGGGCGCCCTCTCCTCCGGGGAGGAGCAGCGGCTGCTGCTCCGCCGCCTGCACGACGACGCCGGGATGGCGCGCAGAGCGGTCCGCGCGGCGGTCGGCACGCGCTGACCCGGCCCCCCGAACGCGAAGTCCCGTGGCCCCCACCGCCACGGGACTTCGCTCGTGCGGGTAGGGGCGGGCGCGGACCGGTCGGGTCAGTCGAACCCCTCAGCGACCAGTTCGGTCGACCGGACGGTGATGCGGTGGCGTCGGCCCGAGCCGCCGACGACGCGGCTGGAGCTCTCGGTGACGAGGCTGTCGCCGTCCAGCCAGTAGCGGAAGCCGCCGTACATGCCGGGAACGGGGAAGTACATCCCCGGCTCGGCGAGTTCGGTCAGGACGGCCAGCGTCGGCAGCCTCAGGCCGTGCTGGTCGGCGAGGCCGTGACTGTCCGCGCGGATCAGCGCGTGCAGCCGGCCTTCCAGCGCGTCCAGCGTCGGGGACGGCACGGGGTGGCGCACCACGGGCTGGAGCAGGCCCGACAGCTCCTTGTGACCGCGGGCCAGGGCGATGTCCAAGGCTCGCTCCCCCGCCGCGGTCGGCAGGGTACGCCAGGCCCCGCAGCCGACGAGTACGGCGGCAGCGGCCTCTGCCCCGTGCCAGGCCGCCTGGTGCAGCGGGGTGAACCCGCTGGGGCCGCCCAACCTGGTCGCGTTGACCCAGTCGGGGTTCTGCGCCAGCTGCTCGAACACCTGCGGCCAGTCGCCGTCGCGGGCCGCGTCCGCCAGCAGGTCCCGCCGGGCCAGGACGTCCTCGGGGTACACGTCGCGGCTGGTGACGCCGTCCCACCGCATGCGCTCTGTATTCGCCATGCCCCGATCCTAAGGAGGGCTGCCTTCCGACCGGGTGCCGGAGCCCCTATGCCTTGACATCACATGATCCCCCGAACACCTTCCCTACCTGACATGTCATCAGAATGCCTCGGCCGCACCGGCGTTCCCCCCTCACACCGCTGGAGACCGCCCATGAAGTCCTCCCTCCCGTCCCGCCGCAGCGTCCTGGCCGGGACCGGCGCCGGGGTGCTCGCCGCCACCGTGCTGCCGCGCGCCGCGGCGCGGGCCGACGGCGCCCAGGACGGACCCCCGCTCGGCGAGTACGACGTCGTGGTGGTCGGGTCCGGGGCCGCCGGGATGACCGCCGCGCTGACCGCCGCCCGGCGGGGGCTGAGCGTACTGGTGGTCGAGAAGGCCCCCACCTTCGGCGGATCGGCCGCACGTTCCGGAGCCGGTATCTGGCTGCCCAACAATGCGGTGATCCTGCGCGCCGGAGTGCCGGACAGTCCGCAGAAGGCGGCGACGTACCTCGCGGCCGTCGTCGGACCCGAGGTCCCGGCGGACCGGCAGGCCGCGTTCCTCGCCAACGGGCCCCGGATGCTGGACTTCGTGATGGCCAACAGTCCGCTCAGGTTCCGCTTCATGGAGGGGTACAGCGACTACTACCCCGACCTGCCGGGAGGTCTGCCGAACGGCCGGTCCATCGAGCCGGACCAGCTCGACGGCAACGTGCTGGGGGCCGAACTGGCCCGTCTGAACCCGGCGTACATGCCGGTTCCGGCCGGGATGGTGGTCTTCAGCCAGGACTACAAGTGGCTGAACCTCGCGGCGGTGAGCGCCAAGGGGCTCGCCGTGTCCACCGAGTGCCTGGCGCGCGGCACGGAGGCGGCGCTGCGCGGCGAGAAGCCGCTGACGATGGGCCAGGCCCTGGCGGCCGGGCTGCGGGCCGGACTGCTGCGGGCCGGAGTGCCGGTGTGGCTGAACAGCCCTTTGGTGGACCTCGTCCAGGAGGGTGGTGCGGGCGGTCCCGTGACGGGGGTGCTGGTGGAGAAGGAGGGCGTACGGGGCACCGTACGGGCCCGCCGCGGGGTGATCATCGGCTCGGGCGGCTTCGAGCACGACGCGGCGATGCGGGCGCAGTACCAGCAGCAGCCGATCGGCACCCAGTGGTCGGTGGGGGCGAAGGAGAACACCGGCGACGGGATCCGCGCGGGGCAGCGGGCCGGGGCCTCGCTGGCCCTGATGGACGACGCGTGGTGGGGGCCGTCGATCCCGCTGCCCGGGGAGCCGTACTTCTGCCTCGCCGAACGGACCCTGCCGGGCGGGCTGATCGTGAACGCGAACGGCGCGCGGTTCGTCAACGAGGCGGCGCCGTACAGCGATGTGGTGCACGTGATGTACGAGAAGGACCGCACCGCGACCGGCTCTCACATCCCGGCCTGGCTGATCGTGGATCAGAACTACCGCAACAAGTACCTGTTCAAGGACATCCTGCCGACGCTGCCCTTCCCCGACGCGTGGTACGAGGCGGGCGCGGCGAAGAAGGCGTGGACGTGGGACGCGCTGGCCGGCCAGATCGGGGTTCCGGCGGGCGCGCTGCGGGCGACCCTCAACCGGTTCAACGCGCAGGCGTGGAGCGGGACCGACTCCGACTTCCACCGGGGCGACACGGCGTACGACCACTACTACACGGACCCGAACGTGCATCCGAACTCGTGCCTGGCGCCGGTCTGGGCGCCGCCGTTCTACGCGTTCAAGATCGTGCCGGGGGATCTCGGGACGAAGGGCGGGATCGTGACGGACGCGCGCGCCCGGGCGCTGCGGGCGGACGGCTCGGTGATCCGTGGCCTGTACGCGGCGGGCAACGCCAGCGCCGCGGTGATGGGCCACAGCTACGCGGGAGCCGGATCGACGATCGGCCCCGCGATGACGTTCGGGTACGTGGCGGCGAACGACATCGCGGACGCGTGACCGTCCGTACCGGGACCAGCAGGGCCCGCCAGGCCCGCCAGGGGCTTAACCCTGCTGGAAGAGCTCGGCGGGGAGCGGCTTCAGGAGGGCGTAGAGGTCATCGGTGATCGGGCGGTCCCAGCTGGCGATGGTGACCAGCACGTTGTCGCTGCGGTCGAACTGGACGCAGGAGATGCGGGACTCCGACAGCTTGACCTTCCGGACGATGAGGAGGTTGTCGCCCTGCATGACGGGGCAGTCCTCGACGCCGGTGACCTCGACGTCCTCGTCGTTCTCCAGGGCGTCGAGGAGCTGGGCCACCTCGAAGGGGACCTCGCCGTCGGAGAGGTCCCGGGCCGGGGATCCCTCGGGGAGGTTCCCGATGATCATCGCGGGGCCGCGTCCGCCGAACAGGTCGTAGCGGAGGAAGACGCCCTGGCAGCTCCCGTCGGGCGCGGGCAGCAGCCCGGCCCCGAGATTGCCCGGCCAGTCCCCCGGGTCCATGGCCAGGACGTCGAAGTCCGGGCCGGCGGGTGTGGCGGCGCGGTGGCGGCGGAGGAAGGACATGCCGCCATGGTACGTGGCCGCACGAGATTTCCGGCCCGGGGGCCCGTATCCCGGCCCACCCGGCCGCGCGCGCCGGTCCGGCCCGTCGCAGGCCGTGCCCGAGGCCTCGACGGGCACCGGGGCGGTGACGCCGGGCTCCGGCGGGACCTCGTCCGGCGCGCAGACCACCGTCCGGGATTCCGGCCGGCCCGTACTCCGGAAGCGGTACCACTGCCCCGCCGTCACCCGCGGGCGAGCGCAGACCCCCGTCACGGACTGAGCGTGCCGGCGGTGAACCGCCGGCTCGATCGTCCGCATCCACGGCACGGACCCCGGCCCGGCGCCCGGTCGGGCCCCGGTCGGCGGGTCGGCACCCGCGGGTCGGCCGGGAGACCGTACGGGGAGAGGCCGCCGGCGCCGGGCGGACCGGGCCCGACCGTGATCCGGCCGGACATCCGCCGGATCAACCGGACCTCCCCGGGCACCCGTGTGAGAGCCGGCGGTGCCAGCCCGCGTACCGGACGGTGCCCAGTGCCGCTGCGCGGCCGGCGGGTGGGTGGGAGGGCCGGAAGGGTACGGCGCCGGAATCCCGGCCCGGGGAGCGGCGAGCGCGGTGCGGCAGGTCTGCCTCCGGCCGATGCCGTTCGGCTCCGCCCGGTGGACGGTCGCGCTCGCGGCGGCCGACAGCCCGTCCACGCACGGCAGGTGCCGCACCCACGCGGGCGGGCGACGGTCCTCGAAGGCTCCTCGTGCGGCGCGCACCGCGCCGGCGGCGGTGGATCATCATGAGGCCCACGCTGCCCGGCCGGTTCCCGCGCGGCAACGGATTCCGCGGCGGCCGGGGAGAGGCAGGCCTCGGCACGCGCGCGCTCCGGAAGTCCGTGCGTCGCCGCCGGGGGAGGGGCAGCCGGCGCACCGCCGGGGCGGCGGCTGCGCGCCCGGTGGTGCGCCGCGTACAGCGGCCCCGCGCGGTGCTACGTGCTACGTGCTACGTGCTACGTGCTACGTCAGGTCGAACTCCCCGCCGCGCGCGTTCAGCACGAACTTGTGCCACTCGTCCGGCGTGAAGATCAGCGAAGGGCTTTCGGGGCGCTCGCTGTTGCGCATCGCGATGAAGCCCTCGACGAAGGCGATCTGGACGTCACCCGCTCCCCGGCTGCTCGACTGCCAGTCCGCCTCGGTGAGATCGAGGTCCGGCTTGCCCCAGCCAGCGAGGGGCTGTGAAGTCATGCTCTCGGCCACGTGCGTGCTCCTCCCGGTACGTCGTCCGGGGGCAAGGTTAACCACCGCAGCGCGTGTCGCACAGGCCACCGTGAGTCACGCGTGGCCTGTGCGGCACTCCGGCCGGCCCCTCCGTCGTCGTCCGGTCTTGCGGTTCAGGAGGCGGGTTCGTCGTCAGGAGGCCGGTTCCTCGGACCCCACCAGCCACATGGAGAAGAACTGCGCGCCGCCGCCGTACGCGTGCCCCATGGCCCGGCGGGCGTCGGGGACCTGGTGTTCCCCTGCCTGGCCGCGGACCTGGAGGGCCGCCTCCGCGAAGCGGATCATGCCGGAGGCGCCGATCGGGTTGGTGGACAGGACGCCGCCCGACGGGTTGACCGGGAGGTCCCCGTCGAGTTCGGTGACCCCGGCCTCGGTGAGCTTCCAGCCTTCGCCCTCCGCCGCGAATCCGAGGTTCTCCAGCCACATCGGCTCGTACCAGGAGAACGGCACGTACATCTCCACCGCGTCGATCTCGCGGCGTGGGTCGGTGATTCCCGCCTGGCGGTAGACGTCGGCCGCGCAGTCCTTCCCGGCCTGCGGCGAGACGAAGTCCTTGCCCGCGAAGAGGGTGGGCTCGCTGCGCATCGCCCCGCCGTGCACCCAGGCGGGCGGTTTCGGCGAACGGGCCGCGCCCGCCCGGTCGGTGAGGATCATCGCGCAGGCGCCGTCCGAGGAGGGGCAGGTCTCGGAGTACCGGATCGGGTCCCACAGCATCGGCGAGGCCTGGACCTTCTCCAGGGTGATGTCGTGCTCGTGCAGGTGTGCGTACGGGTTCTTCAGCGCGTTGCGCCGGTCCTTGTACGCCACCAGCGAGCCCACCGTGTCCGGCGCGCCGGTGCGCCGCATGTACGCGCGCACGTGCGGGGCGAAGAATCCGCCCGCGCCGGCGAGCAGCGGCTGCTGGAAGGGGACGGGGAGCGACAGGCCCCACATGGCGTTGGATTCGGACTGCTTCTCGAAGGCCAGGGTGAGGACGGTGCGGTGGACGCGGGCCGCGACCAGGTTCGAGGCGACGAGGGCGGTGGAGCCGCCGACCGAACCCGCCGTGTGCACGCGCAGCATCGGCTTGCCGACCGCGCCGAGCGCGTCCGCGAGGTACAGCTCCGGCATCATCACCCCCTCGAAGAAGTCGGGGGCCTTGCCGATGACGACCGCGTCGATGTCCGCCCAGGTCAGCTCGGCGTCCGCGAGGGCGCGCGCCGCCGCCTCGCGGACCAGTCCGGCGATGGACACGTCGTGGCGGGCGGCCACGTGCTTGGTCTGGCCGATGCCGACGACGGCCACCGGCTCCTTGCCCGACGTGCTCATACGGGGTCCCCTTCCAGGACGGCGACCAGGTTCTGCTGGAGGCAGGGGCCGGAGGTGGCGTGTGCGACGGCCCGGTGGGAGGCGCCGCGGTGGATCCGGGCGGCCGCTTCGCCGATGCGGATCAGGCCGGCGGCCATGACGGGGTTGGCGGCGAGCGCTCCCCCGGACGGGTTGACGGCCACGCCGTCACCGAGTCCGAGTGCCTTGCGGAGCACGACCTCCTGGGAGGAGAACGGCGCGTGCAGTTCCGCCGTGTCCACCGGGGCCTCGAAGACACCCGCGTGTTCGGCGGCGATCCGGGTGGACGGGGAGTCGGTGAGGTCGCGCAGGCCGAGGCTGTGGGCCTCGATGCGGTGGTCGATGCCGGTGATCCAGGCGGGGCGTTCGCACAGCCGGCGGGCGAGGTCGCCGGCGGCCAGGATCACCGCGGCCACGCCGTCGCCGACGGGCGGGCAGTCTCCGGTACGCAGCGGCTGGACCTGGTAGCCGCCCTGCGGGACGGAGCCGCTGAGCTGGGCGTGCGGGTTGGCCTCGGCGGCGGTCCGGCTGCGCGCTCCGATGGCCGCGAGGGCCGGCTCGTCGGTCTCCCCCGCGTCGATCAGGGCCTGGGCCTGGAGGGCGGCCAGGGCCACCGAGTCGGGCCAGAGCGGGGCCACGTAGTACGGGTCGAGCTGCCGGGTGAGCACGTCGCGTACCGACCCCGGGGAGGACTTCCCGTACGCGTAGACGAGCGCGGTGTCCGCCTCGCCCGTCTGGATCTTGACCCAGGCCTCGTAGAGGGCCCAGGCGCCGTCCATTTCGACGTGCGACTCGGAGATCGGCGGCCAGGCGCCGACCCCGTCGAGGGTCATGGTGAAGGAGAAGGCCCGGCCGGCCAGGTAGTCGCTGGAGCCGGAGCAGGTGAAACCGATCTCGCCGGCCTTCAGGCCGGTGGCGGCCAGCACCTGGTGCAGGACCGGCATGACCATCTCGACTTCGCTGAGCTCGTCGGTGCGGCGCAGGTGGTCGCTCTGCGCGAAGGCCACCACCGCGACCTCACGGGCGTATCGGGCCATCAGATGAGCTCCTTGTACGCGTCGTAGTCCGCGTCCGGTTCCCCGGTGGGGCGGTAGTGGTCGGGGTAGCGGCCGCCTTCGGTCCATACGGGCTCGACGCGCAGGCCCATGCGGACCTGGTCGTACGGGATGCCGCCGATCCGGCCGTGGAGGGCGAGGCCGGCGCCGTCGAGGGCGATGTGGGCGTAGACGTACGGGACCTCGATGTCGAGGTTCCTGGCCTTGATGTTGACGATGCAGTACGTGGTGACCGTGCCCGCCGGGCCGACCTCGACCTGGTCGGTGGTGGCCACCCCGCAGGTCGGGCAGGCGCCGCGCGGCGGGACGTACACCTTGTGGCAGGAGGGGCAGCGCTCGCCGACGGTCCGCTGCTCGGAGAGGGCGTTGATGTACGCGGTCTGGGCGCGGCCGGGGCTGTAGACGTAGTCCAGGCGGGCTTCGGCGACGATGCCGGTGACGGCGTCCGCGAAGACCCCGTCGTGCGGGGCGGCTGCGCCGCTGTCCCCGCCGTCCTCACCGTCGTACGGTTCGAAGCAGGCGATGTCGGTGATGGCGCCGGTGCGGGCGGCGGCCCAGCGGATCCGCACCCGCATGCCGGTGCGCACGGCGTCGGGGCCGGGTGCGTCGAGGGCGTGCAGGAGGGCGGTGTCGGCGCCGTCGAGCTTGACCAGCACCCAGGCGAAGGGGGTGCCGAGGGGCTGGTTGGGGCGGGGCCGGCCGTTCCACGCCCAGGTGGTGACGGTGCCGGTGGCGGCGACCTCGACGAGCTCGCGGATCTCCTCGGCGGTGACGGGGTCGTACTCGACGGGCGGGACCATCACCTGGCCGCCGGAGGTCTTCACACCGAGGACGACGCCTTCGCGCAGACCGGTGAGGAAGGCGCTCTGGACGGGCCCGAGGGACCGGGTGAAGGGAAACTCGACGACGAGCGGCGCACGGAGCACCTCCGGTGGGGACGCGGCAGTCATGGGCGGCTCTCCGATGTGTATTGATTCCGACGGACACAATCCAGCTCGGCCACAATCCAGCTCGGCCACAATCCAGCCTCGCCGGCGTTTGAGGCGCGGGGTCCGGGGCGGAGCCCCGATCTTCATCCCGCCGGGGACGAACCGGCCCGGCGGGCACAATCCAGCCCCGCCGGCGTTTGAGGCGCGGGGGTCCGGGGGCAGCGGCCTGGCAGCGGCGGCGCGGCACGCCCCGCCTACTCCCGCCGATACACCGCGGGCCGCTTCTCGGCAAAGGCCCGCGCCCCCTCCTTCGCATCGGCCGTATCGAAAACCGGCCACCCCCGCAGCAGTTCCGCCGCCAGCCCCTCCCTCTCCGTCAGCTCGGCGGTCTCGTAGACCGACGCCTTGACCGCCTCCACCGCCAGCGGCCCGCACGCGTTGATCCGCTCCGCGATCTCCAGGGCCGCCTCCCGCGCCGTGCCGTCCGGCACCACCCGCCCGACCAGCCCGATCCGCGCCGCCTCCTCGGCGGAGTACGGGCGCCCGGTCAGCAGCATCTCCAGCGCGTGCGTACGCGGGATCTGCCGCGGCAGCCGCACCGTCGAGCCGCCGATCGGGAACAGCCCCCGCTTGACCTCGAACAGCCCGAAGGTGGCGCCGGCGCCGGCGACCCGGATGTCGGTGCCCTGCAGGATCTCGGTCCCACCGGCCACGCAGTACCCCTCCACCGCCGCGATCACCGGTTTGCGCGGCCGGTGGTGGCGGAGCATCGCCTTCCAGTGCAGGTCGGGGTCGTCCTTGAGACGGTCCCGGTACTGGTCGCCCGCCATTCCCTTGCCGGCCAGCGCCTTGAGGTCCATGCCGGCGCAGAAGTCCCCGCCCGCGCCGGTCAGCACCACCGAACGGATCCCGTCGTCGGCGTCCGCCTCCAGCCAGCCGTCGTACAGCCCCACCAGTAGCGGCAGCGAGAGCGCGTTCTTCGCCTCGGGCCTGTTCATGGTGAGCACCAGCGTTGCGCCGTGCCGTTCCACGGTCAGGTGTTCCGTCCCACCCATTGCCGTCCTCCCGTCTCAAGACCTAGAACAGGTTGCAGTAGGGGCGGGTGCAGTTCAATAGTTTTCTGACACTCAGTCAGATTCTTTGGGCGGCGCCCTTCCCAGTTGCCGTCTGCGGCGCTCTAATGACCGCCGGAGCAGACCAGCCACGGGGCCAGTCGTCGGGAACATCGGGGTCAGGAGGAACGGTGGAGTACAACCTTGCCGACCTGTTCGAGTCGGTCGTGGACGTGGTCCCGGACCGCGAGGCCCTCGTGTACGTGGACCACCCGGGGACCGGCGCGGAGCGCCGCCTCACGTACGCGGAGCTGGACGCGGCCGCGAACCGGATCGCCCACCACCTGCTGGACAGCGGGCTGAAGCCCGGCGAGCACCTGGGCCTGCACCTCTACAACGGGATCGAGTACCTCCAGACCGTGCTGGCCTGCCTGAAGGCCCGGCTGGTCCCGGTGAACGTCAACTACCGGTACGTGGAGGAGGAGCTGGTCTACCTCTACAACGACGCCGATCTCGCCGCCCTCGTCTTCGAGGGCGAGTTCACCGAGCGGGTCGCGGCCGCACTGCCGCAGACGACGGGGCTCCGGCACCTGATCCGGGTCGGTGAGGTTCCCGAGGGCGCCCCGGAGCCCTCCATCCCGCCGGTCGCGTACCCGGACGCCGAGGCGGCCGGCTCGCCCGAGCGCGGTTTCCCGCCCCGCAGCGCCGACGACCTGTTCATCATCTACACCGGTGGCACGACCGGCATGCCCAAGGGCGTCATGTGGCGGGCGGAGGACCTCTTCTTCGCCGGGCTCTTCGGGGGCGAGCCGTCGGGCGAGCCGGTGAAGCGTCCGGAAGAGCTGGCCGAGCGGGTCATGGCACGCGGCGCCGGGCTCACCTTCTTCCCGGCCCCGCCGCTGATGCACGGCACGTCGACGCTGACCTCGTTCATCGCCTTCAACTACGGCCAGCGGGTGGTCATCCACCGCAAGTACGCACCCGAAGAGGTGCTCCGCACCATCGAGAAGGAGAAGGTCTCGAGCGTGTCGCTGGTCGGCGACGCGATGATCAGGCCCCTCATCGACGCCCTGAACGGCCCGCTCAAGGGAACGGACCTGTCCTCGCTGTTCAGCGTCTCCTCGTCCGGGGCGATCATGTCGGAGACGGTGCGCGCCGAGTTCCAGCGGCTGGTGCCGAACGTGCTGCTCCTGAACAATTTCGGGTCGTCCGAGTCCGGTTCCAACGGCCGGGCCACGGACGACTCCGGCCCGGACAAGGGCTTCCGCCTCCAGGTCAACGACCGTACGCAGGTGGTCGACCCGGTGACGCACGAGCCCGTGGCGGTGGGCGAGCCGGGACGGCTCGCCCAGCGCGGCCACGTCCCGCTCGGCTACTACAACGACCCGGCCAAGACCGCCGAGACCTTCTTCCAGAAGGGCGGGGAGCGCTGGGTGCTGCTCGGCGACATGGCGACCGTCGATGAACAGGGCATCGTCACGGTGCTCGGACGCGGCTCGCAGTGCATCAACACGGGCGGCGAGAAGGTGTATCCGGAAGAGGTCGAGCAGGCACTGAAGTCCCACCCCGACGTGTACGACGCCCTGGTCGCCGGGGTCCCGGACCCGACCTGGGGCAGCCACGTGGCCGCGGTGGTCCAGGTCCGGTCCGGTTCCCCGGCGCCGACCCTGGACGAGATCCAGAGCCACTGCCGCACCCGGCTGGCGGGCTACAAGATCCCGCGCCAACTGGTCATCACACCCACCATCCAGCGCTCCCCGAGCGGCAAGGCGGACTACCGCTGGGCAAAGACAGTGGCAACGGAGGCGAACACACCCGACTGACCGAGCACAACCCAGCACCACCGGCCACAACCCAGCCCGCCGGCGCTTGAGGCACGGGGCCCGGGACGGAGCCCCGCTCTCAGCCCGCCGAGGTCACCGAGGTATGCGGAGACCCGCATGGCGCCGCCGGGGACGCAGACGAGCGGTTCGCCCTCTCCCTGGACGCCGTAGGCGAGTCGGGTTCCGTCGTAGGGGGTGAAGGCAGGCATGCCCGCCATCACAACAGACGATCACTCGTTCGAGTCATTGATTTAACCTGCCGCGGCCTGGCAGTCTACCGAATGATCGGTCGGTTGGCCCACGATGAGGTGACGGTGACGGCATGGCGGTGTACACGGATCTCCACGACGAAGGCGAGCGGCTGAGCCCCGACGAGCTGGCCTCCCTCCAGCTGACGCGGCTGCGCGCGACCCTGCACCGCGCCTACGAGCGGGTGCCGTTCTACCGGCAGGCCTTCGACAAGGCCGGCATACGTCCCGACGACTGCCGTTCCCTCGCCGATCTCGCCCTGTTCCCCTTCACCACCAAGGCGGATCTGCGCGACCAGTACCCCTTCGGGATGTTCGCCGTTCCGCGCTCCGAAGTGCGCCGCGTCCACGCCTCCAGCGGCACCACCGGGCGCCCCACCGTCGTCGGGTACACCGACGGTGACCTTTCGACCTGGGCGGATGTCGTCGCCCGGTCGATACGCGCGGCGGGCGGGCGGCCCGGCCAGATCGTCCACATCGCCTACGGCTACGGGCTGTTCACGGGAGGCCTCGGCGCGCACTACGGCGCCGAGCGCCTCGGCTGTACGGTCGTGCCCGCCTCGGGCGGGATGACGGACCGCCAGGTGCGACTCATCGAGGACTTCCGGCCGGAGGTCATCATGGTGACCCCCTCCTACATGCTGACCCTGCTGGACGAGATGGAGCGCCAGGGCATCGACCCGCGTGCCACCTCGCTGCGGACCGGGATCTTCGGCGCGGAGCCGTGGACCGAGGAGATGCGCCGGGAGATCGAGGAACGGCTCGGCATCGACGCGGTGGACATATACGGCCTGTCCGAGGTCATCGGACCGGGAGTGGCGCAGGAATGCGTGGAGAGCAAGGACGGCCTCCACATCTGGGAGGACCACTTCTACCCGGAGGTGGTCGATCCCCTGACGGGCGCGGTGCTGCCGGAGGGCGAGCCGGGCGAGCTGGTGTTCACCTCCCTCACCAAGGAGGCCATGCCGGTCATCCGCTACCGCACCCGGGATCTGACGCGGTTGCTGCCCGGCACGGCCCGGCCGGCGTTCCGCCGGATGGAGAAGGTCACGGGTCGCAGCGACGACATGATCATCCTGCGCGGGGTGAACATGTACCCGACCCAGATCGAGGAGATCCTCCTGCGGACGGCCGGTCTGGCTCCCCACTTCCAGCTGCGGCTGACCCGTGAGGGGCGGATGGACGCCCTGACGGTACGGGTGGAGGCGCGCCGGGACACGGACGCCGACCGGCGGGAGGCCGCGGCGGCCGGCGTGGTCAGGGCCGTCAAGGAGGGGATCGGGGTCTCGGTGCAGGTCGAGGTGGTGGATCCGGAGACGCTGGAGCGGTCGGTGGGGAAGATCAAGCGCCTGGTGGACCTCCGCGGCGCCGTGGAGGGCGGTGACACGATTCCAGGCAGCTGAAACCACCCCTTCGGGCCCATTTCGGGGCGGCTCACGGGAGCCCGAGTGCGCTCGCGGGTAGTGCATGAGGCGTGACCTCGACCTACCGGCGGCTCTACTTCCGGCTCCAGGCGTCCCCCGCCGGGCTGGCCTGGAGCCGTGGCCGGGAGATGGAGCTGATGCACCGGGCGATGGGCTTCGCGGCCCTCGGGTTCCTCACCCTGGTGCCGCTCCTGGTGGTCGTGGCCGCCGCCGCGCCCGGCAGCGGATCGGGCTTCGGCCGCTGGCTCGCCCAGGCCCTCGGGGTGACGGAGTCCTCGCGGCCCCGGGTGGAGATGCTGTTCAGCGCGGCGGACCTGGCGCTGGAGCGGACCACCGCCTTCGGACTGGCCGCCCTCGCGGTGTTCGGCCTGACCTTTGGCTCGGCCGTGCAGACGGGCTACGAGAAGGTGTGGGACCTGCCGACCGCCCGCTGGCACACCATGTGGCGGCACGTCGTCTGGCTCGCCCTGCTGGTCTGCTACCTCGCCCTGCTCGTGGGGATCCCCGCACCGTCGAACGACGTCGTCGGGACCGTCCTCGGCGCCCTGGGCGACCTCGCCGGCACCTGCCTCTTCTTCTGGGGCTCTCAGCGGCTGCTGCTCGGCGGCCGGGTCCGCTGGCGGGCCCTGCTGCCGGGCACGCTCGCGACCAGCCTCGGGCTGCTGGGGCTGCGGGTCTTCTCGCAGCTGGTGTTCTCCCCCCTCATCGCCTCCAACGCCGTGACCTACGGCCCCTTCGGCACCCTGCTGGTCGTCCAGTCCTGGCTGGTCGGCGTCGGCTTCGTGGTGTACGGCGGCGCGCTGGTCGGCCGCCTCCTCCACGAGTACCTGACCCTGCGCCGCTACCGGCGCAGCGGGATCCTGCCTCCCGACAGCGGCCATCCCGACCATCCCGTACCGGGCTGACCCGCCGCGCCCGCCCGGAACCGCAGCAGAACCCGCGCCCGCCGCACCGCCGCGCCGGCCCGGAACCGCGGCCGACCCCATGCCGGCAGCGCCCCCGCCGGCTGTGCCCCGACCGGCTATGCCGCCCCCGTACCGGACCGCGGCCCCGTAACCCGCCCGGGTCAGTCCGCCGCCGCCGCGGGTCCGGCGAAGCGGTCGCGGAGTTCACGCTTGAGGATCTTGCCGCTGGCGTTGCGCGGGAGGGCGTCCACGAAGAGCACCCGCTTGGGGCCTTGAAGTGGGCCAGCTCCTCCCGGGCGTAGGCCATCAGCTCCGCCTCCGTCACCTCCCCCGCCTCGCCGCGCGGTACCACCACCGCGGTGACCGCCTCGATCCACCGCTCGTCCGGCAGTCCGACCACCGCCGCCTCGGCCACGCCCGGGTGGGTGTAGAGCACGTCCTCCACCTGCCGCGAGGCGACCAGCACTCCGCCCGAGTTGATGACGTCCTTCACCCGGTCCACGACCGTGAAGTACCCCTGCGCGTCGCGCACGACGAGGTCGCCGGAGCGGAACCAGCCGTCCCGGAAGGCCTTCTCCGTGGCCTCCGGGTCGTTCCAGTACCCCAGGCAGAGCTGTGGCGAGCGGTAGACCACCTCGCCCGCGGCGCCGTCCGGCACGTCCCTGCCGTCCTCGTCGACGACCTTCGCCTCGACGTGGCGTACCGGGCGCCCGCAGGAGTCCATCCGCCCCTCGTGTTCGTCCGGCCCGAGCACCGTGGCCAGCGGCCCGATCTCGCTCTGGCCGAAGCAGTTGTAGAAGCCGAGCCCCGGCAGCCGCGCGCGCAGCCGTTCCAGGACCGGAACCGGCATGATCGAGGCCCCGTAGTACGCCTTGCGCAGGGCGCCCAGGTCGCGCACCGCGAACTCCGGGTGGTTGGCCAGCCCGATCCACACCGTCGGCGGGGCGAAGAGACTGTCCGCCTCCCCCGCCTCGACGAGGCCGAAGATCTGCTCCGCGACCGGCGCGTCGACGATGGTGTTCCGCGCCCCCACCGCAAGGTACGGCAGCAGGAAGACGTGCATCTGCGCCGAGTGGTACAGCGGAAGCGAGTGCACCGGCCGGTCCTCCTCGGCCAGGTCCAGCGCCTCGATCGCGCTCTCGTACTCATGGGCCAGGGCCCGGTGGGTCATCATCGCGCCCTTGGGCAGGGCGGTGGTCCCCGAGGTGTAGAGCAGCTGCGCGACCGCGCCCGCATCCCGGTCAGGTTCAAAGGACAGCGGCTCGGCCAGCTCCGCCAGGAAGGAGCCGGGCGCGTCGCGCAGCGCCCGTACGGGACACCCGTCGGGGATCCGCCCGGTCAGGTCGGGATCGGCGAGGACCAGGGCGCTCGCGGAGTGGTCCAGGATGTACGCGAGGTCCTCGCCGGTGAGGTTCTGGTTGACCGGGACGTGCGTGAGCCCGGCCCGGGCGCAGGCGAGGAAGGCGAGGAGGTAGGCGTCGGAGTTGTGGGCGAAGGTGGCGACGCGGTCGCCCTCGGCCAGCCCGTACCGCTCCCGCAGCACGGCGGCGCCGGTGCTGACGGCCGCGTCGAGTTCCGCGTAGGTCCAACTCCGTTCGCGGTAGCGGACGGCGAGGCGGCCGGGGACCCGCCGGGCGCTGTCGTGCACCAGCCCGTCGACCGTGTTGTGCCGCACGGCCCGTACCGCCCCTACCGGGCCTACCCCGCCTACCGGGCCTACCCCGCCTACCGCCCGCACTTCCCGCGCTGCCGTCATGGCGCGATCCTCGTCTCCCCGTAGCCCGAGGTCAATCACCGGGATACCAAACGGGATGTTGACAGATCATCGGACCGCCTGCATGAGTGTGGGGGCACGGACGCACCGCCTGTCCCCGGGCAACCATGCCCATCCGCAGGCTACTTGGGAGGTACGTTGCACCTCAGCACCCGTCCGATACTCCGCCGCGCCGCCCTCATCGGCGCCGCCCTGCTCGCCGCGACGGCCGCGATGCCGCAGGCCTCGGCGGCGCCCGGTGACCGGATACCGGCCGGCGGCGGTCTGTCCGCCGTCATCCGGTACACCGAGAACGGCATCCCGCACATCCTCGCCCGCGACTACGCGCACCTCGGCTTCGGCACCGGCTGGGCGCAGGCCGCCGACCAGGTCTGTGTCCTCGCGGACGGCTTCGTCACCGTCGCCGGTGAACGCTCGCGCTGGTTCGGGCCCGACGCCGCGCCGGACGGATCGCTCTCCTCCGCCGCCAGGAACCTCTCCAGCGACCTGTACTTCAAGGGCGTCCGGGAGTCCGGCACGGTGGAGAAGCTGCTGGCGACCGCGGCCCCGGCCGGACCCAGCAAGGACCTGAAGGAGCTGATGCGCGGCTGGGCCGCCGGTTACAACGCCTGGCTCGCCCAGAACGAGGTCACCGACCCGGCGTGCAAGGGCGCCGGCTGGCTCCGCCCGGTCACCGCCGCCGACGTGGCCGCCCGCGGCTTCGCGGTCTCGGTGCTCGGCGGCCAGGGGCGCGGCATCGACGGCATCACGGCCGCGCAGCCGCCGGGGCCGGGGCCGGCGGCCGCCCGTCCGGCGGCGCCGGGGGAGGTCGACCCGGCGGGGGCCGCCGCGGCCGCGAGGGAGTTCTTCGACACCAGCCGCTACGACATGGGTTCCAACGCGGTGGCCTTCGCCGGCTCCACCACGGCGAGCGGCAGCGGGCTGCTGCTGGGGAACCCGCACTACCCGTGGCAGGGCGGGCGCCGCTTCTGGCAGTCGCAGCAGACCATCCCGGGCAAGCTGAACGTCTCGGGCGGCTCCCTGCTCGGCACCACCGTGGTCAACATCGGCTTCAACGAGAAGGTGGCCTGGAGCCACACGGTGGCCACCGGCACCCCCGTGAACCTGCACCAGCTCACCCTCGACCCGGCGGACCCGACCGCCTACCTCGTCGACGGGAAGCCGGAGAGGATGACCCGGCGGACCGTCACCGTCCCGGTCAGGAGCGGCGATCCGGTGACCCGCACGCAGTGGTGGACCCGCTACGGACCGGTGGTCACGAGCCTCGGCCCGAGCCTGCCGCTGCCCTGGA
Source organism: Streptomyces sp. NPDC028910 (assembly GCF_055564955.1). NCBI lineage: Bacteria > Bacillati > Actinomycetota > Actinomycetes > Kitasatosporales > Streptomycetaceae > Streptomyces > Streptomyces sp. NPDC028910. Next base: position 63,561 of record NZ_JBVHVF010000027.1, on the reverse strand, counting down.
CGGCCGGTACCGCGTACGCGCTGAACGACCCCAACGCGGCGAACCTGCGCGGCTCCGACACCGCGCTGGCCATGGGCAGGTCCCGCTCGGTCGCGGGGATCCAGGACGCCCTGGCGCGCACCCAGGGCCTGCCCTGGGTCAACACCGTGGCCGCCGACTCCGCGGGCGGCACCCTCTTCACCCAGTCCCAGGTGCTCCCCAGGATCACGGACGAGCTCGCGGCCCGCTGCTCCACCCCGCTGGGCAGGGCCACGTACCCGGCCTCGGGGCTGGCGGTGCTGGACGGTTCGCGCGGTGACTGCGCGATCGGCTCGGACGCGGACGCGGTACAGCCAGGCGTCTTCGGCCCGGCCGAGGCCCCGACGCTGCGCGACGCGCCGTACGCCGAGAACTCCAACGACAGTGCCTGGCTGGCCAATGCGGAGCGGCCGCTGAGCGGCTACGAGCGGATCTGGGGCACGGTCGGCACCCCGCGCTCGATGCGTACGCGCGGCGCGGTCGAGGACGTGTCGGCGCTGGCCGCGAAGGGCCGGCTGACGGTGGCCGACCTGCAACAGCAGCAGTTCGCCAACCGGGTACCGGCCGGTGACCTGGCGGCGGCGGACGCGGCGAAGGCGTGCGCCGCCCTGCCCGGCGGTACGGCGAGCGCGGGCGACGGCTCCACGGTGGACGTCTCGGCGGCCTGCGGGGTGCTGGCGGGCTGGGACCGTACGACCGACAGCGCCAGCCGGGGCGCGCTGCTCTTCGACCGCTTCTGGCGCAAGCTGACCGCCTCCACGCCCGCCAAGGACCTGTGGCTGGTGCCGTTCTCGGCGGCCGATCCCGTACGCACGCCCCGTACGCTCAACCAGGCGGCGCCCGGCATCGGGCGGGCGCTCGCCGACACGGTGGCGGAGCTGAGGGCGGCCGGGATCGCGCTGGACGCCCCGCTGGGCGAGCACCAGTTCGTCGTGCGCGGCGGGCAGAAGCTGCCGGTGGGCGGTGGTACCGAGGCGCTCGGTGTCTGGAACAAGATCGAGGCGCCGTGGAACGCGGCGGCCGGCGGCTACCCGGAGGTCGTGCACGGGTCCAGCCACATCCAGGCGGTCGGCTGGGACGGCGGCCGCTGCCCGGTGGCGCGCACGCTGCTGACGTACGGCCAGTCCTCGGACCCGGGCTCGCCGTACTACGCGGACCAGACCCGGATGTTCTCCCAGGAGCGCTGGGTCACCGCTCGTTTCTGCGAGCGGGACATCCTCGCCTCGCCCGGGCTGAAGGTGGTCCTGGTCCGCGAGCGTCGGTGAGCGTCGGTGAGCGTCTGTGACCCGTGTCCTCTTCCTGGCCGCCGCTCTCAGGGGCTGACGGCCAGGAAGAGGTACGCGGCCAGTAGGACGAGGTGCACGCCACCCTGGAGCAGCGTGGCGCGGCCGGGGGCGATGGTGAGGGCGCTGACCACGACGGTCAGGGCGAGCAGCACCATGTGGACCGGGCCGAGGCCCAGCGTGAGCGGGCCGGAGAGCCAGATCGAGGCCAGGGCGATCGCCGGGATGGTCAGGCCGATACTGGCGATGGCGGATCCGTAGGCCAGGTTGAGGCTGGTCTGGACGCGGTCGCGGCGGGCGGCGCGGACGGCGGCCAGGGTCTCGGGCAGCAGGACGAGCAGGGCGATGATCACACCGACGACCGCGTGGGGCAGGCCGGCGTCGGCGACCCCCTTCTCGATGGTCGGGGAGACGGCCTTGGCGTTGCCGACCACGGCGACGAGCGCGACCAGCAGCAGTCCGAGGCTGGCCAGGGCGGCGCGGGCGGTGGGCGGCGCGGCGTGGTCGTCGTGTTCGCCGGGGGGCCGCTCGGGGGCCACGGGCAGGAAGTAGTCCCGGTGGCGGACCGTCTGGACGGTGATGAAGAGGCCGTAGAGGGCGAGCGAGGCGACGGCGGCGAAGGTCAGCTGGGCGGTGGAGAACTCCGGGCCGGGCTTGCTCGTCGTGAAGGTCGGCAGGACGAGGCTGAGGACGGCGAGGGTCGCGACGGTGGCGAGGGCCGCACCGGAACCCTCGGCGTTGAAGACGGCGACCCGGTTGCGCAGGGCGCCGACGAGCAGGGACAGGCCCACGATGCCGTTACAGGTGATCATGACGGCGGCGAAGACCGTGTCCCGGGCGAGCGAGGAGGTCTTGTCGCCGCCGTCGGCCATCAGGGTGACGATGAGGGCGACTTCGATGACGGTGACCGCGACGGCGAGGACGAGGGAGCCGAAGGGTTCGCCGACGCGGTGGGCGACGACCTCGGCGTGGTGGACGGCGGCCAGCACCGCGCCCGCGAGGCAGAGCGCGACGAGGACCACCGCGGGCGAGGGCAGCTCGCGTCCCCAGCTGAAGACGAGCGCGACGAGCGCCACCACGGGGACCAGGAGGGTCCAGTCGGTCAGGGGGGATCTGCGGGTAGCCGTACTCATATCGGCCAAATTGCCAGAACTGTCCCTCCGGTGCGGCGCAAGGGCCGCCGCCCGGGCCCTGACGTGGCCCTTCTCACGAAACCCCGGGCGTGGCGGGGGCGGAATTTCAGCCCCGCCGGCGTTTGAGGCGCGGGGGTCCGGGGGCGGCGCCCCCGGCAGCGGCGCCGTCACGCGCTGGTGACGTCACGTCACATGGCGCGCTCGTGGCCCTCCCAGTACGGGTCGCGCAGCCGCCGCTTGTAGAGCTTGCCGTTCGGGTCGCGCGGCATGGTCTCGATGAAGTCGACCGTCTTGGGGCGCTTGTAGCCGGCGAGCTGCCGCTCGCAGTGGTGCAGGATCTCCGCGGCCAGGGCGTCGCCCGCCACGAAGCCCTCGGCCGGTTCTATGACCGCCTTGACCTCCTCGCCCCAGTCGGCGTGCGGGATGCCGAAGGCGGCGGCGTCCGCGACGGCCGGGTGGGTGAGCAGGGCCGACTCGATCTCGGCCGGGTAGATGTTGACCCCGCCGGAGATGATCATGTCGATCTTGCGGTCACGGAGGAAGAGGTAGCCGTCCTCGTCCATCAGCCCGAGGTCGCCGACGGTGAAGAAGTCGCCGATGCGGTTCTTCCTCGTCTTGCCCTCGTCCTTGTGGTAGCTGAAGCCGCCGGTGTTCATCTTCAGGTAGACGGTGCCCAGTTCGCCCGCGGGCAGCCGGTTGCCGTCGTCGTCGAAGATGGCGAGTTCGCTGATCGGCCAGGCCTTGCCGACCGTTCCCGGCTTCTTCAGCCAGTCCTCGGCGGTCGCGAAGGCGCCGCCGCCCTCGCTCGCCGCGTAGTACTCCTCCACGCAACCGCCCCACCAGTCGATCATCGCCCGTTTGACGTGGTCGGGGCAGGGCGCGGCGCCGTGGATGGCGTGGCGCATCGAGGAGACGTCGTAGGCGTCCTTCGTCTCCTGCGGGAGCGCGAGGAGCCGGTGGAACTGGGTGGGGACCATGTGGGTGTGCGTGCAGGCGTGCTGATCGATCAGGCGCAGCATCTCCTGCGGGGTCCACTTGTCCATCACGACCAGCGGGTGCCCGATGTGCAGGGCGGCGCCCGCGAACTGGAGGACGGCCGTGTGGTAGAGCGGCGAACAGACCAGGTGGACGTTTCCGTCGAAGGGCCGGATGCCGAAGATGCCGAGGAAGCCGCCGAGGTACGTCTCCTCCGGGAGCTTGCCGGGCAGCGGGCGGCGGATCCCGCGCGGGCGGCCGGTGGTGCCGGAGGTGTAGTTCATGACCCAGCCGAGGGTGCGGTCCTCGGGGGGCGTGCCGGGCTGCCCGTCGAGGAGTTCCCCGTACGGCCGGAAGCCCGCGACCGTTCCGACGGCGTAGCGGTGGCTCGCGGGCAGGGCGGCCTCGTCGGCCGCGGCGGTGGCGGCGTCGGCGAAGCGCTCGTGGGCGATGAGGACCTTGGCGCCGGAGTCGGAGACGATCCAGGCGATCTCGGGGCCGACCAGGTGGTGGTTGACGGGGACGAGGTAGAAGCCTGCCTGGGAGGCAGCGAGGTAGGCGGTGAGGAACGCGACGCCGTTGGGGAGGACGACGGCGAAGACGTCACCCTTTTCCAGGCCGGCGGCGCGCAGGCCGTGGACGAGGCGGTTGACGTCGGCGTGCAGCCGGCCCGCGCTCCACTCCTCGCCCTCGGGCGTGATCAGGACGGTGCGCCCGGGGTCGGCGGCGGCCTGCGCCCAGAATCCGTTGGGCGGCTGCTGGTCGGCCGTGGCGGTCGTGGACGTCGTGGCGGTCATGGCGGTCACACCTCTCGGACTCGGCCGGCGATCCGGTTGACGCGGTCGATCGCCCGCTCGAACCCGCTGGTGAGGTCGTCGAAGACGGCCTGGACGCTGCGCTCGCTGTTCATCCGGCCGACGATCTGGCCGACGGGCGTACCGAGCAGCGGCTGGACCTCGTACTTCTGGATCCGGGAGACGGCCTCGGCCACGAGCAGGCCCTGGAGTGGCATGGGGAGCGCGCCCGGGCCCTGCGGGTCGTCCCAGGCGTCGGTCCACTCGGTGCGCAGCTGGCGGGCGGGCTTGCCGGTGAGGGCCCGGGAGCGGACGGTGTCGCCGGAGCTGGCGGCGAGCAGTTTCTCGGTGAGGGCGCGCGAGTGCAGGTCGGCCTCGGTGGTGGTGAGCCAGAGGGAGCCGAGCCAGGCGCCCTGCGCGCCGAGGGCGAGCCCGGCGGCGATCTGCTCGCCGCTGCCGATGCCGCCGGCGGCGAGCACCGGGAGCGGGGCGACGGCCTCGACGATCTCGGGGACGAGGACCATGGTGGCGATGTCGCCGGTGTGGCCGCCGGCCTCGTAGCCCTGGGCGACGACGATGTCGATGCCGGCTTCGGCGTGGCGGCGGGCGTGTTTGGCGCTGCCGGCGAGGGCGGCGACGAGGACGCCGTGGTCGTGGGCGCGCGCGATGACGTCGGCGGGCGGGGAACCGAGGGCGTTCGCCAGGAGTTTGACGGGGTAGTCGAAGGCGACGTCGAGCTGGTTGCGGGCGACCTGCTCCATCCAGCCGGTGATCCGCCAGCCGGAGGCCTCGCCCTCGGCGAGCTCGGGCACGTGGTGCTTGGCGAGGGTCTCGCGGACGAAGGCGCGGTGCCCGGCCGGGATCATCGCCTCGATGTCGGCCTCGCTGACGCCGTCGACGGCCTTCTTGGCGGGCATGACGACGTCGAGGCCGTAGGGCTTGCCGTCGGTGTGCGCCTGCATCCAGTCGAGGTCGCGCCTCAGGTCGTCGGGGGCGGTGTAGCGGACCGCGCCGAGTACCCCGAATCCGCCCGCGCGGGTGATGGCGGCGGCCACCGCCGGGAAGGGCGTGAAGCCGAAGATGGCGTGTTCGACTCCCAGTTTCTTGCTCAGCTCCGTCTCCATGGGCGGCAGGATGCCGCAGCCCGGCATGCGAGGGAAGAGATTTTCTGATGCAGTGTCAGATTCTTTACGGGCCGGCCGGTGCGGCCGATGCCCGACGGCCGGGCAGATACCCACTAGCGTGCGGCAAACCCGACCCAGCCTCATCCAACCCTCCCGGGGCAATTCCAGCCCTCCCCGGGCAACTCCAACCCCGCCGGGCAGCTCCAGCCCAGCGGCCGTTGGGGGCCTGGGCTCCGCCCCGGAGCCCGCTCCTTCAGCCCCGCCGGGCAACTCCAGCCCCGCCGGCGTTTGAGGCGCGGGGCCAGGGGCGAAGCCCGCTCCTTCAGCGCCGCCGGGCAACTCCAGCCCCGCCGGCGTTTGAGGCGCGGGGTCCGGGGCGGAGCCCGCTCCTTCAGCCCGCCGGGCAACTCCAGCCCCGCCGGCGTCGGAGGCGCGGGGCCCGGGGCGGAGCCCGCTCCTTCAGCCCCGCCGGCGTTTGAGGCGCGGGGTCCGGGGCGGAGCCCTGGGAAACGGCGCCGCAGGCGGACTCGGACAACGGACAGGAGGTCGGACATGACGGCAGGTACGGGGCGTGACGGATCGACGGGCGGAGGACCGGCCGGCACGGGCGGGCAAGGCGGCATCGACACGGGCACCGGCACCGGCATCAGCGGCGCTCCCAGCCGGCGACGGCTGGGCGCCCGGCTGCTCGCGCTCGGCGGCGTACTCCTCCTGCACGCCGCACTCCCCGGCGCCGCCGGTGCGGCGAGCAACCCGGCCGAGCGGCGCGCGCTCCAGGGACTGCGGCTCCGGTACGGGTCCGCGCGCCAGGCCGGGCTGCTGGAGCGGCACCTGGAGGGCGTGGCCGACGAGGCCCGGCGGTTCCTCGGCCCCTCCCCCGAGCACCCCTACTACGCCGGGGCGGTGGTCCTCGCCGGCCGGGGCCGCACCATCGCCCTGCACCGCGCCATGGGCGACGCCGTCCGGTACACGGACTACGACGGGCGCACCGACCGGGCCCGGGAGTTCCCGGCGGCCGAGCGGATCGCGATGACCGAGGACACCGTCTTCGACCTGGCCTCGCTGACCAAGCTGTTCACCTCGATCCTGGCCGTTCAGCAGATGGAGCGCGGGCGCCTGGAACTGGAGGCTCCGGTACGCCGGTACCTACCGGAGTTCACCGGGGGCGGGAAGGAGCTGATCACGGTCCGTCAGCTGCTCACGCACACCTCGGGGCTGCGCTCGTGGGCTCCCTTCTACCAGGAGTCCACACGCGAGGGGCGGCTGAGGCTGCTGTGGTCGGTCAGGCCGCAGGAGACTCCCGGAACCGTCTACCGGTACTCCGACCTGAACCTCATCGCACTCCAGCTGCTCCTGGAACAGATCACCGGTCGCACTCTGGATGTCCTGCTCCGCGACGAGATCACTGCTCCGCTCGGGATGCACCGCACTCGTTACAACCCACCGCTCTCCTGGCGCCGGATCACCGCCGCCACCGAGGTGCAGCGCCCGCCCTGGTCGGGGCTGGACCGCGGGCTGGTGTGGGGCGAGGTCCACGACGAGAACGCGTACGCGCTCGGCGGCGTCGCCGGCCACGCCGGGGTCTTCGGCACCGCCTTCGACCTGGCCGTCCTCGCCCGCGCCCTCCTCGACGGCGGGGTCTACGCGGGCAAGCGCATCCTGCGCCCCGCCTCCGTCGAACTGCTCTTCACCGACTACAACACGGCCTTCCCCGGCGACGACCACGGTCTCGGCTTCGAGCTCTACCAGCACTGGTACATGGGCGCCATGGCCACCCCGCACTCCGCCGGCCACACCGGCTTCACCGGTACCTCCCTCGTCCTCGACCCCTCCACCGACTCCTTCCTGATCCTGCTGGGCAACTCCGTCCACCCCGTGCGCACCTGGCGTGCCGGCAGCGCGCCGCGGGTCGCCGTCGGCAGCCGCTTCGCCCGGGCCGTCCCGGTGCGCACGCGGCACGGCGGCGCGGCCTGGTTCTCCGGGATCACCCCGGGCGGCTCGGGCACCCTCACCCTGCCGCCGCTCACCCCGGCCACCGCCGCCGCCCGGCTGCGCTGCTCCGTGTGGTGGGACACCGTGCCCGGCGAGGGCGCCTTCCACCTGGAGGTCTCCGCCGACGGGGAGACCTGGGAGCCGCTGCCCTTCAGCACCCTGCGGTCCACCGGCGGCGCCCCCGAGGACTGGCCGCGAGGCTCCGCGGGCGGCTGGTCCGGCCGCATCTGGCACCGCCTGGAAGCCCCCCTGACGGCCACCTGGGCGGGCCGCGAGGTGCGACTGCGCTTCCGCCACGCCGCGACCGGCCGCTACGTCGGGCGCGGGGTCTACGTGGACCTCGTACGCGTGGCGGAACCGGCCCGCCTGCTCTTCGCGGAGGACCGCCCCGCCGACGCCGCCCGGCTCCAGGCCATCGGCTGGACCCGGTCCTCGGACTAGGGGGTGTCCGGAGGCCCCGGGCATGGGCCACTGAGGGACGGAACCATCGGAATGACGCGCGGGCGCCGGTCGTGGCGTGCTCCGCACGCCTCCGGCTCCCCGGCGGGAATCGGCCTTACCGTGCGAGCAACCCGTCCGGATACCGGACGGTGTCCCGCCACTCCGGCGTTCCCCTGGAGGTCATGATGCCCAGTCCACCCCGGCCGTTCGGCACCGTCGTCAGCGCCGCCGGCGTCAACCTGCGGAAGTATCCGAGCACGGACTCCTCCGTCGTCGGCAACCTGAGCCACGGCGCCGAGGTCGGTCTGCACAGCAAGGTGCACGCCCAGACCATCGACGGCAACAGCATCTGGTACCTGCTGCGCGACAAGGCCGCGTGGGTCGCCGCCCGGCACGTCGACAACACCGGAGAAGTGCCGTTGTCCAAGGACGTCGAACCGGCCGCCCCTCAGGGCTGACGGCGGACCGGCCCCCTCGGGGGCCCACAGCCGTCCCGGGGGCAGCCCCCGTGGCTGTCCCCGGGACCGGACCGGGCTGTGGAAACGCCCTGGGCCGGTTCTTCGGATCAGGCCTGGTCCGCGTCCTCCGGCCACCCGTAGCCGGTGCGAGGCGGGGTGGGCACGGCGCCCACCTCGGCCAGGTCCCGGTCGGCGGCCCGCATCAGCTGACCGGCCAGGTCCCGCATGGCCCGGCTCGCCGCGAGCTCGTCACCGATCGCGGGGATCTCCACGTCCTGGGGATTGCAGCGCGCCGTGCCGCGGCCCACCATCTTCGTCTTTCCGTTGTCGAGTACCGCCCGGGCCTTGGTCTTGCCGTCCTCCTCGGTCAGGTAGACGCCCACTTTCCACTCTTCGGCGTGTGTCATCGCGTGCCTCCTCCCGGCTGATTACAGGATCCCTCCGAGCGGGCGCATTCGGCCATCCCAGACTCAGCGCTCGGCCAGCACCGAGTCCGGAGCCTCGCGCTGGTGCGGGAGCGCAGCCCCCCACGGCTGGACCGAGACCGTCCGCGTGGGGGCGGGGATGGAGATCCCCTCCGCCCGGTACCGCTCGTGCAGCCGCTTGATGAACTCGTGCTTGATCCGGTACTGGTCGCTGAACTCCCCCACGCCCAGGATCACCGTGAAGTCGATCCTGGAGTCCGCGAACGTGTGGAAGCGGACGGCGGCCTCGTGGTCGGCGACCCCTCCGGAGACGTCGGCCATCACGCCGTCGACGACATCGAGGGTGACCCGTTCGACGTGCTCCAGGTCGCTGTCGTAGCCGACACCCACCTGGACGAGGATCGACAACCGCTGTTCCGGCTGGGTGAAGTTGGTCATGTTGGTCCGCGCGAGGCGCCCGTTGGGGATGATCACCAGGTTGTTCGACAGGTTGCGCACCACGGTGTTGCGCCAGTTGATGTCGACGACGTAGCCCTCCTCCCCGCTGCTGAGCCGGATGTAGTCACCGGGCTGCACCGTCTTCGAGGCGAGGATGTGCACGCCCGCGAAGAGGTTGGCGAGGGTGTCCTGCAGCGCCAGGGCCACCGCGAGGCCGCCCACTCCGAGAGCGGTGAGCAGCGGCGCGATGGACACGCCCATGGTTTCGAGTGCGACGAGTGCGCCCATGGTCAGTACGACGACGCGCGTGATGTTGACGAAGATGGTGGCCGATCCGGCCACTCCCGTACGGGACTGCGCCAGTGACTGTACGAGCCCCGCGATGACCCTGGCCGCCGCGACGGTCGCGATGAGGATGAGCAGGGCGGTCAGCGACCGGTTCACGAGCCCCGTGACCCGCGTGGTCAGCGGAAGCGCCGAGGCCGCAGCGGCGGCGCCCCCGATGACGGCCGCCCAGGGCGCGAGGGTGCGCAGCGCGTCGACGATGGCATCGTCACCGGTCCATGCCGTCCTGCTCGCGTGCTTGCCCAGCCACCGCAGGACGGCGCGCAGCAGCAACCCGGCCGCGACGCCCGCCGCCAGCGCGATGGCGGCCACCACCCAGTCGTGCAGGACGAGGTCCCGGCTCAAAGGATTCCCTCCGGACCGCGGTGTGCCGGGGAAACGGCGAAGGGGGCAGCCGCCCGCCGTATGTGGTGTGTCGTCACTTTTCCACCTGTCAGATCGTGCGGTGCGGGGGTCCGTTCGGGCGTGTGTACGCACGCGAACCGGACTGCCATCCTGCCCCATGCACCACAGGGCTCTTAGAGCGGGTCCGTCAGGGCCGCGTCGAGCATCCGGCGTGTGACGGAGGCCAGTTCGGCCAGGTCCGGGGCGGGCCGGGAGCGGGCGAGGGCGCCCGCCAGCCGGTCGTAGAGGAGCCCGTCCGTCCAGGCGACCAGCAGTTCGGCGGCCTCCTCGGGCCGGTCGGCGCCGAGCGCGGCGAGCATGCCCGCGGCCCGGGCGCGGGCCCCCTGTCCCGCCCGGTGGAAATCCGCCTCCAGTTCGGGATTGCGCGCCGCCTCCAGGCTGAGTTCGAAGCGGGCCAGCTGGCGCTCCCGCCCCACCGTCAGCCAGCGGTGCAGGAGGCCGGCCAGCGCGGCCGCGGCCGTCTCCCGGTCGGGCGGCACCGGGGGCGCGGGCGGGCTCTCGCCGTCGAGGTCGCCGAGGTCCAGCTCCGCCAGCCGCTGGTAGCAGGCGCCGATCAGGGCCGTCCTCGTCCGGAAGTAGTACGAGGTGCTGCCCGCCGGCAGCCGGGCCGCGCCGTCGACCGCGCGGTGGGTCAGGCCCCGGAGCCCGGCGGCGGCCACGAGCTCGATCGCGGTGTCGGCGATCAGCGTTCTGCGATCCGCGGTGTGCGGGCTCACACGTCCCGTGCGTGACGTGCGGGCGGTGCGGGAGGTGCGTGGGCTGGACATCAGCTCACTCTACAGCTGTAGAGTGAGGGCATCGACTCTACGGATGTAGAGGATTCGGCGCACGAGTAGCGCGCGAAGAGCGGAAAGAGGGGGGCTCGTCATGTCGGCACGTCAACGTCACGTGGTCGTGGCAGGTGCGGGGATCGGTGGACTCACGGCGGCCGTGGCCCTGCACCGCCGGGGCTGGCGGGTCACCGTGTGCGAGCGGGCCCCCGGTCGCAGCGCCGTCGGAGCCGGGATCGTCCTCGCCCCCAACGCCCTGCGCGCCTTCGGCGTCATCGGCTTCGACGTCACCCGCTCCACGGGCCGCGCCGTCCCCACCGCGATGGGCCTGCGCCGCGCGGACGGCCGCTGGCTGAGCCGCGCGGACACCGCCGCGCTCGCCGCCCGTTACGGCGGTCCGCCTCTCGCCGTGCACCGCTCGGCCCTCGCCGACGCCCTGGCCGCCGCGCTCCCCGCGGGGACGATCCGGTACGGCGTCGCCGTCACCTCGGTGGAGGGCGCCGACCGTGCCCCGCTGGTCCGCACCTCGGCCGGCGACCTCGGCGGCGCCGACCTCGTGCTGGCCGCCGACGGCATCCGCAGCCCGCTCCGCAGCCAGTACTTCCCCGACCACCCCGGCCTGCGCTACAGCGGGGAGACGGCCTGGCGCACCGTCCTGCCCGCCGCGGCGGGCCGCACCGGGGCGGCGACCGCCGAGACCTGGGGCCGCGGCGAACGCTTCGGCGTCGTCCCGCTCGCCGACGGCCGGACCTACGTCTACGCCACCGCCGTGGCCCCCGAGGGCTACCGCCCCGCCGACGTCCGTACCGAGCTGCTGCGCCGCTACGGCACCTGGCACGACCCGATCCCGGCCCTGCTGGAGCGGATCGACCCGGCGGCCGTGCTCCAGCACGACCTGTACGACCTGGCGGCCCCGCTCCCCCGCTTCCACCACGGGCGCCTCGCCTGGCTCGGCGACGCCGCCCACGCCATGACCCCCAACCTGGGGCAGGGCGGCTGCCAGGCCATCGAGGACGCCGCGGTCCTCGCCCATCTGCTGGACGGCGCGGGCGGCGCGGGCGGCGCGGGCGAGAGCATTGCGGCCGCTCTCGCCGCCTACAGCGCGGCCCGTTGCGCGCGCACCGACGCCATCCGCGTCCGCGCCCGCCGTGCGGGCCGCGTCGCCGCCCTCTCCCACCCCCTCGCGGTGGCCGTCCGCGACTTCGCCGTCCGTGTCACCCCGGCCCGCGCCGCGCACCGGGCGATGGACGACCTCCTGAACGGATTCACCCTTCCGGGCGGAATGGACCGCGCACCCGCGGGCGTTGTGACCCGTCGGTGAGGTTGTTGACCGTTCAATACGAAGGCAGGCAGACCCCATGACGACGGACATCGACTGGGACAACCCGACCGACCCCAGGGCAGGGAGCTGGCAGCTGGACCACGTCAAGCAGTACGTGGCCTCCAACGGTTCCGAGGGCCAGTACTGGAACGGCACCCAGACCCTCCTGCTCACCACCGTGGGCCGGGTCTCCGGCAACCCGGTGCGCACCCCCCTCATCTACGGTGAGGCCGACGGCCGTTACCTGCTCGTCGCCTCCAACGGCGGCGACCACGAGCACCCGCTCTGGTTCCGGAACCTGACCGCGCACCCCGAGGTCCGCGTCCAGGTCGGCGCCGAGACCCTCCAGGGCACGGCCCGCACCGCGAACTCCGAGGAGCGCGCCGCCTACTGGCCGCTGATGCTGCGGCACTGGCCCTCGTACGACGAGTACCAGAGCAAGACGGACCGCGAGATCCCGATCGTGGTCATCGAGCCCCACGGGTAGGTTCGGCACCCCCTAGTGCCCCAGCTAGTGCCCCAGCTAGTGCCCCAGCACCGCCATCGCCGCGTTGTGCCCGGGGACCCCGCTGACGCCGCCGCCGCGGACCGCCCCCGCACCGCACAGCAGGACGTTGCGGTGGGCGGTCTCCACGCCCCACCGGCCGCCCGGGTCGGCGTAGGGCCAGGACAGGTCCCGGTGGAAGATGTGGCCCCCGGGTAGCCGCAGTTCGCGCTCCAGGTCCTGCGGGGTCTTGGCCTCGATGCACGGACGGCCGTCCGCGTCGAAGGCCAGGCAGTCGGTGAGCGGTTCGGCCAGGTGCGCGTCGAGCTGCGCGAGGGTGGCGGTCAGCAGCACCTCACGGGCCTGCTGGTTGTCGTGTCCGAACAGCCGGGCCGGGGTGTGCAGGCCGAAGAGGGTGAGCGTCTGGTAGCCCTGCTCCACCAGCTCCGGTCCGAGGATCGTCGGGTCCGTCAGCGAGTGGCAGTAGATCTCCGAGGGCGGTACGGAGGGCAGTTCCCCGGCGGCGGCCTCCGCGTAGGCCCTGGCCAGCTCGGCGTACCCCTCGGCGATGTGGAAGGTGCCGCCGAAGGCCTCGCGCGCCTCCACGGCGGTGTCCCGCAGCCGGGGCAGCCGCCGCAACAGCATGTTGACCTTGAGCTGGGCGCCCTCGGCTGCCGTGTCCCGGGGCGGGGTCTCGCCGAGGAGTTCGGCCAGCGCCCGCGGCGAGGCGTTCACCAGCACCGTGCGGCCGACGACCCGTCCCTCCCCGGTCGCCGTGCGGAACACCACCTCGGCCGGAGCGATCCCGTCCGTGTCGATCCGCAGCACCTCGTGGCCGGTGGCGATCTCCGCCCCGGCCGCCCGCGCGGCCGCCGCGAGGGCGTCCGTCAGGGCACCCATGCCGCCGACCGGCACGTTCCAGTCCCCGGTCCCGCCGCCGATGACGTGGTAGAGGAAACAGCGGTTCTGCGCGAGGGAGGGGTCGTGCGCGTCCGCGAAGGTGCCGATCAGCCCGTCCGTGAGGACCACCCCGCGGACCAGGTCATCGGCGAAGTGCCGCTCCACCGCCTGCCCCAGCGGCTCCTCGAAGAGCATCCGCCACGCCGCCTCGTCGTCGATCCGGGCCCGCAGCTCCTCCCGGGTGGGCAACGGCTCGGTCAGGGTCGGGAACACCTTCTCGGCGACCCGCCCGGTGGTGGCGTAGAAGGCGCGCCAGCTCTCGTACTCCCGGTCCGAGCCGGTCAGTCGCGCGAAGGACTCCCGGGTGCGCTGCTCGCCGCCGCCGACGAGCAGCCCGCCGGGCCGCCCGTCGCGCTCGACGGGCGTGTACGAGGAGATCGTGCGCCTGCGTACCGCGAACCTCAGGTCCAGGTCGCGCACGATCTTCTCCGGGAGCAGGGAGACGAGGTACGAGTAGCGCGAGAGGCGGGCGTCGACCCCCACGAAGGGGCGGCTGGAGATCGCCGCCCCGCCGGTGCGCCCGAGCCGCTCCAGGACCAGCACCGACCGGCCCGCGCGGGCCAGGTACGCGGCCGCCACCAGGCCGTTGTGCCCGCCGCCCACGATCACGTCGTCGTAGACGTCGCGTCGGAATCCACTGGAGCCCCGCATGGCTGTCATGGCTCTTGGTAGCACACCTGGCCGAGCCGCTCCAGACAGTAGGCCTCGTCGGCGTGGGCCAGCGCCGTGTCGGGATGCTCGTCGCCCAGGGACCGCTCGCGGATGCCGGAGAGGTCCCGGTAGAGGGGCAGCGCCTCCTCCCAGCGGCCCAGCCGGCCCAGCCCGACGGCGAGTTCCCGGCGGCTGACGAGGGTGTCGGGGTGCTCGGCGCCGAGCACCTCGGCCCGTGCGGCGCCCACCTCCCGGGCCTCGGCGACCGCCTCCTCCCAGCGGTCCAGGCGGCCGAGATTGACCCCGAGGACGTGCCGGGCGCGGAGCGTCTCGGGGTCGGTGGCCCCGTAGGCGCGGGTGCGGTCGCGGACCAGGGCCCGGAACAGTTCGAGGGCCTGGGCGCTGCTGCCGGTGCGGCCGAGCGCGATGCCGACCTCGTAGCGTGCGGCCAGGGTGTCGGGGTGGTCGCGGCCGAGTACCCGTTCCCGTACGGCGGCGACCTCGCGGAAACCGGCCAGGGCCTCCTGCCAGCGGTCCAGGCGGCCGAGCGCGTACGCCGCCTCGTACCGGGTCAGCAGGGTGTCCGCGTGCTCGGCGCCGAGGACGGCCGCGCGGTCGGCGGCGACCTCGGCCGCGGTGGCGTGGGCCTCCGCGAAGCGGCCCAGCGCCCCCAGGGCGCAGGCCAGGTTGTGACGGCAGCGCAGGGTGTCGGGGTGCAGCGGCCCCATGGTCCGCTCGCGGGCGACGAGCACCGCGCGGTAGATGTCGTGCGCCTCCTGGTGGCGTCCGAGCCGGCCCGTCTCGTACGCCGTTTCCTGGCGCGCCGCGAGGGTGTCGGCGTGGTCCGGGCCGAGTACCCGGGCGCGTCCCTCGGCCACGGCCGCGTACACGGCGAGCGCTTCCTCGGGCCGACCGGCGCGGCTGAGGGCGTAGGCGCGGGCGTGGCCGGCGGCGAGCGCGTCGGGGCCGGTCTCCCGGGGGCCGGGGACGCGCGGGAGACCGTACGCCGCGGTGAGCCGCGGGTCCTCGGCGGGTTCGGGACGGACGATGGGGGCGACGGGGGCCATGACGGCGGCGGGGGCGCCGGGGGTGACGTGGGCGGCGGGGGCGTCGGGGCGCACCGGCGGGTGTTCGCCCCCCGGGTGCGGGAGGACGGGCTGGCGGCCGCTGGGGCGGGCTGTCCAGGAGCCGGTGAGCACGGCCCATTCGCCGCTCGCGGGACGGGCGTCGATCCCGGCCTTGCGCCCGGCGGTCATACCGCGGGCCCAGGCCGGGAGCGGGGCCTGGGCGCCGGGCAGCGCGCCCGGTCCCAGGCGTGCCTCGACGAGCCGGTGGTGCACGTGGCGGGCGTCGCCCGGCCGGTCCTCGGGGCGCTTGGCGAGCAGGTCCAGGACCACCTGCTCGAAGTAGCCGGGCAGTTCGGGACGGTGCTCGCGCGGCGGCACGGGCGGGGTGTCACGGTGGCCGACCAGCACCGACCAGGAGTCGCCGAGGTCGAAGGGCGGGGCGCCGGTGGCGATCTCGTACAGGACGCAGCCGAGGGAGTAGAGGTCGCTGCGGTGGTCGACCTCGCCGCCCGCGATCTGCTCGGGCGACATGTAGTGCGGGGTGCCCATGGCCATGGCGCCGCCGGTGAGCTTGGCGGTGAAGCCGATGTCGTGGGCGAGGCGGGCGATGCCGAAGTCGCAGATCTTCACGGTGCCGTCGGTGAGCCGCATGATGTTGGCGGGCTTCAGGTCGCGGTGGACGACGCCCTGGTCGTGGGTGTAGCCGAGGGCGGCGGCCATCTGCTCCGCGATGTCGACGACCACGTCCACGGGGAGCGGGCGGGTCTCGTTGTCCTCCAGGAGCTGGCTGAGGTTGCGGCCTTCGAGGAGCTCCATCACCAGGTAGAGGGGACCGCCGGCGGCGCTGTCGTCGCCGAAGTCGTGGACGACCGTGACCCCTCGGTGCTGGAGGGACGCGGCCACGCGCGCCTCGCGCCGGAACCGCTCGCGCAGCACCTGGGTGAAGTGGGCGTCCTGCTCGGCCCCGATCGGCTTGAGGCACTTCACGGCGACCTGCCGGCCCAGCGATTCGTCGCGGGCGCGCCACACCTCGCCCATGCCGCCGCGCCCGATCAGATCGAGCGACCGGTACCGGCCCTGGATCAGTCTGGACTCCGCCATGTCTTAAAGCCGCCCCTGTTGTCGTGCTACGCCCTCCCCGGCCGGTCCAGTATGGCCGCTGATGTACGCAGTGTGTACGGAGAGGGGCGGCTCCCGGGGCCCATGCGGCGCATCGCTTTCAAGATGTGACCTGGCGGCAGCTGCCAGCGCAGACCTGCGGGAATGCTGCGCAGCACGCGTCCGGTGAGGCGCAGGCGCCGGGTGACGCTGCGCGGTGCCGGTGCGGGCCGCCCGTACAGCTGGTGTGCCCAGCCGGGGAGGGAACCGTACGCGAGGCCGGCGATGGGGCGCCACAGCAGGTTTCGGCCAGGCACGAGGAGGGAAGGGACGGGCGGGCCGCTCAGGAACTCGTCCACGGCGTGGGCGTCGGGGCCGGCGGCGAGCCGGGGGCGGATCGTCTCGAAGTAGGCGGCGAGCTGCGCGGTGTCGGCGGGGACCCCGGCCGGGTCGAGGCCGACGAGGCGGGCGTTGACGCGGTTCTCGTCGACGTAGCGGTCGGCCTGGGCGGGTGTGAGGGGGACGCCGGAGCGGCGCAGCACGTGCAGGAAGCTGCCGATCTGCGCGCAGTGGATCCACAGCAGCAGCTCGGGGTCGTCGACGGGGAAGCGCTCGCCGGTGTCCGGGTCGGTGGCAGACAGCGTGCGGTGGATCGCGCGGACGCGACTGCCGGCGCGCTCGGCGGCCTCGGTGGTGCCGTAGGTGAGGGTGCCGACGAAGTCGGCGGTGCGCAGAAGCCGGCCCCAGGCCTCGTGCCGGCCCCGCTGCCCCTGGAAAGCGGCTGAATTCTCCATGACCCCGCGGACGGCGCGCGGATGGAGGGCCTGGAGGTAGAGCGCGCGGATCCCGGCGATCCACATCATCGGGTCGCCGTGGCACTGCCAGGTGACGGACGACGGGCCGTAGAGCCCCGGGTCCGCGGTCGTGGTGCTCCCCATCCCGTACCTCCCTGTCGCGGGCGCCCGGCGGCTCCAGCCTACCGATCGGGTGGCCGTCAGCGATCCGTATGAACCGGGCCGATGGCCGTCAAGGTCCCGTCAGATCCCGCCAGGGGGTGGCGTGCGGGAGTCGCGGGGGGCATAGCGTCGGCGTCGCCCGCTCCGATCGGTCGCCCGCTCCGATCGGTCGCCCACCGTTCGTGACCCGTCCAGGAGGACCTCATGTGCCTGATCCAGTACGCAGACGATCCCGAGCCCGAGGAACGGATCCCGGCCGGACCCCTGTACGTACCCGTCCGGCCGGGAACCGCGGAGGTGGTGCTCCGGATGTTCCGCACCCCGTTGGGCCGGCGCACCGCCGTCGGATTCACCCGCCCGGAACGACTGGCCGCGACGCTCGGTGCGCGGCAGCCATGGATCCGGCTCTCCGAGTCCGCGCTCCGGACCCTGGCCGCTCCGCTCGGCGCGTGGACGGTGACGATCGACCCGACCTTCTCGGCTCCCGCCGTCACCGCGGTGCCGGTGCGCGCGGCCGGCGAGGTCGCGGTCCGTGCTCACTGAGGGGGAGGTCTCCATGACCGTCACCGAACTGCGCGGGGCCGCGGCCGGTGCGCAGGACGACCTGTCCGTCTGGCCCGCCTCCACGGTCCGCCTCGCGCACGGCGGACTGGCCGTCGGCGGGGTGTCGCTGGCGGAGATCGCCGACCGGTTCGACACCCCCGCCTACGTCCTGGACGAGGGCGAGGTGCGCGGGCGCTGCCGTACGTACCGCGAGGCCTTCCCGGAGGCGGAGGTGCTGTACGCGGCCAAGGCGTTCCTGTCCCGTGCCGTGGTGCGCTGGGTGGGCGAGGAGGGCCTGGGGCTCGACGTGTGCTCCGCCGGCGAGCTCGAACTCGCCGACACCGCCGGCTTTCCCGCCGAGCGGATGGTCCTGCACGGCAACGCGAAGTCGCCCCGCGACATCGAGGCGGCGCTGCGGCTCGGAGTCGGCCGCATCGTCATCGACAGCCCGTCGGAGATCGCGCGGCTGGCCGCGGCCGTGGGGCCGGGCGGCCACCAGAAGGTCATGGTCCGCGTGGTCCCCGGCATCTCGGCCGGCGGGCACGAGAAGATCCGTACGGGTACGGACGACCAGAAGTTCGGCCTGTCACTGGGCGACGGCTCCGCCCAGCACGCGATCGCCCGGGTACTGGGCCAGCCGCAGCTCGACCTCGTCGGTCTGCACTGCCACATCGGCTCTCAGATCACCGAGGTCAAGCCGTACGTGGCCGCCGTACGCCGCATGGTGGGGCTGCTGGCCCGGGTCCGGCACGGCCACGGCGTCACGCTCGGCGAGCTGGACATGGGCGGCGGGCACGGGGTCGCCTACCGGCCCGGCGAGGCCGCCCTCGACCCCGTCGCCCTCGCGCGCGGGATCCGTACGGAACTGGCCGCGGGCTGCGCCGCCGCCGGGCTGCCCGTGCCCCGTCTGGTCATCGAGCCCGGGCGCGCGATCGTGGGCCCGGCGGGGGTGGCCCTCTACCGGGTGCTGGCCGTCAAGCACACCGGGAAGCGGGTGTTCGTGGCCGTCGACGGCGGCATGAGCGACAACCCGCGCCCCGCCCTGTACGGGGTCGGCTACGCGCCCCGCCTCGTCGGCCGCCGCTCGGCGGCGGATTCCCGTACGGCCACGGTCGTCGGCCGCCACTGCGAGGCGGGCGACGTCCTGGCCGCGGACGTGCCGCTGCCCGCGGACGTCCGGCCGGGCGATCTGCTCGCGGTACCGGTGGCGGGCGCGTACCAGCTGTCCATGGCCTCGGGTTACAACCTCGTGGGCCGCCCGCCGGTGGTCTCGGTCCACGAGGGCACGGCGCGACTGCTGGTCCGGCGCGAGACGCTGGACGACCTCCGCAGCCGGGACATCGGCGGCTAGTAGGCCTGTCCGGCCCGCGGCGGGGGCGGGGGGCGGCGGCATAGAGTTGGCGGGTGCAGCTCTACACGATCGGCGAGGCCGCCCAACTCCTGCGCGTCAGCATCGACACCGCGCGCCGCTGGGCCGATGCCGGCCGTTTCCCGACCCTGCGGGACGGCAACCGGCGGATGGTCGAGGGTGTTCATCTGGCGGCCTTCTGCGTGGAGCTCGCGCGGGAGGCCGCCGCCGATGCCGGCGAGTCCGCCACCTCGGCCCGCAACGCGTTGCCCGGGATCGTGACCGCGGTGACGCTCGGCGAGGTCGCCGCCCAGGTCGAGATCCAGGCCGGCCCCCACCGGGTGGTCTCCCTACTGACCCGCGAGGCCGTCGAGGAACTCGGCCTGGCGGTCGGCGTGCGCGCCGTCGCCCGCGTGAAGTCCACCAGCGTCCACATCGACGTCGACTGAACGCGGCCCCCTGGGTGGCGAGCGAATCCCATGACGTGACGGTGAGGCCCTGGGAGCCCTGTCCCTGATCATCGGTGCTTGGCCGGCCGTCCACGTGTCATGCGGGCACCGGGGCGAAGGGGTACAGCTCGTCAGCGCCGGGCTGGACGACGCCGTAGCTGCTTTCCGGTACTTCGTTCCAGGCGCCGGGCAGATCACCCAGGGGTTCGGACACGATGAGGCGGGTCTCCTCGGATATCTCCCGCAGGAACGCGACATCGGGGTGCAGCCTGCGAAGTGCGTCCACGCGGCTGCTGTAGAACAGCGACCGTGACGCATGCCCGCTGGAGTAGCGGAAGGCCCAGACGCGTTCGCCGTCGGTGATGGCGAGCGTCATCTGGAGGGGGAACTCCATCCCGTGCTCGCGCCCGGCGCGCTCCACGACCCCGGCCATCTGGGCCACGGCGGCCGGCGGGTCCCGGTCCAGGCCGAAGGTGAGGGCCAGATGGAACATCACCTCGGAGTCGGTCGTCCCTTCGATGTCGGAATACAGCGCGGGGTCGACGAGCAGGGTCAGCTCCCGGCGCATCAGGTGGAAACCGGCGATGGCGCCGTTGTGCATGAACATCCAGCGGCCATGCCGGAACGGGTGACAGTTCGACTGCTGCACCGCCGTGCCGGTCGACGCCCGGATGTGGGCGAAGAACAGCGGGGAGCGGACGTGGTCCGCCATCTCCCGCAGGTTGCGGTTGTTCCAGGCAGGACCGACGTCTCGGAGCAGGGCCGGCGTGCTGTTGTCCTCCGAGTACCAGCCGACGCCGAAGCCATCGCCGTTCGTGGTCTCCACGCCGAGCTTGGAGTGCAGGCTCTGGTCGATCAGCGAGTGGGCGGGTCTGTAGAGGATGGTGTCGAGCAGCATGGGTGTCCCCGAGTAGGCGAGCCATCGGCACATGTGCGATCACCTGGGTCCTTGACAGCATGCCGGGAAGGAGATGTGCTTACCGATCGCTCGGAGCGGCGCTGCTCGAAGAGCCCGCGCGCCACCTCTTCGCTGCGACCGCCCCACGCGTGGATCTTGTCCGGCAATCTCATTCTCGGCTCCCGCCCCGGGGCGCGCCACGCGGGAGGGGAACACCGTCCAGCTCGGGACGCGCGCGCGACGCCCTGTGGCGCGGGCGCGACCTTTGTGCGACCTGTTGTGCACCTTGCTGTCGTTGCGGTTGCCGGGCCTTGGCCGGCCGACCACGACGATCAACCGGTCACAGGGGCCTCAGCGGCGGACGCGGGGCATGCCCAGGCCGATCCAGGAGATGATCTCGCGCTGGATCTCGTTGTTGCCCCCGCCGAAGGTGAAGATCACGGCGCTGCGGTAGCCGCGTTCGAGCTCGCCGTGGAGGACCGCGCCGGCGGAGCCGTCCTTGAGGGAGCCGGCCGCGCCGACGACCTCCATGAGCCAGGCGTACGCGTCACGGCGTGCCTCGGAGCCGTACACCTTGACCGCCGAGGCGTCCTGCGGGGTGAGCGTGCCGGCCTGGACCGCGCCCACCATCTGCCAGTTGAGCAGCTTCATCGCGTCGAGCCGGGCGTGGGTGCGCGCGAGGCGGCCGCGGACCCAGGAGAGGTCGATGACCCGGCGGCCGTCGGCGAGCTTGGTTCCGGCGGCCCAGCGCTGGACGTCGTGGAGGGCCCGGATGGCCATGGTGCCGTGCGCGGCCAGGGTGACGCGTTCGTGGTTGAGCTGGTTGGTGATCAGGCGCCAGCCCTTGTTCTCCTGGCCGACGCGGCGGCTCGCCGGCACGCGGATGTCCTCGTAGTAGCTGGCGGTTGTGTCGTGCGAGGCGAGGGTGTTGATGAGGGTGCAGGAGTAGCCGGGGTCCGAGGTCGGTACGAGGAGCATGGTGATGCCCTTGTGCGCGGGGGCGTCCGGGTCGGTGCGCACGGCGAGCCAGACCCAGTCGGCGGTGTCTCCGTTGGTGGTCCAGATCTTCTGCCCGTTGACGACGTAGGTGCCCGTCTCCTCGTCGCCCTCGCGCACGGCCTTGCAGCTGAGTGCGGCGAGGTCGGTGCCGGCGTCGGGTTCGCTGTAGCCGATGGCGAAGTCGATCTCGCCCGCGAGGATCTTGGGCAGGAAGTACGCCTTCTGCTCCTCGGTGCCGAACTGCATGATGGTCGGTCCGACCGTGTTGAGCGCCATCAGGGGCAGCGGCACGACGGCCTGCGCGGCCTCGTCGAAGAAGATGAACTGGTCCATCGGGGTCATCCCGCGGCCGCCGTACTCCGTGGGCCAGCCGACCCCGAGCCAGCCGTCGGCGCCGAGCCGGCGGATGGTCTCCCGGTAGAACCGTTTCTGGGCGGCCGCGTCCTCGTAGCGGGCGTAGACGTCCTCGGGCACCAGCTCGGCGAAGTAGGCGCGCAGCTCGGTGCGCAACTGCTGCTGCTCAGGCGTGTATTCGAGGTGCACGGCCCCTCCGGGAGTCTCGCGGTCCAGCCGGTTCGCTGGGGTGGCGGCGGTCAGAGTAGAACCAGTTTCAGAAAACTGGAAGGGGCCGGGGAGTACGCCGCCCCCGCGCGCCGCCTCCGTCAGGTGAAGAGGTACAGGACGTCGAAGCAGACGAGGTCGCGCGCCGCGTCGAAGAGGTACTCACCCGACGCGTGCGCGTCCGCCGTCTGACGGTTCGCGTGCGCGTCGAACTGCGGGCTGTGCTGCCAGGCCGCGGCGCCGGGCAGGTACGGCTCCAGCGGGGCGGGCAGCGCGGACGGCGCGGGCGCGGGGCCGAAGGTGTGGTCGGGGTTGCGGAGGATCGCGGCCGCGCCGCCGGCCGGCAGGTGGGCGACACCGACGAGGCGGACCCGGGAGTCCGGGCTCGGGATGCTCCGGTCGTCCGGGCTCTCGTCGATGTCGTAGCCCAGCCAGTGCGCGTCGGTCAGCTCGCCCAGATACGGCCGGAACCGCGCGTTCAGCGGCTCCGGGTCCGTGCGGACCGGGTGCCGGTACGGCTGCTGCGGCCACAGGGCGTACGCCGTGCCGGCGCCCAGGGTCAGCAGCGGGACGCCGGCGATCAGCAGGAACCGCCGCCGGTGCGTGCGTCCCCGCCGAGCGTCCACGATCGCCCCCCGATGGCCGTCAGTTGAGGGCGCTGATCATAGCCTTCGCCGTCGCCGTCATCGCCGTACGGGCGGCCGTCAGGTACGGCCGCGGGTCCGCCGGGGTCAGGTGGGTGCGGATCGCCTCGGTCATGGCCACGTTCAGCGCGGTGCCGATGTTGACCTTGCGGATGCCGCCCGTGACGGCCGCCGCGAGCTCGGCGTCCGGCAGCCCGGAGGAGCCGTGCAGGACCAGCGGCACGTCCACCGCTTTGGCCAGCCGGGCCAGCAGCAGGTGGTCCAGGGCCGCGGTCCGGCTGGTCATCGCGTGGCTGCTGCCGATGGCGACGGCCAGCGCGTCGACCCCGGAATCGGCGACGAACCGCCGGGCCTCGTCGGGGTCGGTGCGGGCGCCGGGCGCGTGCGGGTCCAGCGGGGCGGCGCCGTTCTTTCCGCCGACCTCGCCCAGCTCGGCCTCGATCCACAGCCCGTTGGCGTGCGCCCAGTCGGCGGCGGAGCGGGTGGCCTCCAGGTTCTCGGCGTACGGGAGCTGCGCGGCGTCGTACATCACCGAGCTGTATCCCGCGTCGCAGGCCTGCCGGAGCAGCTCGGGGCTCTTGACGTGGTCGAGGTGCAGGCCGACGGGAACCCCGGCGGCCTCCGCACAGGCGACGGCGGCCCGGGAGATGGGCAGCAGCCGCCCGCCGCGGAACTTCACGGCGTTCTCGCTCAGTTGCAGGATGACCGGCAGTCCGGCCGCCTCCGCCCCGGCGACGACGGCTTCGGCGTGCTCCAGGGTGATGATGTTGAAGGCGGCGACGGCGCGGCCCGCGCCGGCCGCCTCCAGGACGAGCGTGCCGGCGCAGACGAGGCTCATCGGACCGCCTCCTCGCCGGTGGCGAGGATCACCGAGCGGGTGAGGTTGCGCGGCGCGTCCGGATCCAGCTGCTGCCGGGCGGCGACGGCGAGGGCGAGACGGTGCACGCGGACCAGTTCGGCGAGGGGGTCGAGCCGCCCGGCGACCCAGTGGGAGCCGGTAGCCCGCACCTGCTCGGCGAGCCCGTCGGGGGCCTCGCCGAGCGACCAGGTGACGGTGCCGGGACCGGAGACGCTGATCGGGCCGTGCCGGTACTCCATCGCCGGGTAGGACTCGGCCCAGGACAGCGAGGCCTCGCGCATCTTCAGCGCGGCCTCGTGGGCGAGCCCGACGCTCCAGCCGCGCCCGAGGAAGGTGAACTGGCCCCGGCTCGCCAGCTCGGCGGGGAGCGGATCGGTGAGGGCGGTGCGGGCGTCGGCGACCACGGCTGCGGCGTGTAGCCCGAGGTGGGCGCGCAGCAGGGTGAGGGCCGTGGTCGCGAAACGGGTCTGCACGACGGACTGTTCGTCGGCGAAGTCGAGGACGACGAGCGCGTCCGCGAGGGCCGTCACCGGGGTCGCCGGATCGCCGATGACGGCGGTCGTGGGCACGCCCGCGTCCCGCAGCCCGGTCAGCAGGTCCAGTACCTCGGTGGTGGTGCCGGACCTGGTCAGGGCGATGACGCGGTCGTAGCGGCGGTGGCGCGGGAACTCGGAGGCGGGGAAGGCGTCGCTCTCCCCCTGCCCGGCCTCCTCGCGCAGCACGGCGGCCGCCTGGGCCATGTAGTACGAGGTCCCGCACCCGACGATGGCGGTACGCTCCCCCGGCTGCGGCAGCACCGCCCGTTGCGCCGGGGCCAGTTCGGCGGCCCGCTCCCAGCATGCGGGCTGCGTGCCCAACTCGTACGCGACGTGGCTCATACAGGCTCCCTCGGGCGGCGGCAGGCAGGTCTGAATGCGTTTTCTTGCAAGATAGCCCGCCCTTTCACGCATCTTCAAGCATCCACGAGCCGATCGCCTGAGTTAATGTCTGCGGCAGTGCCGATGGTGAGCGAAGGGGGCGGCCCATGACCCGCAAGGAGCGCTGGCAGACGCTGCTGGACCTGCTGGTGGAGCGGGGCCGGCTGGAGGTGGAACCGGCGGCGGAGGCCCTCGGCGTGTCCGCCGCGACCATCCGCCGCGATCTCGACCAGCTCGCCGACCAGCAGCTGCTGGTCCGCACGCGCGGCGGGGCGGTGCCGCACGGCGTCTCCTACGAGCTCCCCCTGCGCTACCGCACCTCACGCCGCGCCGCCGAGAAGGCCCGCATCAGCGAGGCGGTGGCGGCCCTGATCACCCCCGGCGAGGTCGTCGGCCTGACCGGCGGCACGACGACCACCGAGGTGGCCAGGGCCCTGGCCGGGCGCCCGGACCTGGCGCAGGGGTCGCCGGCGCTCACCGTGGTGACCAACGCCCTCAACATCGCGGGCGAGCTGGTGATCCGGCCGCAGTTCAAGATCGTGCTGACGGGGGGCGTCGCCCGCCCCCAGTCGTACGAGCTGACCGGCCCGCTCGCCGAACAGGTCCTCGGGCAGCTCGCGGTGGACACCGCGGTGCTCGGGGTGGACGGCTTCGACCCGGTGGACGGCGCGGCGACCCGGCACGAGGACGAGGCCTCGGTCAACCGCCTGCTGTGCGAGCGGGCCCGCCGGGTGGTGATCGCGGCCGACTCCAGCAAGCTGGGCGTGCGCGCCTTCGCCCGTATCTGCGCGACCTCCGCGGTGGACGTCCTGGTCACGGACGCGGGCCTGGCGGCGGGCGTGGCGGAGGCCTTCGCGTCGGCGGGCGTGGAGGTCGTGCGGGTGTGAGGAGCGGGGGGAGACGGAGCCTGGGCCGGGCCTGGGTCGGGCCTGCGCGTGGGCCGGGCCTGGGTCGGGCCTGGGCCGGGGGCCGGTAGCCGGCCCCTGCTCCGGGCCGTCGTCCCCTGCCCCCTGTCCCCCGCCTACAGCTGCCTGGTGCGGCTGGCGACGAGCTCACCCCCGGCGAAGCCGTCCACCCGCACCGACTGGGCCGCGGTGGCGCCCGGTACCGTGACGTCGGCCTGGCCGTCGGGGATGTCCACCGAGGTCCGGGGACGCCGGTCGAGGTACACGTCCACGCGGTCGACGTTGGCGGTCCTCAGCTGGAGACGGAGCGAGCCGTCGGCGCGCGTGATGCCGTCGATGGTCAACTCCCTTACGGGCTGGGCCTTGAGAAGTTCACCGGCGCGTGCCATGAGATCGGCGTTGCCCTCCAGCAGGTCCCGGCGGGTCATCCGGTGGCGTTCGTCCGGTACGACGCCGAGGTCCTCCAGGGGCGTGCCCGACCGGTCGCCGACCCGCAGGGACCTGCGGATCGACACGCGCATACCCGCTCCGTTCGGCAGGGGGCGGTACGGCGAGGCGGCGTCCGGGAAGTCCGTGAGGAAGTCGCCCTGCTCCCACACGTTGGCGCCACCGGCCCCGGTGTTGTCGTCGGTGCCGAGCACGGGGCCGATCCGGTGGTCCTGGAAGCCGGCGGCGAACATGTCGGTGGCGGAGTAGCAGCGGGCGTCGGTGATGAGCACGACGGGGCCGAAGTACTGCTGACCGATCTGGTTCGCGAGGTCCTCGGGGGTGAGGGGCAGGGCGGCGGAGAAGGTGGCTCCGGTCTCGACCGCCTGTTCCATGGAGTTCACCCAGGGGCGCAGGCTCCGGCTGCTGCGGCAGATGCGCAGGTTGAGGGGGGTGTTGATGAACTGGAACGGTTCCGGCGCGATCCGGCGGGGCGTCAGGGTCTGGAGGGTGAGCTCCGATGCCCAGACCGAGCCGCCGCCGTTGTCGCGCACGTCGACGATCAGACCGTTCTGGGGCAGCTCGCCGATGAGCCGGACGAACTCCTCGACGAAGGCGCCGGCGTCGTCGACGTAGAACGTGTGGATGCGGATGTGACCGAAGGTGCCCGAGGGGGTCTGGACGGTACGGGCCGTGAAGACCTCCGGCATCGTGCTCGCGATCTCGCCCGCCGCGGAGTCGGGGGACCGTCCCGCATTCACGGCCAGCTGCTGCTCGATGACGTGGGGGACGAAGAGCATGACCTTGGCGCGGCCGATCTCGTCGGACTCGTAGTCCATGCCCAGGACGAGCGACGCCTCGCCCTCGGGGCCGGCCGGTGACGGGCGGTTGTCCACGATCTGCCAGTTCTCACGCAGTTCGCGGGCGGTGCCGTCGCTACCGGTGTAGCTGACGGTCACCCATTCCTCGAACGGCGGCAGGTGGGCGGAGAGCGAGCGCACCGTCAGCGACTCGATGCCCCGGCTGCGGCGCGCCGCCGCGTTGCCCCCGGCGAACCGGGCGGCGTTGAGCTCGACGGCCTGCTCGATGGGGACGCCGCTCCAGTGGGTGATCTCGACGCCCGGCGCGAAGCCCGGCGCGGAGAAGCCCTGGATGAGGCGCGTGACCAGGAAGCGGGGCGCGGGTCCGTCGGTGGTCTCCTCGACCAGGAAGGGAAGGAAGGCGATCTTGTGGCGGAACGGCGCGGGCAGCACGTAGTTGGTGTGCAGGTCCCGGACGGAGTGGAACACCTTGGACAGCTCCGAGTGGAAGATCCACTCCGGCGGCATGGTGGCCGCCGTCTGCTGCTCCAGTCGCCGGCGGATGAGACGCAGCCGCTGTACGGGGTTGACCGCGTGCATCGCGATCTTCAGGGGCAGGTGTACGTAGTTCTGCTCCAGCAGCACGAGCGCCTGGTCGACGAGGAGCATCCGCTGTTCCAGGGTGAGGGTGCCCGCACCCTCCAGGAAGGTTCTGAGTTGTGTGGCGGCGGCCAGGTGCTCACGCACCGGTTCGGCCGTTCGACTGAGGTACTCCGGAGCGGTTTCGGCAGTGACGCGGCCCATGGTGCCTCCGTGGTCGGGGTACGGCTGCTGCGGCTCACCCCAGTCATCGGCCGGTCGGCCTCCCCTCCGCAGGGCGCGCCCGTCACTTCACCCGTACGGCCCGCGTGCGCCCGTGCCCTCAGTGCGCCGGGAGCCGCTCCGACTCCCGGACCAGGGCGGCCAGTACGGGCGCGATCAGCGGGTGGGTCTCGCCGCCCCGGCGGGTGGCGGCGAAGACCCGGCGGGTGGCGGCCGGGCCGGCGACCGGGCGGACCTGGACCTCCTTGAGGTCCATGCCCCGCAGCGCGGAGCGCGGTACGAGGGCCACGCCGGCCCCCGCGCCCACCAGCGCCGTCACGGCGCGGAAGTCGTCGGAGGAGTGGACGAACCGGGGCTGGAAGCCGGCCAGTTCGCACGCGAGCTCCGTCACGTCGTGGCACGGGTTGCCGGGGTACTGGCCCACCCAGTCCGAGTCGGACAGGTCCGCGAGCGACACCGAAGGCAGATCCGCCAGCGGATGCCCGGCGGGCAGCACCGCGTCGAAGGGCTCCGCGTACAGCGGCAGGACCGACAGCCGGGCGTCGTCCGCTCCCGGCCCGCCGCGGTACTCGACCGCCAGCGCGAGATCCGCCGCGCCGTCGAGCAGCAGCGGCAGGCTCTGGTCGCCCTCCGCGTCCCGCACCCGCAGCCGGATCCCCGGGTGCTCCAGCGCGAGCCGGGCGATCGCCGGAGCCAGGACCTCCGCGATCCCCGTCGCGAAGGCGGCCACGGTGACCTCGCCCGCCGAGCCGCCCGCATAGGCCGCGAGTTCGGCCTCCGCCCGCTCCAGCTGCGCCAGCACCTCGTGGGCGTGCCCGAGCAGGATCTCGCCGGCCGCGGTGAGCCGTACGCCGCGGCCGCTGCGGGTGAGCAGCACGTGGCCCGTCTCCTGTTCCAGCGCCGCGAGCTGCTGGGAGACGGCCGAGGGGGTGAGGTAGAGGGCTGCGGCCGCGGCGGTCACCGTACGGTGGTCCGCCACGGCCCGCAGGATGCGCAGCCGGCGGGGGTCGATCACCCCACCATTGTCTCAGGGTGCGGAGGCCCCTCAGGCCCCAGGCATCGGCCTCCGGCGTCGGCCCCAGGCATCGGCCAGCCAGGCGTCGGCCTCAGGCATCGCCCCGGGCGCCGGCCTCAGGCCTCCGTGGCCTTGAGCGCCGCACGGGCGTCGATGAAGGCGGCCACCGCGCGCTCCACGTCGGCCGTCGAGTGGGCCGCCGAGAGCTGGACGCGGATGCGCGCCGCGCCCATCGGCACCACCGGGTAGGAGAAGCCGATCACGTACACCCCGCGCTCCAGGAGCAGCTCCGCCATCCTGGCCGCCTCGGCGGCGTCGCCGATCATCACGGGGGCGATGGCGTGGTCGCCGGGCAGGACCTCGAAGCCGGCCTCGGTCATCTTCGTGCGGAAGAGCGCGGTGTTGGCGGCGAGGTGTTCGCGCAGGTCGCCGGCGGACTCCAGCAGGTCGAGGACCTTGAGGGAGGCCGCCGCGATGACCGGGGCGAGGGAGTTGGAGAAGAGGTACGGGCGCGAGCGCTGGCGCAGCAGTTCCACGATCTCGGCGCGCGCCGCGACGTAGCCGCCCGAGGCGCCGCCGAGCGCCTTGCCGAGGGTGCCGGTGATGATGTCGACGCGGTCCATGACCCCGTGGAGTTCAGGGGTGCCGCGGCCGCCGGGGCCGACGAAGCCGACGGCGTGGGAGTCGTCGACCATGACCATGGCGTCGTAGCGCTCCGCCAGGTCGCAGATCTCCGCGAGCGGGGCGACGTAGCCGTCCATGGAGAAGACGCCGTCGGTGACGATCAGCTTGCGGCGGGCGCCGCCCTCGGTGGCTTCCTTCAGCCGGGCTTCGAGCTCGGCCAGGTCGCGGTTGGCGTAGCGGAAGCGGCGGGCCTTGGACAGCCGGATGCCGTCGATGATCGAGGCGTGGTTGAGGGCGTCCGAGATGACCGCGTCCTCGGCGCCGAGCAGGGTCTCGAAGACACCGCCGTTGGCGTCGAAGCAGGAGGAGTAGAGGATCGTGTCCTCCTGGCCGAGGAAGGCCGAGAGCCGCGCCTCCAGTTCCTTGTGCACCTCCTGGGTGCCGCAGATGAAGCGGACCGAGGCCATTCCGTAGCCCCAGCGGTCCAGCGCGTCCTTCGCGGCGGCGACGACCTCGGGGTGGTCGGCCAGGCCGAGGTAGTTGTTGGCGCAGAAGTTGAGCACCTCGCCGACAGCGCTGCCGGCGCCGCCCGAGGTGACGGCGACGGCCGCGTTCTGCGGGGTGCCGATGACGCGCTCGGGCTTGTGCAGGCCGGCGGCGCGGATCTCGTCGAGGGTGGTGCGCAGGTCCTCGCGGACGGTCTCGAACATGTGCGGTTCTCCTTGTGCGGTGTGCCGTCCGGCGGAGGTGAGGGCGGACGGGATGGGGCCGGGCCCCGCGAAGGGGGGAGGGTGAGCGGGGCCCGGCCGGAGGGAGATGGTCTACGGAACGCCGGACATCGCTACGCCGTCCAGTCCAGGATGATCTTGCCGCTGCGGGCGGTCGACGCCTCGTCGAAGGCGGCCTCGAAGTCGCGGTGCGAGTAGCGGCCGGTGATCACCGGGCTGAGGTCGAGCCCGCCCTCGAGCAGCACCGTCATCGCGTACCAGGTCTCGAACATCTCACGGCCGTAGATGCCCTTGATCGTGATCATCGAGGTGACGACCTTCGCCCAGTCCACCGGGAACTCCTGCGCGGGCAGGCCCAGCATGGCGATCCGGCCGCCGTGCGTCATGTTGTCGATCATGTCGCGCATCGCCTCGGCGCGGCCGGACATCTCCAGGCCGATGTCGAAGCCCTCGCGCAGGCCGAGCCGCGCCTGCGCCTCGGCGATCGAGGACTCGGCGACGTTCACCGCGAGGGTGGCGCCCGCCTTGCGGGCGATCTCCAGCCGCTCGGGGCTGACGTCGGTGATGACCACGTTGCGCGCGCCGGCGTGCTTGGCCACGGCGGCCGCCATGATCCCGATCGGGCCGGCGCCGGTGATCAGTACGTCCTCGCCGACCAGCGGGAAGGACAGCGCGGTGTGCACGGCGTTGCCGAACGGGTCGAAGATCGCCGCGACGTCCAGGTCCACCGTGGTCCGGTGCACCCACACGTTCTGCGCGGGCAGGACCACGTACTCGGCGAAGGCGCCGTCCCGGCCCACGCCGAGCCCGATCGTGCTGCGGCACAGGTGGCGGCGCCCGGCCAGGCAGTTGCGGCACTTGCCGCACACCAGGTGGCCCTCGCCGCTGACCAGCGCGCCGATCTCGATGTCGCGGACGTCCGCGCCGAGCGCCGCGACCTCGCCGACGAACTCGTGGCCGAGGACGAGCGGGGTCGTGACCGCGCCCTGCGCCCAGCCGTCCCAGGCGCGGATGTGCAGGTCGGTTCCGCAGATACCGGTGCGCAGCACCTTGATCAGTACGTCGCCGGGACCGTACGCGGGCTCGGGGACGTCCATGAGCCACAGCCCGGGCTCGGCCTTGTGCTTGACGAGTGCCTTCATGGGGGTGGCTCCAGGCATGCGGAAGGGGGCGCCGCGAGCGTGCGGGCCCGGACGGCGTCGGTGACGGGCACCAATCTGCCGATCTACGGGGTGATCGGTCCATCGAGACTTTCTTAAGCGGGTCGACAGCGCAGCTTCACGCCTATGCTCCTCCCGTGACGCGGCAGGGGGTGTCGTGCCGGCCGGGCCGGCGACGGCGCGGGGAAAAGGGGAGGTGAGGGGCGTGCCGAGTCTGCGCAGCAGGGCGCTGTCGGTGGCGCTGATCGCGGCGGGACGGCGAAGACGGTTCGCGAGCGCCGAGGCGGTACGGACCCGGGTGGCCCGGTCCGCCCGCCGGCCCGCGTCCCATCTGCCGCCGCGCTGGCTGGGCCGGGTCGCGGACATCTCGCGGACCTTCGTCGGAGCCTGGCCGGTGTACGACGTGTCGCCGCTCGGTGCGGAACCCGCCGCCCAGGTGCTGTACGTGCACGGAGGCGGCTACGTCAACGAACTGGTCCGCCCGCACTGGGCGCTGATCCGGACCCTCGTCACGCAGGCGCGGGCGCGGGTCGTCGTACCGGCGTACATCCTCGCTCCGCGCGGTACGGCCGACCGGACCGTCCCGGTCGCCACCGACCTGCTGAGCGGCCTGATCGCGAGCGGCGGTGGCGGCGGGACGGTGCTCATCGGGGACTCGGCCGGAGCCGGCCTGGCGCTGGCGGCCGCGCAGCGGCTGCGCGACCGCGCCGGGGTGCAGCCCTCCCGGATCGTGCTGATCTCGCCCTGGCTGGACGTGACCGTGAGCCATCCGGACCAGGCGGCCATCGAGGCGGACGATCCGCTGCTGGCCCGCCCGGGGCTGCGCGAGGCCGGCCGGCTGTACGCCGGGACCCTGGCAGCGGACGATCCCCGGGTGAGTCCGCTGCACGGGGGCTTCTCGGGGCTGGCGCCGCTGACGGTGTTCACCGGGACCCGGGACGTGCTGACCACGGACAGCAGGGAGCTGCTGCGCCGGGCCCGCGCGGACGGGGCCGAGGTGGAGTTCCACGAGGAGGCGGGGCTGCCGCACGCGTACCCGCTGCTGCCGGTGCCGGAGGGGCGGGCGGCGCGCGACCGGATCGTCGAGCTGATCAGGTCGACGGAGGAGCCGACGGAGGATCTGTGACGGTCCGCTACGCCGTACAGGTCATCAGTGAGCTGATCGGCCAGGCGCGGTACGCCGTCCAGTACGCCTCGTCGCGTACGGGGTCGGCCGGCGGGGTCCGGTTCGGTTGCCAGCCGACCGTGACGAAGCCCGCCTCGACGGCCGCTTCGGCGAGGTCGGCGTGGGCCCACTCGCGGATCTCGAAGGGCACCGGCGGCTCGGTCAGGAAATGCGCCTTGAGCAGCGGCGCGTCACCGTCCGGGATCCGGTCGAGGATGCGGACCCCGTACGGCGACCAGTCCACGTGCGGGAAGGCCCCCGCGTTGGGCACGATGGCGAGCAGTTTCCCGCCGGCCCGCAGGTTCGCCCGCACCGACCGGAACATCGCGTGCAGGGACCGGCGGTCGGGTGCGTAGCTGAAGACGTACGCGGCGGTGGCGAGGTCGAAGGGGCCGAGCCGGGGAAGGCCGGCGGCGTCGGCGACGAGGTATTCGACGTCCGGCCGGTCCTTCGTCGCCTCGTGCTCGCGGGCCTGCTTGATCATCTCCTCCGAGACGTCCACCCCGACGGTCCGCCGGGCCCCGCCGCGGGCCAGCAGCCGGGTGTTGTAGCCGTATCCGCAGGCCAGGTCGAGGGCGTCGAGCCCGCGCACCCCGCCGAGCGCGTCGAGGGCGCCGTGCAGGGTGTAGGTGTCGGCCGCCGAGAAGGCCGCCGTGGTCGTGGACTCCGCGTAACGCTCGCCGATGGTGTCGTACTGGAACCGCATGCTCTGCCTTCCGGGGGCCGCCGGGGGGTGGGACGCGTGCGTATCGTGCCCCGCGGCGCGCCCGGGGGCGGGCCGCGCACTCCTACGTCCCCCGGACGAGGGAAGCGGTCGGCCTATCGCGGCCGCCGCGGTCCACCGTCGGCGTGTCGGCGGGCGCGCACGGGCCGGGCGTGCGGCCGGGGCGGGCCGGGAGCGCGGGCGCGCACGGGCCGGGCGTGCGGCCGGGATGCAGGGGCCGCCGCCGAAGGCGCATGCTGACGGTGTGACGGCGAGAGCGGACAGCGGCGGGCTCGCCCCTGACGCCATGGCCCAGGCGCTCGCGCGGGCCACCGTGGGTGCCGTGGAGGCCGTCGGCGGGTACGCGGGCGGGGTCTACCTGCGCTCGCGCACCGCCGGGCTGCTGCTGATGGCCGTGCTGACGGGACTGCCGGGTCCGCTGTTCCGGCCGTGGTGGCGGATGCAGGTGAACCGCCCCTTCCCGGTCGCCGAGGCCTACCGCTCCGGGCAGTCCGTGCACCTGCCCGACGCGGAGGCGGCCATGAGCCGCTTCCCGCAGCTGATGGCGGGGCTGCCGTTCCCCTTCGCGTCGCTGTACGAGCCGGTGACCGCCGCCAAGGAGCGGTTCGGCGTGCTGCTGGTGCTGCGCCCGGCGACCCCCGGCATCCCGGTGGGGGCCGTCGACCGGGAACGGCTGCGGGAGGCCGCGGACCGGCTGGCCCAGGACCTCTCCGCGCTGACGGCGGCCGGGGCGCCGGTTGTGTGGGAGGGCGACCCGGTGTGTGTGCCCGGGCCACGGGCGGCGGCCGGGGCGGAGGGTGCCCGCGTGGCCGTGGACCGGCTCGCGCAGGCGGTGCTCTCCCTGGACCGGCAGGGCAGGATCGGCTTCGCCAACGCCGCGGCCGAGGACCTCCTCGGGGCAGGCGGGCCGCAGCTGCACGGGAAGGTGCTGTGGGAGGCGCTGCCCTGGCTCGGGCACCCAGCCTACGAGGACCACTTCCGGGCCGTCTTCCTGTCCGGCGATCCGGTGCACTTCCTGGCCCGGCGCGGCCGGCACCCGCCCGGGGACTGGCTGTCGGTGAACCTGTACCCCGGCCCCGACGGCGTGACCCTGACGATCGGAGCCACCGAGAAGCCTTCCTACGCGCCCGCGTCGGTGGTCCAGCCGGGTGCGGGCCTCGGTTCGGCGGCCGACCGGGCCTCCGCGCTGTACCGGCCGGTGGCCCTCGCGATCGCGCTGACGGAGGCTGTGACCGCCCGGCAGGTGTCGGCGGTGGTCACCGAGGAACTGCTGCCGGCCTTCGGGGGCCGCCAGCTGGCGATCTACCTGCTCGACGAACGGCATCTGTACCTGGCCTGGGAGACCGGTTTCCCGAAGGGATTCCTCAAGCCGTTCGACGGGGTCGGGCTCGATGCGCGGCTGCCCGGAGTCGAGACGCTGACCACCGGCCGCCCGCTGTTCTTCGAGTCGATGCAACACCTGGCCGCCGCCTACCCGGGCATTCCCCTGGACGCCGATGTCGGCGCTCGCGCGTTCCTGCCGCTGATCGCCTCCGGCCGGCCGGTCGGCTCGTGCATCCTCGGCTTCGACGCGCCCCGCGGCTTCAGCCCGGAGGAGCGTACGGTGCTGACCGCGCTGGCCGGTCTGATCGCGCAGGCCCTCGCGCGGGCGCGGCGCTACGACAGCGAGGCGACGCTCGCCCGAGGGTTGCAGTCGGCGCTGCTGCCGCACCGGCTGCCGGTGCGCGAGCACGTGACCACGGTCGGCCGCTATCTCCCCGGCTCCGTCGGCATGGACGTCGGAGGCGACTGGTACGACGTCATCGAGACCGGCGCCGGCCTGCTCGCCCTGATCATCGGGGACGTCCAGGGCCACGGCGTGGCGGCCGCGGCGACCATGGGCCAACTGCGCAGCGCGGTACGTGCCTTCGCGCTCAGCGGCAGCACCCCGCAGCAGGTGGTGAGCGGCACGAACCAGCTGCTCATCGACCTGGATCCGGGCCAGTTCGCCAGCTGCTGCTACGTGTCGCTCGACCCGGCGTCGGGCTCCGTGCTGGCCGTCCGGGCCGGGCACCCCCAACCGCTGCTGCGGCACCCCGACGGCCGGACCGAGGTGCTGGACCTGGCGGGCGGGGTGGTGCTCGGCATCGACCCGGAGGCCTCGTACCCGGTCACCGAACTGCGGATGGCGACGGGCTCGGTGCTCGCCCTCTACACGGACGGGCTGGTGGAGAAGCCGGGCGTCGACATCGACGCCGGTGTGGAGCGGCTGCGGGCTGCCCTGGCCGCGGCACGGCCGGCCCCGCTGACCGAGACCGCAGACCGGCTGATCGGCGAGGCGGGCAGCAGCGCCGACCGGCCGGACGACATCGCCCTGCTGCTGGCGTCCCGCACGGGCGGTGACGCGTAGCCCGTAGGCGGTGTCTTGCCGCTCAGCCGGTGGTGCCCGGGCACGCTGCCGTTCACACGGCGCTGGTGGTCGGCTCCTCGCCGCGCGCCAGGGTGAGCGCCGTGTTCACCAGGGCCACGTGACTGAACGCCTGTGGGAAGTTGCCGAGTTGGCGTCCGGCGACGGGGTCGTACTCCTCGGCGAGCAGTCCCACGTCGTTGCGTACCGCCAGCAGCCGCTCGAAGAGGGCGCGGGCCTCCTTCTCCCGCCCCGTCAGGTACAGGGCGTCGGCCAGCCAGAACGAGCAGGCCAGGAAGGCTCCTTCGTCGCCGGGCAGTCCGTCGACGGCGGAGCTCTCGGTGCTGTAGCGGCGGACGAGTCCGCCGCTGCCGAGTTCCGCGCGCACGGCGTCGACGGTGCCGATGACCCGCGGGTCTTCGGGCGGCAGGAAGCCGACCCGGGGGATGAGCAGGGTCGCCGCGTCGAGCTCGCGGGAGCCGTAGTACTGGGTGAAGGTGCCGCGTTCGGGGTCGTAGCCGTTGGTGCACACGTCGCGGTGCACCTCGTCCCGCATGGCGCGCCAGCGCTCCACGTCACCTGGCATCGAGGGATCGCGCTCCAGGGTCCGCACGGCCCGGTCGGCGGCGACCCACGCCATCACCTTGGAGTGCACGAAGTGGCGGCGCGGGCCGCGGACTTCCCAGAGTCCTTCGTCCGGCCGCTGCCAGTTGCGTGCCAGGAAGTCGAGGAGGGCGAGCTGGATCCGCCAGGCGTGGCGCTCGGCGGGCAGCCCGGAGGACCTCGCCAGGTGGAGGGAGTCCATGACCTCCCCGTACACGTCCAGTTGGAGCTGGTCGACGGCCGCGTTGCCGACCCGGACGGGGGCGGAGGAGGCGTAGCCGCGCAGCCACGGCAGCTCGATCTCGGGGATCCGCCGCTCGCCGGCGATCCCGTACATGATCTGGAGGTCGGCGGGATCGCCGGCGACCGCGCGCAGCAGCCACTCGCGCCAGGCCCGGGCTTCGTCGAGGTAGCCGGTGGCGAGGAGCGAGCCGAGGGTGAGGGTGGAGTCGCGCAGCCAGCAGAAGCGGTAGTCCCAGTTGCGGACGCCACCGATCTCCTCGGGGAGGGAGGTGGTGGCCGCGGCGGCGATGCCGCCGGTCGGGGCGTAGGTGAGGGCCTTGAGGGTGATCAGGGAGCGGGTCACCGCCTCCCGGAAGGGGCCCCCGTAGCGGCACTGCGAGCTCCATGCCCGCCAGTCGGCGAGGCTCTGCTCCAGGGCTTCGAAGGGATCGGTGGGGGTGGGGCGCGGCTCGTGCGAGGGGTGCCAGGTGAGTACGAAGGCGACGCGCCGGCCGGCGGTGACCGGGAACTGGGAGCGGGTGCTGTTGGCCTCGCCCCAGGTGCGGACCATGGGTTCGCTGCGGAACCAGGCGGAGTCGGGCCCGGCGACGGCGACCCGCTCGCCGTCGCTGCGGCGCACCCA
Organism: Streptomyces sp. NPDC028910; assembly: GCF_055564955.1. NCBI lineage: Bacteria > Bacillati > Actinomycetota > Actinomycetes > Kitasatosporales > Streptomycetaceae > Streptomyces > Streptomyces sp. NPDC028910. The sequence goes on along the minus strand of NZ_JBVHVF010000027.1, from coordinate 26,982 downwards.
GGGGACGACGTGGCCGTAGTCGAAGCGCAGGCGCAGGATGCTGTGCATCCGGACCGCGCCGGTGACGCCTTCCACGATGCGGACGACGTCGGGGGCGATGTCGCGCTGCGGCATGAAGTCGATGACCTTGACGGTGCCGGTGTCCGTCTCCCAGTACGACTCCAGGATCAGCGTGCCGTCGACGTAGGCGCGGCGCGTGCACGGCTGGCCGGCGGCGGCGTCGACGGGTGCGATGCGCCAGTGGCCGTTCTCCTCGTCGCCGAGGAGCTTGGCGAAGCAGGCCGCCGAGTCGAAGCGCGGCAGGCACAGCCAGTCGATGGACCCGTCCCGGCCGACCAGTCCGCTGGTCATCAGGTCGCCGATGAGTGCGTAGTCTTCGATGGGTTGTGTCATTTGTGCGCTCTTCCCCCGAATGCCCGGGGCCAATCAGCGCAGGCCCCGGGCACCCTCGCGTGCCCCCGGACACTCCCGGACGGGTTTAGCCGCGTACGAGGAGCAGCACGGCGGCGAGGACGACGCCGAGGGCGACGGCGAGGGCGCCGTGCGCCAGGCGGTGGCTCCGCAGGACGGGCAGGAAGCGGTCGACGGCGTACCGTCCGGGGCCGGTGAGGGCGAGGGCCGCGGCGCCGGCCGTCAGCAGCAGTTCGTACTCGATGCCCTTCGGGGAGAAGAAGGTGCCGAGGCCGTGGACGGCGATGGCGTTGATGAGGGTGCCGACGATGGCGGCCCCGGCGAGCGGGGTGAGCAGCCCGAGGGCGAGGCCCAGGCCGCCCAGGGTCTCGGTGAGGCCTGCGAGGACGGCCATGGCGTCACCGGCGGGGTAGCCGCTGGCGGTGAAGAACCGGCCGGTGCCGCTGACGCCGCCGCCCCCGAACCAGCCGAAGAGCTTCTGCGTGCCGTGCGCGGCCATGGTCAGGCCGAGGACGAGGCGCAGGAGCAGCAGGCCGGTGTCGTGGCCGGGGGTGGAGAGCGCGGAGGGCTGGAGCAAGGCGGCCGGTGCGGCGGCCTGCGACTTCGTCGTGCTGACGGAGGGGCTGGTCATAAGAGGGGTCCTTCCGGTCGGGGTGGCCCGGGGAGGCGGGCAGGATTGTTCAAATTCGAACTGCTAGCCGTTGACCCTAACCATTGATTCAAATTGGAACAACCTGTGTAGTCTGGGAGCCATGGCTGAACCGAGATGGCTGGACGACCGCGAGATGCGGGCCTGGAGCGGCTTCCTCGCCGCGTCGGCCCTGGTGAACCGCCGTCTCGACCAGCAGCTCAAGGACGACTCCGGGCTCTCGCATCCCCAGTACGAGATCCTCGTGCGGCTCGCGGCGGCGCCCGGGCGCGAGCTGCGGATGACCGAACTCGCCAACGGCCTGATCAACTCCAAGAGTGGGCTGACCTATCAGGTCACGCAAATGGAGAAGGCCGGACTGGTCCGCCGGCGCAGCTGCCCTTCCGACGTGCGCGGCGTCTTCGCCGTCCTCACCGACGCCGGCATCGCCAAGCTGGAGGAGGCCGCTCCCGGGCACGTGGCGACGGTCCGGGAGATCCTCGTCGACGTCCTGACCCCCGGACAGCTCGACGCCCTCGCCGACGGGCTGGGCGAGGTCGGCCGCCGGCTGCGCCGGCAGGGCACCTGAGTGGATCCGGCGGCCGAGCGGGGATCGCGGCCCCGCACCGGGGTATAGGGGGGCCATGGACGGAAAGGTCTGGCTCGCCCTGGCCGCGGTCGTCGCGGTGGGGCTCGCGATCGCCGCGGCCGTGCTGCTCGTACGGGTCTTCACGGCGCGGCGGCTGCTGCTCGACGCCGGGATCCCGCTGCGCGACAAGGCACTGTTCTGGGTCGCCGTGGTCTACACCGTCTCGCCGGTGGATCTGATTCCGGATCCGGTGTACCTGGACGACATCGGCGTTCTGATGCTGACGCTGCGCTCTCTGCACGCCGCGGCGGCGGCCCGGCCCGTGAAGCGGCCGGGCACCCCCTGACAGCAGGCGGGACCGGCGGTCAGCCGACGTCCCGGGGCCGGAACTGGACGCTGATGCGGGGTCCCACGGCCCGCGCCGACTTGGGGACGGCGTGCTCCATGGTCCGCTGGCAGGACCCTCCCATGACGAGGAGGTCGCCGTGGCCCAGGGGCAGCCGCAGCAGGGTGGCACCGCCGGCGCGGGGGCGCAGGGCGAGATCGCGCGGGTCGCCGACGGAGAGGATGGCGACCATGGTGTCCTCGGTCGAGGAACGACCGGTCCGGTCTCCGTGCCAGGCCACGCTGTCACGGCCGTCGCGGTACAGGCACAGACCCGCGGTGGTGAAGGGCTCGCCGAGCTCGGCGGCGTAGTGCCGGGTCAGCGTCTCGCGGGCCTCGGTGAGCACGGGGTGCGGCAGGGTCTCGCCCGCTCCGTAGAAGGCGAGCAGCCGGGGCACCTCCACCTCGCGCTCGTACATCTGCCGCCGCTCGGCCCGCCAGGGCACGTCGGCCGCCAGCCGCTCGAAGAGCGCGTCGGCGCCGCTCAGCCAGCCGGGCAGGTGGTCGACCCAGGCCCCGGCGCCGAGCTCGGTCCGCCGCAGGGCCGCCAGCGGACCGAGCCGGATCTCGTCACCCTGATCGAAGAGGGAACCCTGAAGGCCTTGGACTGAGTGCATGCCTCCAGACTAGCCCCAGTAACCGAACACATGCACGAATATGTCGTCCGGTCGCTACGGTCATCCGCCCGCCTCGCACTCGGGCTCGGGCTCGGGCTCGGGCTCCGCGAGGTGAGCGCCGAGAACCTGCGCCGCTACCGTGACGGCGACGGAAACGGCGGCGACGAGGGCGATCGCGGCGCCGGGGGCCAGGTACTGGGCCAGGCCGCCGGCCATCGCGGCGCCGAGGCCCTGCCAGGTCAGCCGGCCGGCCGACTCGACTCCCTGGACCTGGCCGCGTACCGGGCCGGGGGTCAGCGCGAGGAGCTGCTCCTGCAGGGGCAGGGTGGCGGCGAAACCGGCACTGGCGAGGAAGACGGCGGCTGTCACGACCAGGACGGGCGGGTGGAAGGCGAACAGCAGGAAGGGGGCGGCGAGGAGCAGCCGCAGGGCGAACGCCTGACGGCGTCGTTGGTCGGCGGTGAGCAGCCGGCCGACGGCCAGGTCCCCCAGGAGCATGCCCGCCGATCCGGCGGCCAGGAAGGTCCCGGCATGGGCGGGGTCGTAGGAGATGAACAGGGCCTCGCAGCCGACGATCAGACCGTTCGGGACCCACAGGCCGAGCAGGATCAACCGGCGGCCGGGGTCGGAGAACAACTCGGCGTTCGTCGTCCAGGTCTGACGCAGTCCCGGGCGACGCGTGAGCCGGATCGAGCGTTCCCGGACGGTGGTCGCCACCACGGCCAGCCCGAGGGCGGTCAGGGCCGCGGCGACGAGGAAGACCCCGGGCGGGCTCAGGTACCCGAGCAGTACGGCGCCGAGGGCGTAGCCGAGGATCGCCGTGCCGCCCGAGGTGATGTTCATGAGCGAACGGGCTTGCGCGTAAGCGGTGTTCGGCACGACCTCGGCGAGGAGCCCCAGCCGGGTGCCGGTCCCGAGGGACTGGAAGAAGCCCAGCATCAGCAGCAGGCCGAACCGGGCTGCGAGCGGCAGTCCGGGGATCGCCTGGGCGGCGACACCCACCAGCGAGGCGGACTGGAGCAGCACGATGGTCCGGCGGGGGCGTTTCCCGTCCGCCACCGACATCAGTGTCAGCGCGCCGAGCACCGTCGCGAACGTGGCGCCGTACATGCTCACGGCCGTCAGGAACGGGGAACGCGTCTGGTGGTTGACCAGTGTGCCGAGTGCGAAGCCCGACAGGGTGCTCGCGGCGACGGTCACGGTGAAGCCGGCGTACAGGCCGGTGAACTCCCTGTTCCGGAGCAGGTCTCGGTAGCCGGTGGAGTGGACGGTGTGGTGAGGAGGCATGAAAAGCGGCATGAAAAAAGCCTCCGGACGCATGCACGGGGCACGCACGCCGAAGGCCAACGCGGTGATTCTAGCAGTCTTCCCGGCCGGTCATCGGCCGTTCGCCCACCCCGACGCGGGCCGCGACGGCAGCACCACAGCGTCCGTATGTGATCAGCGACTCAGGCTCTTGGCCGCAGGCCCGGCGCACGGTAGCGTCACGGCGACATTTCCATATAGCGACGACGGCGAGACGGAAGTCCGGTGTGAATCCGGCATGGTCGCGCCACTGTGTGCTGCGGTGACATCCCCAGGGGTGGCACTGCGGCGAGTCAGACCCGAGGACCGTCGTCCTGCACCACCGTATGGGACGCGTGTTCCCCGAGGAGGTTCCATCATGGCCGAGGCTGTCGCTTCCGCTGCCGTTTCCACCCCCGCCGGCTCCCTGCCGGCTCCGCTGCCCGTGCGCGCGGTCCTGCCCTGGGCGCTCTTCGTCGGTCTCCTGATGCTCGTCGCCCTCTACTTCGTCGGTGCCGAACAGGGCGCCACGGCCGTGTTCGCCGGCGAGGGAGTGCACGAGTGGGTCCACGACGGTCGTCATCTGCTCGGCTTCCCCTGCCACTGAGAGGCCACGCACATGTACGCCTCCACTGTCAGAGGTCTGCTGGTCCGCGGCATGCTCGCGGGCCTGATCGCGGGGCTGTTCGCCTTCGCCGTCGCCTACGCGGTGGGTGAGCCCCCGGTGCGGGGCTCCATCGCCGTGGAGGAGGCCCAGGCCGCGCAGGACGCCGCCAACGCCCCGAGCGGTCACGCCGGTCACTCCGGACACGGCGGTGACGCCGCGTCGGGCGCGGCCGCCGAGGAGGAGGAAGAGCTGGTCAGCCGACCGGTGCAGTCGACCGTCGGACTGGCCACCGGCGTCCTGGTCTACGGGGTCGCGCTGGGCGGCATCGCCTCGCTCGCGTTCTCGTTCGCCCTGGGCCGCGTGGGCGGGTTCAGCCCGCGGGCGACCGCGGCACTCACCGCGGCGGGCGCCTTCGCCACCGTCTACCTGGTGCCGTTCCTGAAGTACCCGGCCACCCCGCCGGCGGTCGGCAACCCGGACACGATCGGTCAGCGCACCACGCTGTTCTTCCTGATGATCCTGCTCAGCGTGCTGCTCGGGGTCGGCGCGATCATCCTCGGGCGACGGCTGGCACCGCGCCTGGGCAACTGGAACGCGACGCTGACGGCGAGCGCCGGCTTCGTCGTCGCCGTCGCCCTCGCGTTCGTGTTCCTTCCGGCGAACGACGACGCGGTCAAGCCCGGCTTCCCCGCCGCTCTGCTGTGGGAGTTCCGGATCGCCTCGCTGGCGGTCCAGTTCGTGCTGTGGGCGGTGTTCGCCGTCGTCTTCGGCGTCCTGGCGCAGCGGCTCCTGGCCGTGCGCGCCGACGGCGTGGAAGCGACGGCCCAGCAGAAGGCGCCCGCGCTCGGCTGATGGGCTGATGGGCTGATGCGCTGATGGGCTCGGCTGATGGGCTGATCGCACGCGCCACGTCTGGGTACGGGCCCCGCCAATCCCCTCACGGGGTGGCGGGGCCCGTGCACGGGCGCGCACTGGTGCACGCGTCGGACTCGGGCCGCCCTACGATGTGCGCATGACCCCAGGCGCGCATCCGGCAGGTGCACAGGTTTCGCAGGAGCGGGGTGACCGGCTGGAAGCCGCCGCGTCCGTCCTGGCCCTGCTCGCGGACCGCACCCGACTGGCGTTGATGGAGCGGCTCGGACAGGGCGAAGCGGATGTCACCACCCTCACCGAGGCGTGCGGGGCGGCCCGTCCTTCCGTCAGCCAGCACCTCGCCAAACTCCGCCTCGCCGGACTGGTCACCACCCGCAAGGACGGGCGCCGGGTCGTCTACGCCCTGCGCCACGGGCATCTGCGGCGGCTGGTGGACGAGGCCCTGAACGTCGCCGACCACCAGCTCGGCTCCCTCCCGCCGCACGACTGACCGTTCCCGCTCGGCTCCGGTCGGGCCGGGCCGGTGGGGGCCGACCCGGCCTCGATACGTGCACAGGTACGCACCTGATGGCTACGATGACGTGGTGTCATCGATCCGCCGACCGGGACGGGGACCGTGCTGTCCGTACTGCGCAACGGCACCTACCGCCGCCTGTTCACCGCCCAGGTCATCGCCCTGGTGGGAACTGGTCTGGCCACCGTCGCGCTGAGCCTGCTCGCCTACGACCTCGCGGGCGAGGACGCCTCGGCGGTCCTCGGCACCGCGCTGGCGATCAAGATGATCGCCTACGTCGCCATCGCCCCGCTGATCGGAGCGACCGCCGACCGGATTCCCCGCCGCACGCTCATGGCGGCGATGGACCTCACCCGCGCCGGCGTGGCGCTGGCCCTGCCGTTCGTCACCGAGGTCTGGCAGATCCACGTCCTGGTCTTCCTGCTCCAGGCGGCGTCGGCGGTCTTCACACCGACCTTCCAGGCCACCGTCCCCGACATCCTGCCCGCCGAACGCGACTACACCCGGGCCCTGTCGATGACCCGGCTCGCCTACGACCTGGAGAGCCTGTTCAGTCCGGCGCTGGCCGCGGCGCTGCTGACCCTGGTCTCCTACGACTGGCTGTTCGCCGGCACGACCGTCGGCTTCCTCGCCTCCGCCGCGCTCGTCGTCGCCACGGCGCTGCCCAAGCCGGCCCCCGTCGAGCGGACCGGTGGCGTCTACGCCAAGGCCGCTTTCGGCGCCCGCCTCTTCCGGGCCACTCCACGACTTCGGGCCCTGCTCGCACTCGACCTCGCCGTCGCGGCCGCCGGGGCCATCGTCTTCGTCAACACCGTCTCCCTGGTCCGCGGCCACTTCGACCGCCCGGCCGGCGCCGTCTCGCTCGCCCTCGGCGCGTACGGCGCCGGCTCCATGCTGAGCGCGCTCGTCCTGCCCCGCCTCCTGCGGCGCTCCACCGACCGTGCGGTGATGCTTACCGCCGCCTTCGCCCTCCCGCCGATCCTGACCGCCGTGGCGGCGCTCACCGCGACCACCCCGGGCGCCTGGTCGTGGCCCGCGCTCCTGGCGCTCTGGGCCGCGATCGGCGCCGCCTGCTCCGCCGTCCTGACTCCCGGGGGCCGCGTGATCCGCCGCTCCACCGGCGACGCGGACCTGCCCGCCGCCTTCGCCGCCCAGTTCTCCCTCTCCCACAGCTGCTGGCTGCTCACCTACCCGCTGGCCGGGTGGCTGGCCGCCGGGGCGGGCATGCCGGTGACCGCGGTGGCCCTGGGGGCCGTCGCTCTGAGCGCCACCGCGGCCGCGGCCGCGATCTGGCCCGCCCGTGACCCGTACCGGCTGGAACACCTGCACCCGGACCTGCCACCCGGTCACCCGCACCTCGCCGACGCCCGCCCGGACACGGGCGGTTGGCGGCACGGCCACCACTACGTCATCGACCAGCACCACCACCGCTGGCCGGAGAGGACCCCTTAGACCCTGTCCGGCGCGTCACTTGCACAGGGCCGTGTCGACGAGGGCCTGCACGTGGTCGCGGCTCTGCGGCACGAGCGCCTGGGCGGCGGTGACGGCGATCGCGGCGGCGCGGCCGTCATCGGTGACGCCGTTGCGCGTGGTGTAGCCGGGGATGTTGCCCCCGTGACCCCACATCAGGCCGCCGCAGCTCAGCGGCGTGCTGGTCACCCCCAGCCCGAAGCGGATGCCGTCCTCCATCCCGGCCTGGGCGGGGACCGCGACGGTGGTGCGCATCTGGGCGAGCTCGGCGGGCCGCAGGAGCTTGCCGCCGATCAGGGCGGAGAAGAAGCGGTTCAGGTCACCGGGGGTGGAGATCAGCTGCCCGGCGGCCCATCCCCAGGAGGGGTCCATCCGCGTGATGTCCTCCAGCGGCCCCCCGGGCTCCGCCGCGTGGTATCCCCTGGGGTGGGCTTCCCGGATGCGCTCGTCGCCCACGTCCGGGAAGTAGGTGTGGCGCAGTCCGGCGCGGTCGATGACCCGCTGCGTGATCTGCTCGGCCAGCGGACGGCCCGTGACCTTCTCGATGAGCAGCCCGGCGACGACGTAGTTGGTATTGCTGTACGACCAGCTGGTCCCGGGAGCGAAGAGCGCCTTGTGGGCCAGTGCCGTGTCGAGCAGCTCGCGGGGCTGGTAGTAGGTGTGGCGCCCGGCTGCGGTGCCGAAGACGGCGTCGACCATGAATTCGGTGTAGTTGGGCAGTCCGCTGGTGTGCTGGAGCAGTTGGCGGACGGTGATCTCGCGCCCGTCGATGCCCTCGCCGCGCACCAGGTGGGGCAGGTACCGCCCGATGGGGGCGTCGAGTTCGACCGTGCCCTCGCCGACCAGCTGGAGGACGACCGTGGCGGTGAACGTCTTGGTGTTGCTGCCCGCCCGCACCTGGCCGTCGACCGGCACCTTGGCCCCGGTCCGCAAGTCCCCCACGCCGGCGGTGTAGTTGCGGGTCCGCCCGTCACGGCCGACGGTGGCGGCCAGGGCGGCGGGATACCGGCCCTCGCGCACCAGCCGCTCCACGCCCTGCCGCACGACGTCAGCGGAACCGCCGGCCTGCGCAGCGGACGCGGATGCGGATGCGGATGCGGGGAGCGTGCTGCCCACGGCCAGGGCGGCGGCCAGCACGGCCACCATCGTGATACGAGAACGAACGGTCATGGGTATCCCTCCATGTGCACCCTGCCGGGTGCATCGGGCGGTTGACGTTCTTCTGAACGCATGCCCCGACCCTAGGAATCGGCCCTGGTCCGGCACATCGCTCGCAGGCACGAGGGCCCGGATCCCGCCCCACGCCCGCCACCGGTACCCACGTCCCAGGCCGAGCTCCGCCTCAGGGGTGACCGGGCTCCGGTCCCGAACTCCCTGGCAGATCGCGGGCGGGAACGATACGATCACCGCGATGACCACTCGTTCTGTTCACAGATTGGGGGTCCCGTCCACGCAAGGTGAGTGCTGATGCTCACCGAGACCGTGCACGGGGATTCCCGCCTTTCCTTCTGGCTGCGCGTACGTCAGTACGCCGTGCCACCGTCCATGATCGAGACTGCGACCGCCCGCCGTTCTGTCGGCGATTGGGCGGGGGCGTGCGCCGCCGCAGGCATCGACCTCGATCTCGATCTGCGTTCCGTGGCGCGTTCGCACGGCCACGACCTCGCGGCCCGGATCCGAGCCGACCTTCGCCATCTCGCTCCTGACCTGCTGCGCTGGCACATGCCACGCATCGCTCCCGACGGGCTGTTGCGCCCGGGGCTGACCATCGCTCTGGCCCGCTACGACGCCGCGGTCCGTGACGACGTGGCCCCGGTGTACCTCGTGGTCCGGACCGCGCCCGCTTGGGCGGATGCCGGTCAGCGGATGAGCCTCGCGCTGTGGGACGGATCCCGCCCCGAGACCGGCGCCTGCCGTCATCCGCGTCCCCGTCCCGACCGGCGGTTCCGCCTGGACCTGCACCGCCACCTGTGGGACGCCCGCAGGACCGGCGAACTGCGGGTCCGGTCCGGTGCCGATCGGCCGCCGGCCGACGACCTCCCCGCGCCGGACCCGGAGCTACGGGGGATGGTTCCGCAAGGGCACCGCTGTGCCGTGGACCGGTGGGCTGCTGAGGCGGAGATCCTGTTCCACGCCGAGGGACGGCCCCCCGGTACCTTCACCGTGCGGTTCGGGGCCCGGCGGCAGCTGGTCCTGGACCTGCTCGCGGACCCGGCCGGCCTCGGGCGTCCCGCCGTGCGGGTCGCGGCGCCGGCCGACGCCGGCGCCTCCCCACTGCCGGTCCTGCCCGACGCGGCGACCCGGGTGCTCCCCGACCTGGAACTGCTCCGCGCCGGTTCGATCGAGGTCGATCAGCTGCACCCGCTGGTCGCCTCCGCGCTGGTGCCGGGGCGTACCCCGGCCGGTCCGGCCACGATCGCGGACCGGGCGGGAGAACCCCGCCTCGTGGAGTGCCGGGGGGCTCGGCACCGGATCGGCCTGGTCAACGGCGTTCTGGCGCCGCTGGATCACGACCCGGCCGAGATCCGCCGGGAGGAACTGCTGGTCGCGCTGACCGGTGCTCCGCTTCCCTGCCTGCAGGCCATCGACGCGGCGCACCGCCACCCGGACTGCCTCCCCGGCGTCCGCGAACGCCTGGACCACGGCGACACCACAGGTGCGCTGGCCGTCGTCGAGGGCCTGCTGGGCCCCGACGCAACTCTGCGCGCCGGCGCGCTGCGGGACGAGCTGGAGGCGGCCGCGCTGCGGCGGATCACCTACGGGCTGTTCCGGGCGGGTCTCGCCGGACCCGGACCCGGCCGCATCGCCCCAGGAGCCGTCCGCCCCCGGCAGCACCGCCCCCGCCCGCGCCTGGCGAGCTCCCGCTGACCCCGGGGACTGCGTCCCCGCGCCCCACGCGACGTTCCTTTTCACGTTCTCCTCACGAACCCACAGGTGATCACACATGCCCGCACACACCCCGTTCGCAGCCACCGGCACCCCCTGCGACCCGCCCCCGCCCGCCGCTTCCCAGCTGGACCTCGCCGGCGACTTGCTCGCCCTGCTGCGCGACACCACCACCGAACTGCGTCCCGACACCCAACTGGAGGCCCTCACCCTGGCGGTGGCCGCCGACCTTCCCGTGCTCCTGTGGGGTGAGCCGGGCATCGGCAAGACCGCGGCCCTGACCCAGCTCGCCGCGGCCCTGGACCTTCCCCTGACCACGGTGATCGCCAGCGTGCACGAGCCGTCCGACTTCTCCGGTCTGCCCGTCGTCGGAGACGACCCCGCGGAGCAGGGCGTCCCCATGGCCCCGCCGGACTGGGCCGTACGACTGGTGCGGGCCGGGCGGGGGCTGCTGTTCCTGGACGAACTGTCCACCGCGCCGCCCGCCGTCCAGGCCGCCCTGCTCCGCCTCGTACTCGAACGGCGGATCGGCGCCCTGCGACTGCCGCCCGGAGTGCGCATCGTGGCTGCCGCCAATCCGCGGTCCTCGGCGGCGGACGGCTGGGAGCTGAGCCCGCCGCTGGCCAACCGGTTCGTCCACCTCCAGTGGACCCATGACCACGGGGTCGTGGTGCGCGGGCTCGGCGGGACGTGGCCCCGGGCGACTCTGCCGCGCCTCGACGCGCAGGCGTTGCCGGCGGCCGTGGACTTCGCCCGCCGTGCGGTGTGCGGGTTCCTCACCGCCCGCCCCACGCTCGTGCACCAGCTGCCGAGCAGCGAAACCCGCCGGGGCGGCCCCTGGCCGTCGCCCCGCAGCTGGGACATGACCCTGTGCCTGATCGCCTTCGCGACCGCGGCCGGCTCCTCCCGGGAAGTACTGTCCTTGCTGGTCAGGGGCACCGTAGGGGACGGCCCGGGGCTGGAGTTGCTGGCCGGGCTGGACCGGATGGACCTCCCGGACCCGGAGGTGCTGCTCGCCGACCCGGCCGGTGCCGAACTGCCAGAGCGGGGAGATCTGCGCCAGGCCGTGCTCGACGCGGTGGTGGCGGCGGTCCGCGAGCGCCCGGACGAGTCCCGCTGGGACGCGGCGTGGAAACTCCTGGTCCGGGCCCTGGAGACGGGGGCTCCGGACCTGGTGGTCGTCCCCGCCACCACGCTCGCCTCGCTGCGCCAGGAGGACTGGGACGTTCCGGCGTCGATCGAACGGCTCGCCGGAGTGGTGACCCTGTCCCGGCGCGCGGACCGGGCGGCGGAGCAGGCGGCGGCCCGGGCCGCGGTCCCGGCGGGGGCGGGGGCGGGCCGGTGAACCCGTACGCACCGGGGGCACTGGACCTCGACAAACTCTTCGCCGCCCGGCTGCACGCCGCCCGTGTCCGGCCCTATCTGGCGACGGCGCTGTTCGCCCTGCACACCGTGGAGTCACGGCGGGTACCGACGATGGCCGTCGACCGGCACTGGCGGTGCTACGTCTCGCCGGCGTTCGTGGACCGGACGCCGGCGGAGGAACTGGCCGGGGTCTGGGTGCACGAGGTGTCGCACCTGCTCCGCGACCATCACGGGCGCGGGGACCGGGTCGCACGGGAACGCGGGCTGACCGGTCCGGGGGAACGGCTGCGGATGAACATCGCCGCCGACTGCGAGATCAACGACGACGCGTTCGGCGACGGGCTGACCTGCCCCGAAGGCGCTGTGGTGCCCCAGTCCCTGGGCTTGTCCCCGGGGCAGCTCATGGAGGACTACCTGCACCAGTTCCGGCTCGGGGCGCATACGGAGCGCATGGCCTGGCTGGACTGCGGCAGCGGCGCCGACGGGCTGGAACGGGATTGGGACCTCGGACCGGACGGTGCCCACGGCCTCAGTGCGCAGGAACGGGACGCGGTCCGGTTCCGGGTGGCGCAGGGGATCACCGGCCGTCCGGGGAGGGCCTCGAAAGGCTGGCAGCGGTGGGCGGAGGAGGCGTTCCACCCGCCGCAGCCCTGGCGGGAATTGCTGGGGGCGGCGGTCCGCTCGGCGACCTCCGGTTCGGGCGCGGGCGAGGACTACAGCTACGGCCGGCCCTCGCGGCGCTCGGCCGGGATGCCCGGCGTCGTTCTGCCGAGCCTGCGCCGCAGGCCGCCCCGGGTCTGCGTGGTCATCGACACGTCCGGGTCGGTCAGTGACGCCGAACTGGGCAGCGCGCTCCTCGAGGTCGCCGCGATCTCCCGGGCCGTGGGCGGCCGTCGCGACCTGATCTCCGTGGTGCCGTGCGACGCGGCGGCCCGGATCGTGCACCCGCTGTGCCGGGGGGAGGGCATCCCGCTGCTGGGCGGCGGGGGTACGGACCTGCGCACGGGCTTCGCCAAGGCGCTCCGAACGGGGCCCCGGCCGGACGTCATCGTGGTCCTAACCGACGGCCAGACGTCCTGGCCGGACACGCGACCGCCGTGCCGGACGGTGGTGGGTCTCTTCCCCCGGGACCGGACGGGCCGGTGGGACGAGGGCGATCCCGACTACGTGCCGGACGCGCCGCCCGAGTGGGCGCGCGTGGTGGTCATCGGGTCCGCTCCCGCTGCCCAATGATCCCGGCCCGCGCCGCGGGCTGGGCCGCCCGCGGAAATGGGGATGCCGCGCCGGCCGTCACCGTGCAGGATTCTGCGTCATGGACGACAAGATGGAGGCCCGGCTGGACGAGGCCGCGGGCTCGGGTGCACTGGTCCGCCTACGCCGGTCGATCCCGGGCGCGGAGCGGCTCGAGGGGTTCGTCGTCGGCAGGGGCGCCGAGTGGACCCTGATGGCGGTGTGCACGGACATCCAGCTGGACGGCTGGTCGGCGGTGCGCACGGCGGACATCACGAAGGTCCGCCCACGCGGTGACGAAACCTGTCTGACCATCAGGGCCCTGCGGCAGCAGGGTCAGTGGCCCGTCGCGGCTCCCGGCCCGGCGGCTTCGCTGGACGGCCTGCCGGCGTTGGCGGACGCGGCCTCGCGTGGATTCGGCCTGGTCTCCCTGTACGAGGAGCGCCGGGTCCCGGACGCCTGCTGGATCGGGGAAGTGACCGAGCTGCGCCCCCGTTCGCTGCGGATCCGCGAGGTCGACACGGATGCGCGGTGGCGCGCCACGGTGACCAAGTTCCGCTTCAAGGAGGTCACCCGGGTGGACTTCGGCGGCCGGTACGAGCGGACCCTCCGGGACTTCGCCGGCCCGCCTCACCGGCCATGAGGTCCCGGTGACGACCGTGCCGCCGCAGGAGCCCCCGGTGCGGCCGTACGGGGAGATGACCCATACCGAGCGGATGACGGTGCGGTTCCACCTCGCGTGCCTGGCCGCCTTGCTCCCGTACCACCAGCGCCCCGCAGCCCTGGACGCCTGGCTCGGCGTCGACCCCGGCCTCTTCTTCGCGGGCTTCGACCCGCCCGCCCCCGTCACCGATGCCGTCCTGCACCTGGGCAGCAGCCGGCTATGGGCCGCCCTCGCGCGCGCCGTCGGCAACAGTGACATCCAGCTGGCCCTGTCCGTCATGGACCACCCCGCGATCGACGCCGCACTGCGGGACAACCACCGGCTGGCGTACGGGACGGCATGCGTGCTGCGCGTACGCGACCCGCGCGCCACCGCGACGGGCCGGCGGCCCGCCTCGGGCGCCGACTGCCGCGCACGGCAGCGGAGTTGCTGCGTTCGCGTGCGGACTGCCCGCCCGAGGTCGCCGTGGTCCTGCGGACCGGCCGGCCGCCCCGCCCGGGCCGTCCGCTGCCACCGCCCGCACCCGCACCCGCGGTATCGCGGCCGTACCGGCCCACTCGCGCCCCCTGGGTGCCCGAGTGGCAACCGCCCGGCGACACGGGCCCGTTCGGGGACAGCGCCGACGCGGCGCGTCGCGCGCTACGGACCCTGCCCGTCGCGTACGACGCCCGCACCGACCCGGCCGCCGCCACCCTCGCCCACCTCGGCGCCGTCATCGAGCGCGGACAGCTGCCCGCCTCCGAGGCCGTCCCGCTCGTGCGGCCCGCGAGCGTGCCGACCTCCTGGGTCGGCCAGGCCTGACCCGCGCGGCGGACGTGACAGAGCCCGGCCGGGTAGGTACAAACTCCGGCCGGGCTCTGCGTGCGTGGGGAGGGCGCGTTGGTCAGTCGGTGCGCGGGTCCTGCTCGCGCATCGGGTCGTCCTCGCGGCGCCGGGGCTTCTCCTCACGGCCCGGCTGGCGGGTGGGCCGGCTGGGCTGGGGGTGTACCGGATCCTGGCCGGGGCGCTGGCGCTCCTGCTCCTCTCGGCCCTTGCCCGGCTCCTGGCGCTTGTTCTGTGTACCGCCCATGACGGCGACTCCTCCTGGTACGGGGATGGGACTGCTCCCCTGTCACGCTGACACCCTCGGTGATGTCCCGCAGCATTTCGGCTACGTATCGTGGCGTTCGGGTGACATCGGGGGCGGCCGGGCGCGCCGGAAGGCCACGCCCGAGGACCGCGGCTACCTGTCGCCGCCGGGCGGGCTCACCTACCGTCGGGCCCTGGGGGGCTCTGGAGGGCCCCGATCGTGGACCTGCCTGCTGACCGCCCCTGAGGAGACATCCGTGAAGATGCTGATCAACAGTCCGCAGACCGTGGTCGCCGACGCCCTGCGGGGCATCGCGGCCGCCCATCCCGAGCTGGACGTCGATGTGGAGCGGCGGGTCGTCGTACGGCGGGACGCGCGGGCCGGGGGGCGGGTCGGGTTGGTGTCCGGGGGCGGGTCCGGGCACGAGCCGCTGCACGCAGGGTTCGTGGGGTACGGGATGCTGTCCGCCGCGTGTCCCGGTGAGGTGTTCACCTCACCGGTGCCCGACCAGATGGTGTGGGCCGCGGGGGCCGTGGACTCCGGTCAGGGGGTGCTGTTCGTCGTCAAGAACTACACCGGTGACGTGCTGAACTTCGAGATGGCCGCCGAGCTCGCCGAGGAGGACGGCCTGCGGATCGAGCGCGTACTGGTCGACGACGACGTCGCGGTGACCGACAGCCTGTTCACCGCCGGGCGGCGCGGAACCGGGGCCACCCTCTTCGTCGAGAAGATCGCCGGGGCGGCCGCCGAGGAGGGGGCGCCGCTGGACCGGGTCGCCGCGATCGCCCGGCAGGTCAACGGGTCCTCGCGGAGCTTCGGGGTGGCGCTGAGTGCCTGCACCACGCCCGCGAAGGGCAGTCCGACCTTCGATCTGCCGGAGGGGGAGCTGGAGTTGGGCATCGGGATCCATGGCGAACCGGGCCGGGAACGGCGCGCGATGATGCCGGCGCGGGAGATCGCGGAGCTGGCGGTGGGCGCCGTACTGGAGGAGCTGGCGCAGGCGGGTCCGGCCGACGGGCCCGTGCTGGCCCTGGTCAACGGGATGGGGGCGACGCCGCTGCTGGAGCTGTACGGGTTCCACGCGGAGGTGGCACGGGTGCTGGGCGCGCGGGGCGTGCCGGTGGCGCGGGCGCTGGTGGGGAACTACGTCACGTCGCTGGACATGGCGGGGTGTTCGGTGACCCTGTGCCGGGCCGACGAGGAACTGCTGCGGCTGTGGGACGCGCCCGTACGGACCGCCGCACTGCGTTGGGGCTGCTGAACGTGCTGACCGTATGGTGTCGGTGGGACCGGCCAGGCTCATGCGAGGCGAGGAGATCCGGTGCGTGACGCAGACTTCTTCCGGCGCTGGATGGCGGTCGCCGCGGCCGCGGTGGAGCGCGAGGCGGACCGGCTGACCGAGCTCGACTCCCCCATCGGGGACGCCGACCACGGGAGCAATCTGCTACGGGGTTTCACGGCGGTGCTGGCGACGCAGGAGTCGCAGGCCCCGACGGTACCGGGTGAGGTGCTCCAGCTGGCCGGGCGGACGCTGATCTCGACGGTCGGCGGGGCGTCGGGGCCGCTGTACGGGACGTTGCTGCGGCGCACCGGCAAGGCGCTCGGGGAGGCGGCCGAAGTCTCCGACACGGAGCTGCGCGAGGCCTTGTACGCGGGGGTGGCGGCGGTGGCGCAACTGGGCGGGGCGGCGCCGGGTGACAAGACGATGCTGGACGCGCTGGTGCCCGGGGTGACCGCGCTGAGCACGTCGTACCGGGCGGCCGCGGACGCGGCGGAGCACGGGGCGCTGGCGACGGTGCCGATGCAGGCCCGCAAGGGGCGGGCCAGCTATCTGGGCGAGCGGAGCATCGGGCACCAGGATCCGGGCGCGACCTCGTCGGCGTTGTTGCTGAGGGCGCTGGCGGACGTGGCGGAGCTGGCGGAGGGCGCGCTGTGACGGGGCGGCCGGGCTCCGCTGACGGACCCCACGCTGACTCCGGCCCTGGCATCGAGCCGGGCATGGTGGGCATCGTGCTCGTGTCGCACAGTGCGCTGGTCGCGGAGTCGGTGGCGGAGCTGGCGCGGGGCCTGGCGGCGGGAGGTCCCCTGGCTCTGATGGCCCCGGTGGCCGCGGCGGGCGGAACGGCCGCCGGCGGGCTCGGCACGAGCGCGGAGCGGATCGTCGCGGCCGCGCGGGAAGTGGACCGGGGCGCCGGGGTCGCCCTGCTGGCCGATCTGGGGAGCTCGGTGCTGACCGTGAAGGCACTGCTGCTGGAGGACGAACTGCCGCCGGGGTCCCGGCTGGTGGACGCGCCGTTCTTGGAGGGCGCGGTGGCGGCGGTGGTGGCCGCTTCCGTGGGAGTCCCCTTGGACGCGGTCGCATCGGCCGCCGCCGAGGCCTACGCGTACCGAAAGACCTGACCGAACGCCCGCAAGCAGGCCCCGAAGCACCTGCGCCCCAAGCCCTGCGGGCCGCACCCAGCGCCTGACGCCCAGGGCCAGGCCCCGAGCCTGGCCTCGGGGCACCGGCCGGGCCCCGGGCCCAGAGCCACGGCTCGGGGACGGCCGGGGCAACGCCCGGGGCCGCTGACGGCCAAGTGCCGGGGGCTGAAGGCCAGGGCCGGGCGGGCCTGGGCTCGGGTACGGCCGGGGGCAACGCCGGGCAACACCCCGGGCCACGGCCCGGGGACGGCCGGGGGCAACACCCCGGCCACGGCTCGGGGACGGCCGGGGCAACGCCCCGGCCACGGCTCGGGGACGGCCGGGGCAACACCCCGCGCCTGGGCTCGAGGACGCCCAGGGGCCGGGCCCCGGACCTCGACTCGCGGGCGGCCGGGCCCCGCGCCGCGACTTGGGGGGCGGCCGGGAGCCGGGCCCCGCGCCTGGGCACCGGGGCGGCCCGGGGAGACGCCCCGGCCTCCACTCCAGGCGGCCGAGGCCAACCCCCGGGCCTCGACTTGGGGGTGGTCGGGGGCCGGACCCCGGGACTGGGCTCGGGGGGCGGCCGGGGCAACGCGCCAGGCCTCGACTCCGGGCGGCCGAGGCTAACCCCCGGGTCTCGCCGGGGGCCGGGCCCCGGGCCTGGGCGCCGGGTCGGCCCGGGCAACGCCCCGGGCCTCGACTTGGGGGCCGGCCGGGGGCCGTGGCAACGCCCTCGACTTGAGCTCGGCCTGGGGCCGGACCGCGGGCCTGGGCTCGGGGCGGCCGGGTTAACGCCCCGGGCCCTGGATCGGGGCGGGGGCAGCGCCCCGGTACGGCCTCGGTAGTACCAGCGGCGGGGGCCTTCGCGGTGAGGGCGGAGTCACGCCGGGCCCGCACCGCAGGGCCAGTGGCAGACGCCCCCACCGCCGCAGCCCGAGCCGGAGGCTACTGGCGGCCGCGGAGGGATTCGATCTCGCGGCGTTCGCGCTTCGTCGGCCGGCCCGCGCCGCGGTCGCGGATGCCGACGACGGCGGCCTCCACGGGGGTCGGCGGCGGCGGACTGTTGTCGATCAGGCACTCCGCGGCGACCGGGGCGCCCACCCGCTTCGATACGGGCCGCTTGACCACCACGATCCGCTCGCGCCCCGCGTGGAAGAGCCGTACCTCGTCACCGGCACGCACCAGCTGCGCCGGCTTGGCGCGCTCCCCGTTGACCTTCACATGGCCCGCCCGGCAGGCGGTCGCCGCGATCGAGCGGGTCTTGGTCAGGCGCACGGACCAGATCCACGCATCGACCCGCACCGTGCCCGTTTCCGTTCCCGATACCTCATCAGCCATGCACCGACTCTAGCGAGCCGGGTCCGGCAGAACGGAATGAGTTTTGGCGGATGCGCCAACAGCTACGGCATCTGCCATGGAGATCATCCAAAGATGATTGCAAATGCGCCACAGGACCCCCTACCTTGTCGCACATGCAGTCCTACACCATCGGCCAGGCGGCACGTCTGCTGGGCGTCAGCCCGGACACCGCGCGCCGCTGGGCCGACGCCGGCCGGGTCGTGACCCATCGCGACGAGGGCGGCCGACGCCTGATCAACGGCCGTGACCTGGCCGCCTTCTCCGTCGAGGTGGCCCGGGGAGCCCACACCGAGGACGACGGGGAGCCGTACACCTCGGCGCGCAACGCCTTTCCCGGCATCGTCACGGCCGTCGAGCTCGGCGACGTGGCCGCCCGGGTCGAGATCCAGGCGGGTCCCCACCGCCTGGTCTCCCTGCTCACCCGTGAGGCCGTCGAGGAGCTCGGGCTGGAGGTGGGCATGCGGGCCACCGCCCGCGTGAAGTCCTCCAGCGTGCACGTCGACCGCGGCTGAACCGGAGGGGCCCCGCCCGCCGTCCGCCCGTGATCCTCCGCAGCAGCCGCTCCGCACCACCGAACGTCCCCGCCCGCTCCGCCCGTCAACGGCGCGGGTCACCACCGCGCGGATCCGGCTCCCGGCCGGCCGCCGACCCGAGCGAGGAGCATGCCCGTGTCCCCGACCCCCGCCCCGGCCCCAACCCCGACCGGTCGCCGTGCCGCTACCGCTGCCACGACTGCCGCGCTGGCCGCCGTCCTGCTCGTGCCGCTGACCGCCTGCGGCACCGGCGGCGAGAAGCCCGTCGCCGGCCCCTCCGACGGCTCCGCCTCGGCCGCGAACCTCACCGTGCTCGCCGCCTCATCTCTCAGCGACGTCTTCAAGGCGGCGGGTGCGGCGTACGAGAAGGCCCACCCCGGGACGAGGATCACCTTCTCCTTCGCCGGTTCCCAGGAGCTCGCGGCGCAGGTCAAGCAAGGGGCCCCGGCCGACGCGCTGGTCACCGCCGACACCAGGACCATGGACGGGCTGAAGACCGAGACCGGCGACGCCACGGTCATCGCCAGGAACCGCCTCGTCATCGCCGCCGGCAAGGGCAACCCCTTCAAGGTCGACGAGCTCAAGGACCTCGCCGACACCAGGATCAAGGTCGTGCTCGCCGCGCCCGAGGTCCCGGTCGGCCGCTACAGCAGGCAGATCCTCGACGCCCAGAAGATCGACGTGAAGCCGGTCTCCCAGGAACCCAACGTCCGTGCCGTCCTGGGCAAGGTCGAGATGGGCGAGGCCGACGCCGGCCTCGTCTACAAGACCGACTCCGCCAAGTCCGGTGACAAGGTCGTCACGGTGGACATCCCGGACGACCAGAACGCCGTGGCCTCCTACCCGGCCGCCACGCTGAAGCAGTCCAAGAACGCCGGCGCCGCGTCCGCGTTCGTGGCGTGGCTGAGCACCCCGGAGGCGCAGAAGATCCTCCAGGACGCGGGCTTCCAGAAGCCCTGAGCGCCGACGGCGTCCGGACGCAGTCACCTACGCTTCCCCCGCAGCCACCGCCCCACCAGCCAGGAACCCCGATGAGCAGACTCCGCACCCGCACCCGGCCCCCGCTGACCCTGGCACTCCCCGCGCTGCTCGCCGTCGCGTTCCTGCTGCTGCCACTGATCGGCGTTCTTGCCCACACGCGGTGGGCCGAGCTCGGCACCCACCTCGGCAGCCCCGGCGTCGTCCAGGCCCTGCGGCTCTCGCTCCTGGTGTCCCTGTGGGCCCTCGGGCTCTCCATCCTCCTCGGCGTACCGCTCGCCTGGATTCTGGCCCGTGTCCCGTTCAAGGGGAAGGCCCTGGTCCGCTCCCTCGTGCTGCTCCCGATGGTGCTGCCGCCGACCGTCGGCGGTGTCGCCCTGCTCCTCGGCTTCGGGCGGCGCGGGCTGCTCGGGCCCTGGCTGGAGGACACCTTCGGGATCACCCTGCCGTTCCACACCTCGGGCGCCGTCGTCGCGGCCACTTTCGTGGCCATGCCGTTCCTGGTCATCAGCCTGGAGGGAGCCCTCGGCGGCCTCAAGCAGAGCTACGAGGAGACCGCCGCCTCGCTCGGGGCCTCGCCGGTCCGCGTCTTCTTCACGGTGACCCTGCCCATGGTGGCCCCCGGCCTGATCGCCGGCGCCGCGCTCACCTGGGCCCGGGCGCTGGGCGAGTTCGGCGCGACCATCACCTTCGCCGGCAACCTGCCCGGCACCACCCAGACCCTGCCGCTCCAGGTGTACCTGCTGCTCCAGGACCGGCCGGAGGCCGCCACCTCCGTCTCGCTGCTGCTCCTGGCGATGGCCATGGCCGTACTGATCGCCCTGCGCGGCCGCTGGACGGGCGCCCCGGTCGCCCGCGAGGCCGCCGGTGTGCCGCCGCTCCCCGAGGAGACGCCCGGACCCGCCACCGAACCCCGCGCCGGATCCGGGGCCGGGGCCGGGGCCGGGGCCGGGGCCGGGACTGGAGCCGAGGTCGGCCACTGGCCCCTGCACGCCACCGTCACCGGCTTCAACCGGCTCACCCTCGACGCCGAACCCGGCACCACCATCGCCGTCGTCGGCGAGAACGGCGCCGGCAAGACCACGCTGCTGCGCGCCCTGCTCGGCCTGACCCCGCGCGCCCACGCCGAGCTGCGGCTCGGCGACGCGGACGTCACCGCGCTGCCCCCGCACAAGCGGCAGGTGGCCTGGGTCCCGCAGGACGGCGCGCTGTTCCCCCACCTGAGCGCCCTGGCCAACACCGCGTACGGGCTGCGCGCCCGCCGGGTGCCGCGCGCCGACGCCCGCCGCGAGGCGCAGGCCTGGCTGGACCGGCTCGGCGTCGGACACCTCGCCCACCGCAAGCCGGCCCAACTCTCCGGCGGCCAGGCGCAGCGGGTCGCCCTGGCCCGCGCCCTGGCCGCGCGCCCCCGGCTGCTGCTGCTGGACGAGCCGCTCGCCGCCCTCGACCAGACCACCCGGGCGCACGTCCGCCACACCCTGCGCACGCATCTCGCCGGCTTCGGCGGGGTCTGCCTCATCGTCACCCACGATCCCGTCGAGGCGGTGTCGCTGGCCGATCGGGTCCTCGTACTCGCCGACGGCCGGGCCCTCCAGGACGCGCCGCCGACCGAGGTGACCCGGCACCCGCGTTCCCCGTGGGTGGCCCGCATGCTCGGGCGCAACGCCTGGCCGGGCGTCGCGTCGGGGGACGGGCTCGCCCTCTCGGCAGGCGGCCGGCTGGTGGTCGCCGAGGCGCTGCCCGAAGGGACGCAGGCACTGGCGATCATCGCCCCGGAGGCGGTGTCGGTGCACCGGGACCGCCCGAGCGGCAGCCCGCGCAACGTCTGGCCGGGCACGGTACGGGAGATCACTGCGGTCGGCAGCCGGCTGCGCGTGCTGGTCGCGTCGGCCGGCGCACCCGACCTGGTCGCGGAGATCACGCCGGAAGCGGCCGCCGAACTGGGCATCGTCGACGGCGCGCAGGTGTGGACCAGTGTGAAGGCCACTGAGGTCACGCTGGTCGGCCTGTAGGTACTGCCGCCGACCGCGGATATCAGACGTCAGACGGCCGACGGCCGGTCGTTCGTCGCCGGATGGCCGGACGGACGGGCGATGGCGGAGGGCTCGATCGCCGAGAAGGCGGCTTCCGGGCGCCGCGCCCGACCACGCGGGCCAGGACCTGGGCGACCAACAGGTCGCGCGGATCGTGAGCCGCTCGCCACCTCACCCCGAGGCCACGCTGACCGAGCCGGCCGTAGTGGCCCGACCGCTCGGCGACCTCCCGGCCACCTACGTCAAGTGCCTGCTCGGCGGCCGCGAGCCGAGCGCGGACGTGGCGAAGCTGCTGACCGGCGGTTCATGGCAGCTGCCGCCGCCCGCCTCCTTGGGGGCACCCGCGGCCCGACCCCTATCCGGCCATCCCGGCCATCCCGGCCATCCCGGCTATCCGGCCTGTTCCGGGGCGACCAGGGCGAACTCGCACCACACGCACTTCCCGCTGCCCCGGGGCTCCACGCCCCACCCGTCCGCGAGCCGGTCCACCAGCATCAGGCCGCGCCCCGACACCGCCCAGTCCCCCGCCTCGCGCGGCCTCGGCAGGGCGCTGCTTGAGTCCTCGACCTCGATCCGGATCCGCCCCTGCCCCGTGAGCCGCATGCTGACGTCGCCGCCGCCGTCCGTGTGGACCAGGGCGTTGGTCATCAGCTCGTCCGCCGCCAGTTCGATCTCGTCGGCCCGGTCCCGGGCTCCCCAGGCGGCAACCGCCGCCCGGATCAGGTGGCGGGCCTGCGCCGGGGCCTCCGCGTCCCCCGGCTCCAGCCGGTGGCG
Source organism: Streptomyces sp. NPDC028910 (assembly GCF_055564955.1). NCBI lineage: Bacteria > Bacillati > Actinomycetota > Actinomycetes > Kitasatosporales > Streptomycetaceae > Streptomyces > Streptomyces sp. NPDC028910. The sequence goes on along the minus strand of NZ_JBVHVF010000027.1, from coordinate 4,314 downwards.
CAGCGGACCGCCGCCCCGCGCGGTGGGCGTGCCGCGTCGGCGCAGGACGAGCAGGGCCATGTCGTCCCCGCCGCCCGAGTCCCCGACCAGGTCGCACAGCACGTCGGCGAGTTCCTCCACGTCCACCGGGCCGCTGTGCACCGCCGCCATGAGCTCCCGCATACCGGTGTCGTGGTCCGCGCCGGGGCGTTCGATCAGGCCGTCCGTGCACAGCACCAGGGTGTCCCCGGGGTGCAGTTCGATGCTGGTGACGGGGTAGCCGGAGCCGGTGCCGCACTGTTCGCGGGGCGGCAGCCCGAGCGGCAGCCCGCCGGCCACCTGGATCCGGTGGCAGCTGCCGTCGCCGCGCCGCACGACCGGGTCGAGGTGGCCGGCGCGGACCATCCGGAGCATCCCGCTGGTGAGGTCCACCTCGGCGTACGTGCACGTCGCGAACCGTTCCGTCTCCAGTTCGCGCAGGAAGACCGAGGCACGCGCCATCGCCGCGCCGGGGGTGTGCCCCTCGACGATGTACGCGCGCAGCACGATGCGCAGCTGCCCCATGACGGCGGCCGCGTCCGTGTCGTGCCCCTCGACGTCGCCGATCATCACTCCGACCCGCCCCTCGCCGAGCGGTATCACGTCGTACCAGTCGCCGCCGACGTCCTGCCCCATCCGGGCGGAGCGGTAGCGTACGGCGATCCGCGCGCCCGGCACCTCCGGGATGCGGCGGGGCAGCATGGCCCGCTGGAGTCCCTCGGCCAGGTCGTGCTCCTGCTCGAAGAGGATGGCGCGCTGGAGGCCCTGGGCGACGCCGCTGCCGAGCGCCATCAGCAGGTTGCGCTCCTCAGCGGTGAAATCACCGTCCCGCTTGTAGAGGAGCCCCAGCGCCCCGACGGGCCGTCCCTGGGCGATCAGCGGCAGGTAGACCCCGCTGCGGACGGACAGCGGCTCGATGTACGGCCACAGCTGCGGGTAGCGCCGCTGGAACTCCTCCCGTGACACGAGGAAGACCGGCTGCATGGTGCGTACCGCCTCGCTCATCGGCAGCTGCGCGTCGATCCGCGTGTACTCGATCTCGGGTACGTACGAGCCGAGCTGCCCCTCCGCCACCAGGTGGATGCGGCCGCCGTCGACGACGCCCAGCATCACGCTGACCGCGCCGAGATGACCGAGCGCCTGGGGGTCCTTGAGGACGTCGGTCACGTCGTTGACGGTGCGGGCGTGGGCGAGGATGGCGGTGGTCCGCTCGACGACGCCGGTCATCCGGCGGCGTCCCTCGGCCTGCTCCCCGGCGGCGCCGGGCTCGCCGGGGTCGTGGGCGGCGTCGCGCAGGATCCCGATGACGCGGTACGGGCGCCCGCCCGGGTCGCGCAGGATGTGCCCCTGGATGTGGGTCCAGGCCGGCGACCCGTCCCGGTGGCGGCTGCGGACGTAGGCCCCGTAGTGGCTCCGGCCCTCCTTGATCGCCTGCGCGACCCGGGCGTCGAGCCGGGCCTCCTCGCCGGGCGCGAGGCGCGGCCGGAGCCCGTCGGGGGTCCCGGTGTACTCGTCCGGGCGCAGCTCAAGGACCTCGAGGGCGGTGGGATCCAGATGCATCCGCCCGCTGTCGAGGTCCCAGTCGAAAGTGCCCATGCGGTTGAGCGCGAGGCTCGTATCGGGCCGCGCGGGCCAGTCGACGTCGGGGGTCTGTCCCCTACGGGCCATGCAGCCAGGGTCTCACTCTCCCCTGTCGGTGTCCCCGCGAGCCGGTCGGCCGCCCCGGTTCCCCTTCTCGCCGGGATCCGCTCCGCACCCGCACGCGCGCGTCCGCCGGGCCGGGCCCCCTCCCCCGTGCTCCGGCCGGCGGAACGGCTGAGACGTGACGGTCCCTAACGGCCGGGCCCGGGGGTGTCCGGACCGCCGGCGTCGTGGACCAACAGGGCGATCTGAACCCGGTTGTTGAGGTCGAGCCGGGTCAGGATCCGTGACACGTGGGTCTTCACCGTGGGCAGTGCCAGGTGGAGTTCCCGCGCGATCTCCGCGTTGGACAGACCCCGCCCGACCGCGAGCGCCACCTCCCGCTCCCGCTCGGCCAGCAGCGCCAGCCGGGCGCGGGCGGCGGCCGCCCGGGTGTCCTGGCCGGAGCCGCCCGCCACCTGGTCGATGAGCCGGCGGGTGACGGCCGGGGAGAGCACCGGGTCCCCGGCGGCCACCGTCCGGATGGCCGCCACGATCTCCTGCGGCGGGGTGTCCTTGAGGAGGAATCCGGCCGCCCCGGCGCGCAGCGCCCGCAGGACGTGTCCGTCGGTGTGGAAGGTGGTCAGGACGAGCACTTCGGGAGCTCCCGGCCGCGCCCGGAGTGCCTCGGTGGCGGCCAGCCCGTCGACACCGGGCATCCGGATGTCCATCAGCACCAGGTCGGGCCCGTGTGCGGCGACCAGCCCGGGCACCTGCGCCCCGTCGACCGCCTCGGCGACCAGCTCGATGTCCGGGGCGCCGCCCAGCATCAGACGCAGCCCGGCCCGGACGATCGCGTCGTCGTCGACCAGCAGTACGCGGATCACCTGCGCCTCATTCCTCTTCCTTCGTTCGTTCGATCAGGTCTGCCAGGGTAGCCAGGCGTGCACCCGGAACCCGCCCTCGGCGGGGAGCGCCGTCAGTTCCCCGCCCGCCAGCCGGGCGCGTTCCGCCAGCCCGATCAGCCCCTGTCCGCCGCCCTCGCTCATTCCCGCGACCGAGGCCCGAGCCGAGGCCGGGTCCGAGACCGGGTCCGATTGCGCGGCCGGGGCCGGGTCCGCGGCCGATCCGGGCGGCCTGGCGTTGCGGACCTCCACCGTCAGGCCGTTGCCCGGGCCCCCGGCCACCCGCACGTCGACGGCCGCGCCGGGCGCGTGCTTGCGTACGTTGGTCAGCGCCTCCTGAACGATCCGGTACGCCGTACGCCCCACCAGCGGCGGCGGCGCGGCCCCTTCGGGCGGCCCCTCCAGCTCGATCCGTCCGCCCGCGTCCCGCGCCTCCGCCACCAGCCGGGCCAGGTCCGCGAGTTCCGGCTGCGGCCGCTCACCCTCAGCCGGCCCCGACCCCGGTCCCGACCCTGACCGCAGTACGCCGATCACCTCGCGCAGGTCGTGCAGCGCCAGGTGGGCGCTCTCCCGTATGACCCCGGCGGCCCGCTCGATCTCCGCTCGCGGGGCGCCCGGGTTGAACTCCAGGGCGCCCGCGTGCACGCTCAGCAGCGACAGTCGGTGCCCGAGCACGTCGTGCATCTCGCGGGCGATCTCCTCCCGGGCCTCCATCCGGGCCCGCTCGGCCCGTGACTCCGCGTCTGCCTCGGCCAGTTCGGCGCGCTCCCGCAGTGAGGCGATCAGCTGCCGGCGGGACCGCCTGAACAGCCCCCAGCCGATGGCCCCGGCGATCAGGGCGAAGTACGTCACCGCCGAACCAGCCCGGTCCTCGGGCAGTTCCGGCAGCTGCCACAGGAAGACGGGCAGCGGGGCGAAGGCCAGCGCCGCCACCCATCCCGTGACCCGCCACGGCCGGGTCGCGGCCACCGTGAACACCGCCACCATCGCCGGGCCGGTCATGTAGTGCGCCAGGCCGCCGGCCAGGAGCAGCACCACGGCCAGCGGAACGGGCCAGCGCCGCCGCAGCAGTACCGCGGCGCACCCCAGCCCGCCGGCCACCTGGTCGGCGGCCCGCCACCCCGGGCTGAGTTCCCCGGCCCCCGGGACGGCCTGCCAGCTGACGGCGGCGAAACACGCCGCGAACAGGAACAACCCCAGGTCGGCGGCCCAGTCCCGGCGGGTGCGGTAGATACGGCGCATGTCCCGGAAATCTACGCGGGCCACGCGCGGCCGGGGCATCCGGCCCGCGCATCACATACTTAAGTACGACGCCCGGCCGCCCTCTGGCCGATCCGGCGCCGGCGCCGCCCGCCTAACGTCGGATCATGACTTCCACCACCCCGAAATCCCCGCTGGCGGCCGTCTCGGGCCTGCTCTGCTTCGTGCTCGTCGTCGGCGGCGCGAGCGGACTCCTGCACGAATGGCTGGGCTGGATCCACTTCATGGGCTTCGTCCGCTTCCTCGCACCCGACGGCTACGAGGTCTACAGCTACGTCGTCATGATCGCCCTCGGCCTCGCGGTGGGCGCGGCCGGTGACGCGCGCGCCCGGCGCGGTAACGCCTGAGCTCCCGGCCGCGGGGGGTCCCCGGGGGGGGGGGGGGGGGGGGGGGGGGGGGTGGGGGGGGGGGTGGGTGGGGGGGGGGGGGGGGGGTGGGGGGGGGGGGAGGGGGGGGGGGGGGTGGGTTGGGGGGGGGGGGGGGTGTGCGGTGGGGGGGTTGGGGGCACCCC
>NZ_JBVHVF010000026.1:0-103591 GCF_055564955.1 Streptomyces sp. NPDC028910 | reverse complement strand
TCATGATCGGAACCTAACACCCGCCACTGACAACGGAAGAGAGTGCAGGTCACAGCAGATGCGCAGAGAACTCCGCCGCTACGCGGCTCCGCTCCAAGGACCCATTCCTCCCCGCCCTAAAGGGCGGAGCCTCCTGGGAGAAATCCGGTGAACAGCACGTGGTTCCGGCGCTTCACCACGGCCTCGGGGGACGGGCCGCGGCTCGTGTGCTTCCCGCATGCGGGGGGCTCGGCGACGGCGTACACGCATCTGGCGCGTGCGCTGCCCGCGGACTTCGACGTGGTGTCCGTGCAGTACCCGGGGCGCCAGGACCGGTACCGTGAGGCGCCGTTCACGGACCTGGACTCGCTGGTCGAGGCGGTGGCCGGGGAGCTGGCGCACGCGCTGGCCGCGGACCTGGGACGGCCGTACGCCCTGTTCGGCCACAGCATGGGCGCGCTCGTCGCGTACGAGACGGCCCGGCTGCTCGCCGGGGGTGAACTGCCCGGCCCGCAGCGGCTGTTCCTTTCCGGCCGGGGCGCGCCGGGCCCGCGGGCGAGCGTCCGCTACGAGCTGTACGAGGACGCCGATGTGCTGGCCGACGTGCGCAGGCTGGGCGGTACCGATCAGGGCATGCTCGAGAACCCTGAGGTCCTGGAGATGGTGCTGCCGGCGCTGCGTGCCGATTACCGGGCGCTGGGCACGTACAGCTGGCGCGGTGGAGAGCCGCTCGCCGCTTCGGTGACCGCGCTGGTCGGGGACAGCGATCCGATGGTGACGGTCCAGGAGGCGGGGACGTGGCGGGATCACACGAGCGGTGATTTCGCTCTGAAGGTCTTTCCCGGCGGCCATTTCTATCTCGTCGAGGAGGTCGGCCGGGTCGCTGCGGCCGTCACCGAGGGGATGTTCGCGGGCAGCGCCGCTTCCTGACCGTGCTCGCCGCCGTGCCTCGCCGGTCACCCGCCCGGGCGTATCGCTCATGGGCGGGTGACCGGCGGGGCCGGCTTTGCCGTGAGCGGATCCGGCTCTGGTCTTCGGGCGCCCTTCTCCACAGCCCGTCCCCCGCTCTCACCGCCGCCGGCAGACTCGGCGGTTGAGCGGGGGACGGAACTCAGGGGGCGGAGCTCAGAGGGCGGAGCTCACAGGACGGCGCCTTCCTTCGTCCTGCGGCTCAGGGTCGGCCTGCTGGACTGGGCGAGGTCCTTCCACGTGTCGGACAGGTTGGCGATGGTGCGGGCCGCGAACAGCTTGCGGATCGACACCTCTTGGTTCAGCTGGGCCCGGATCAGGCCTTTGAGCCTGATGGCCCGCAGCGAGTTGCCGCCGAGGTCGAAGAAGTCCTCGTCGATGCCCACCCGGTCCAGTTCGAGTACGTCGGCGAAGGCCGCGGCCAGGATCCGTTCGGTTTCGTTGCGCGGTGCCCGGTACGTCCCGTCGTCGAACTGGGGCTGCGGCAGCGAGGCCCGGTCCACCCTCCCGTCGGCCGTCAGCGGCAGGCGTTCCAGGACGGTGAACACCGAGGGCACCATGGCCTCCGGCAACCGTCCTGCGGCGAAGCGGCGCAGTTCTTCGCCCGAAACGCTCTGGGCGCCCGCCGGGACCACGTAGGCCGCCAGCCGCTGCTGCCCGGAGCTGTCGTGCCTGACGACCACGGCCGACTGGGCCAGTGCGGTGTGCTCGGACAGTGCCTCTTCGACGTCGGTCAACTCGATCCGGGTACCGCGTACGTCCGCCTGGCTGTCGGTGCGGCCCATGTATTCGAGCCGGCCGTCGGTGGTCCACCGCACCCGGTCCGCGGTCCGGTACATGAGCGCTCCGGCCGGGCCGAACGGGCAGGGTACGAAACGCTGCGCGGTCTGTCCGGGTCGTGCGGGGTATCCGCGGGTCAGGCCGGGCCCGGCCACGTACAGCTCTCCGCTCACGCCGGCGGGGACGGGCGCCAGTCCGGGTCCCAGTACGTAGAGGGCGGTGTGGTCCATCGGGTGGCCGACGGTGGCCGGGGGGTGCGCCGGTTCGCCGGCGGCCAGGCGGTGGGTCGCGGCGAACACGGTGGTTTCCGTCGGACCGTGGCCGTGGACGATCGTCAGCTCGGGGCAGGCCTCCCGGATCCGTCGCAGCGCGGCGGCGGGGACGCGGTCGCCACCGGTCCACACCTCGCGCAATCCGGCGAGGCGCTCGGGGTGTTGTGCCGCGATCGCCGAGAACAGGGCGGCGGGCAGCCACAGCGTGGAGACGGGGTGCGCTGCTCGCGCCTGGGTCAGCGCCTCGGTGAGCGCGTCGGCGTCCAGGTCGCCTGCGGGAGCCAGGACCACCCGGCCGCCGTTGAGCAAGGGCGCCCACAGTTCGAGGGCGAGCGCGTCGTGGGTGGGGGGCGCGTGCCACAGCACGGTGCCGCGGCCGGTCTCCTGGCAGTGGCGGTCGGTGACGAACCGCTCCATGTTGCGGTGCGTCACGGCGACCGCTGTGGGCGTGCCGGTCGGTCCGGTGCTGTACGTGAGCGCCAGCAGGTTGTCCTGGTGCGAGGGGAGCGGGAGCGGCGGCACGGCGTCGCTGTCGTCGTCGGCGGTCTGCGGCCGGATGTGGTCGGGCACGATCGCCGGAACGTCCAGGTGGGAGGTGAGTGCTTCGGCTGTCGCCGCGTCGGTGAGCAGGGCGCGCGCCGCACAGTCGTTGACCTGGGAGCTGATCCGCTGCGCCGGCAACGCGGGGTCGATGGGCAGGTAGGCTCCGCCGGCCTTGACCACGGCCAGCAGGGCGACGGCCAGGTCCACCGATCGGGGCATCGCCACCGCCACGACCGTCTCGGGTCCGATGTGGCGCCGGCGCAGCGCCTGGGCCAGGCGGCTGGAGCGCTCGTCCAGCTCCCGGTAGGAGAGGGCCGAGCCGCCGGAGAGCAGAGCGACGGCGTCGGGGTCCCGCTGAACCTGTCGGGCGAACAGCTGCGGAACGCTCGAGCCGGGCGCCGGCACCTCGGTGTCGTTCGGCGCCGTCAGCACCCGGTCGCGTTCGATGCCGCTCAGCACGTCCAGGGCGCCGACCGGCTGTGCGTCGGCGGCCACCACGGCACGGATGTGTGCGATCAGGTCGGCGCCGATGAAGCGCAGCTCCGCGCGCGAGTAGAGGCTGGCGGGGGCGTCGAGCCGGATGAACAGGTCGCTGTCGGCGCTGCCGTCGGTGTAGACGCCGATGGACAGTTCGTCGAAGGCCCCGGTCGTTCCGCCGAGGTAGCGGGCGGGGTGGTCGGCGAAGTGGAGCTGTTCCACGAAGTCGACGACGTTCATGACGGTGCCGAAGCTGCCGCGGTCGCTGAGGGCGGTTTCGCTCGCGCGCTGGATGTCGGAGTAGTGGCAGGCGGTGTGATCGAAGAGGTCGTAGGTTTCGTCGACCATCGCGTCGGCGATCTCGGCGAAGGTCGCCGTGAGGGGAACCTTGACCCGCACCGGGACCACGTTCACCGCCAGGCCGGGGGTCTGGCTGGCCACGCCGACCCGGTTGCCCACGGCCAGTGAGAGGAGGAACTCCGGGCGGTCGCAGCGGTGCCGGAAGAAGACCGCCGCGGCCGCGGTGAGCATGGTGGACGTCCACACGCCCAGGGACTTGGCGGTCTGGGTCCACGTGTCGGCCTCGGCGCGCGGCACGGTCAGCGTCCGGCTGACCATGCCGATGTGTTCGGTCAGCTCGCCCCAGCGGTCGGCGCTGTTCATCGGTTCGCAGAGCGCGGAGCGCATCGGCTCGGACAGGTCGATGCGCGCGATCCGTGCGGGTGGCGGGGCGTCGGTCAGGTAGCCGCGCCAGAACTCCGTGTCGTCGGTGAACTTCTGGGAGGCCTGGTAGTGCGTTGCCTCGGTCGCGAAGGACTCGGCGTCCCAGGGGTGCGGCAGCGGGGTTGCGTTTTCGCCCCGTGCGAGCGCCGTGTACACCTCGGCGAGGCGCCGTGACAGCAGGCCGCCTGTGCCGAATCCGTCCGATATGAGGTGGTGGTAGGCGATCACCACCAGTGAGCGGGTCGCCGCGAGTTTCACCACGCCCAGTCGGAACAGCAGATCCCGCTCCAGGTCGAAGGGTTCGCGCAGCATGTCGGCCAGCGCTTCGCGGGCCGCCTGCTCGGGATCGGTCTCGGTGCTGAGGTCCAGGGAGAACGGCCGCCAGTCCCCCAGTTCCCGGGGGATCAGGCGCAGTCCGCTGCCGTCGTCGACGAAGTTGACGCGCAGCACCTGCGCCTCCTCCATCACGTGGAGGAACGCGGACTCCATGACCGCCGCGTCCAGTTCACCGTCCACATCCCACATGGTCAGCGCATGGTTCAGCGTGTCGGGAGACACGGCCTCCGCCAGCCACAGCCCTTTATGCGCAGACGACGCGCCGAACGAACGCACACGGATCAACCCCTCAGAGGAAAACAGGTCCGGGAATGGGAGGAATTCGCAGATCACCCCACCTTCACGGAAGGTGAATCAGCCGGTCAAGACACCTTGGTGCCGGGGCGGGAAAAGCCGCTGTCGAGGTTGCGGTGTCCCGCCGGCGGGACATGCCTATGGGGTGGAAAACCGCCCGGCGCGCCATGAGATCACTGTGGTGTGCCGGTGGCCATGGAGGTCGTGATGTATCGGGCGATCAGTCGGGGTGACGGGTGGCGCAGCACCAGATTCGCTCGCAGTTTGAGGCCGGTCGACGCGGTCAGGCGTTTGCTGAGCTCCACCGACAGCAGCGAGTCGAATCCGATCTCCTTGAATTCCTGGTCGGGGTTGATGGACTCGCTGGAGGGGTGTCCGAGGACGACGGCGACCTTCTCCACGACGTGCTCGAGGACGAGTGCGTTCGCGTCGTCGTCGGGGAGGGTGGAGATCCTCTGCGACAGGGGCAGGAGGTGGTCGTCGTCTGCGGGCGGCTGCGGGGCGGGCAGCTGCGCGGCGGGCGCCGTCTGTGAGGAGTTCAGCCAGTACCGCTGGCGCTGGAAGGCGTACGTGGGAAGGTCCACCCGCCGGCGGGTCCCGAACAGGGCGTCCCAGTCCACGGTTTTGCCGCGGACGTGGAGCTGGGCCAGCGAGCCGAGGACGGCTTGCGCCTCGTCGCGGTCGCGGCGCGAGGAGGAGAGGACCACCGCGTCGTCCGCGTCCTCGAGGATCTCCTGCACCGGGACGGTCAGGACGGGGTGCGGGCTCATCTCGATGAAGACCCGGAAACCGTCGTCGGCCAGTCGCCGGACGGAGGATTCGAAGAGGACCTTTTCGCGCAGGTTGTTGTACCAGTATTCGCCGTTCAGCCGGGCGGTGTCGATGATTTCGCCGTACAGCGTCGAGTAGAAGGGCAGCATCGATGTTTTCGGGCTCACGTCGGACAGTGAGCCGGTCACCTGGTCGCGGACCCGGGTCACGTGGTGTGAATGGGAGGCGTAGTCGACGTTTATCCTCCGGGCCTGGGCGCCTTCGGCCTTCATCTTCTCGACGAATTCGTCGAGCGCGTCCGGTTCCCCGGAGACCACCACGGAGCGGGGTCCGTTGACGACGGCGATGCTCAGCTCGTCGTTCCACGGAATCAGGCGCTGGGCCACGATGTCCGCGGACTCGGCGACCGATGCCATCGCGCCGTGGCCGATCAGATCCACCAGGGCCTTGCTGCGCAGCGCCACGACCTTGGTGGCGTCCCTCAGTGACAGGGCGCCGCACACGTGGGCGGCGGCTATCTCGCCCTGGCTGTGTCCCACCACGGCGGCCGGCTCCACGCCCCAGGACCGCCACAGGGCGGCCAGGGAGACCATCACCGAGAACAGCGCCGGCTGGACGACGTCCACCCGGTCCAGGGTGGGCGCGCCTTCGACGCCGCGTATCACGTCGAGCAGTGGCCAGTCGACCCATTCGCCGAGGGCTGCCGCGCACGCGTCGAGGCTCTTGGCGAAGACGGGGAAGGTGTCGTAGAGCTGTCGGCCCATGCCGGTCCACTGGGATCCCTGCCCGGGGAACATGAAGGTGACACCGCCGAGGTCGCCGGCGGCGCCGCGGACCACCGCGGGGGATTCCGTACCGTCGCTCAGCGCGGTGAGGGCGCTGAGCAGTTCGTCGCGCGAGCGGCCCAGTACGACCGCGCGGTGTTCGAACCGTGAGCGGGTCGAGACGAGTGAGGCGCCGATGGCGGGGGTGTCCGCGTGGGGGTCGGCGGCGACGAAGTCGCGCAGCCTGGCCGCCTGCCGCTGCAGGGCCGGTGCGCTCTTGCCCGACAGTACCCAGGGCACCAGGGCGCCGGTGACGTCCGTGTCGGGTGCGGGCTCGTCGGGCTGGGGCGGGGCCTCTTCCAGGATCACGTGCGCGTTGGTGCCGCTGACTCCGAACGAGGAGACGCCGGCGCGGCGGGGATGGTTCGGGCGGGTCCACTCGCGTCCCCGCGCCAGCACCTGGATGCCGCCGCGGGACCAGTCCACGTGTCGTGAGGGCGCGTCGACGTGCAGGGTCTGGGGCAGGTATCGGTGGCGCATGGCCATCACGGTCTTGATGACTCCGCCGACGCCGGCGGCGGCCTGGGCGTGCCCCATGTTCGATTTCAGGGAGCCCAGCCAGAGCGGCCTGTCCTCGGCCCGGTCCTTGCCGTAGGTGGCGAGCAGGGCGCCTGCTTCGATGGGGTCGCCCAGGGTGGTGCCGGTGCCGTGGGCTTCGAGCAGGTCCACCTCGCGGGCCGCGACGCCCGCGTTGGCCAGTGCCCGCAGGATCACCTTCTCCTGGGCGCGGCCGTTGGGGGCGGTGAGCCCGTTGCTGGCCCCGTCCTGGTTGACCGCGGAGCCGCGGACGACGGCGAGGACCGGGTGGCCGTTGCGGCGGGCGTCGCAGAGCCGTTCCAGCAGCAGTACGCCGACCCCTTCGGCCCAGCCGGTTCCGTCGGCCGCGTCCGCGAAGGCCTTGCAGCGGCCGTCGGCGGACAGGGCGCCCTGCCGGGCGAACTCCACGAACGCCGCGGGCGTGGACATCACCAGTGCCCCGCCGGCCAGGGCGAGCGAGCACTCCCCCGCGCGCAGTGACTGCGCCGCCATGTGCAGGGCCACCAGCGAGGAGGAGCAGGCCGTGTCCAGGGACACCGCCGGCCCGGTCAGTCCGAGTTCGTAGGCGACGCGGCCGGAGGCGACGCTGAGCGAGCTGCCGTAGAGCAGGTAGCCCTCCAGTTCGCTCTGGCCCGCTTCCAGGAAGCGCCACCCGTACTCGGTGGAGCTCACCCCGGAGAAGACGCCGACGTCGGTCCCGCGTATGTCGGCGGGGATGATGCCGGCCCGCTCGAAGGCCTCCCAGGAGGTTTCCAGCAGCAGGCGCTGTTGCGGGTCGGTCGCCAGCGCTTCGCGCGGGCTGATGCCGAAGAAGTCCGCGTCGAAGCCGGCCGGGTCGGTCAGGAAGCCTCCCTGGCGTACGTAGGCGCTGCCGATGGTGTCGGGGTCGGGGTCGTACACGTCGCGCCAGCCGCGGTCGGTGGGGAAGTCGCCGACGACGTCGCGGCCGCTGCGGATGACCTCCCACAGCTCTTCGGGCGAGGAGACGCCTCCCGGGTAGCGGCAGGCCATGGAGACCACGGCGATCGGCTCGCCGTGGCCGGCTTTGAGGGCGTCGTTCTCCTGGCGGAGGCGGTCGCGTTCCTCCAGCAGTGTGCGCAGGGCCCGCTGGATGCGGTCGGTGCCCTGGGCGGTGTGTTCGGCGGAGTTGGTCATGTCACTACCTCTTCTCGTCCAGAGCCAGGTCGAGCAGCGCGTCCAGGTCCATGTCGGGCAGGTCGTCGGCGCCGGTGTCCGTGTGGGCCGGGTCCGTGTGGGCCGGGTCCGTGTGGGCCGGGTCCGTGTGGGCCGGGTCCGGGCTGCCGGGGGGCCGGGGCGGGTTGGCGCAGGCCAGGACCTGGTCCAGGACGCCCGCGCTGCGCAGGTTGTCGATCGGGATGGTGCGCAGCAGTTCGCGGATCCGGGCGTCTTCGGCGGAGCTGGGGTCCGGTTCGGGGCGCAGCAGGGCGAGCAGGTGGTGTCCCAGTTCGCGTGGTGTCGGGTAGCTGAAGATGAGGGTGGATGCCAGGCGCAGTCCGGTGGAGGCGGCCAGGCGGTTGCACAGTTCGACGGAGGTGAGCGAGTCGAATCCGAGTTGGGTGAAGGCCTGGTCGGCGTCGACGGCCGTGCCGGTGGGGTGTCCGAGCACGATGGCGATCTGGTCGCGGACCCAGTCCAGGACGGCTGTCTGTGCCTCGTCGGCCGGGAGGGTGAGCAGGCGGGCGGCGATGGCGACGCCGCCGTCCTTGGCGCTGGTGGCCCGGTTGCGGCGCGGGCGGCCGGCCTCGGCGAGGCCGCGCAGCAGCGGCGGCAGTTCGTCGACGGGCCGGTTGCGCAGGCCGGCGACGTCGACGCGGGCCGGGACGAGGACGGCCTTGTCGGCCGCGAGGGCGGCGTCGAACAGGACCAGTGCCTCGTCGGTCGGCATCGCGTCGATGCCCATCCGCCGCAGGCGGTTGAAGTCGGCCTGGTCCAGCTCGCCGGTCATGCCGCTGCTCTGCTCCCACCAGCCCCAGCACAGCGAGGTGCCGGTCAGGCCGGCCGTCTTGCGCTGTACTGCCAGGGCGTCCAGGAAGGCGTTCGCCGCGGCGTAGTTCGCCTGTCCCGCGGTGCCGATCGTGCCGGCGAGGGCGGAGAACTGGACGAACGCCGACAGGGGCAGGTCGCGGGTCAGCTCGTGCAGGGTGAGGGCGCCGCCGGCCTTGGCGCGCAGCACGTGGTCGATGCTGTGCGGGGTCAGCGACTCGAGGGTGCCGTCCGCGAGGACGCCCGCCGCGTGGACGACCGCGGTCAGCGGGTGGCCGGCGGGCATGTCGGCGAGCAGGCCCGCGACGGCGTCGCGGTCGGCAACGTCGAGGGCCGCGACGCGGACGGATGCGCCCGCGGCTTCGAGGTCGGCGACCAGTTCGGCCGCCCCGGCGGCCGCCGTGCCCCGGCGGCTGGCCAGGACGAGGCTTGTGACGCCGTGTTCGGCGACGAGGTGGCGCGCCACGAGCGAGCCGACGCCGCCGGTGCCGCCGGTGACCAGGACGGTGCCGCCGCCGAAGCCGCTGCTCAGGTCGAAGACGAGCTTGCCGATGTGGCGGCCTTGGCTCATCTCGCGGAACGTGCCGCGCGCGTCGCGGATGTTGCGGACGGAGACGGGGGTCAGCCGCACCCGTCCGTCGGCGAACAGCTCCATGACGTCCCGGAACATCGCCTGGAGCGCTTGCGGTCCCGCCGACCCGTAGAGGTCGAAGGCCTGGTAGTGGACGCCGGGGTGGTCGGCCGCCACCTGCCGGGGGTCGCGGATGTCGGTCTTGCCCATCTCGATGAAGTCGCCGCCCTCGGGGAGCAGTTTCAGCGAGGCGTCGACGAACGCGTGGGCGAGGGAGTTCAGGACGACGTCCACACCGCGGCCGTCCGTGGCGCCGAGGAACTTCTCGACGAACTCCAGGTCGCGGGAGGAGGCCAGGTGCGTGTCGTCCAGGCCCATGGCGCGCAGGGCGGGCCACTTGGCGGGGCTCGCGGTGGCGTAGATCTCGGCGCCGGCGTGCTTGGCCAGCTGGACCGCGGCCGTGCCGACGCCGCCCGCCGCCGCGTGGATGAGGATGCGCTGGCCCTTCTTCAGCTTGATCACGTGGAAGAGCGCGTAGTAGGCGGTGAGGAAGGTGCTCGGCATGGAGGCCGCCTCGGCGTAGCTCCAGCCGTCGGGGAAGGCCGTCACCAGGCGGTGGTCCGCGATGGCGACGCGGCCGAAGGAGCCGGGGAAGATGCCGGTGACCCGGTCGCCCGGCGCGATGGCGGTCACGTCGTCCGCGACCTCCAGCACGATGCCGGCGCCCTCGCTGCCGAGGCCGTCGTCGAAGGCCGTCCGGTCGATGAGTCCCAGGGCGATCGTGACGTCGCGGAAGTTCAGGCCGGCGGCCTGGACGGCGATGCGGACCTGTCCGGCCTCCAGGGGCGCCTCCACCTCGGGGCACGGGACCCACGTCAGGTTCTCCAGCGTGCCCGCCTTCGCGATGGCCAGCCGGTGGGCGCCGTCGGCCGGCGCCGGGAGCCGCTGGTTTGAGGGGGCGGCCGGGGCCAGGCGCGGGACGAGGGGCGCGCCGGCGCGCAGCGCCAGCTGGTCCTCGGCGAGGGCGAGCGCGCCGGGCAGGGCTGCCGGGGAGGCCGCGTCGTCGTCGGTGTCGAGGAGGCGGAACCGGCCGGGGTGCTCGCTCTGGGCGGAGCGGATCAGGCCCCACACGGACGCGCCGGCCAGGCTCTCGACCCTTTCGCCGGCGCCGGTGTCCTGCGCCAGGCGGGTGAGGACGACCAGGGTGGATCCGGCGAGCCGCTCCTCGGTGAGGAACCGCTGGAGCTGGGCCAGCACGTGCTTGTCGGCGTCGGCGACGGCGGTGAGCGGGTCGGCGCCGGTGGTGACGGCGTCGTCCAGGCAGAGCACCAGGTGCGCGGGGACGTCGTCGGCGGCGAGGACCGCGTCGAGGCAGGCGTGGAGCGCCACGCTGCCGTCGCCCGCCGCGGCGAGCCGGCCGGCCTGGCCGTCCGCCGAACCGAGCAGGGCCCAGGCCGCGCGGTCGGCGCCGGCCTCGCCCTGCGGGGCCGGCCGCCAGTGCAGTTCGTACAGCGGCTGCTGCTGGCCGCCGCGCGCCGAGCGCACCTGCTCGGCGCCGGCCGGCCGGAACGTCAGGGCGTCGACGTGGGCGATCGTGTGGCCGTGTTCGTCGGCGATCGCCAGGGACACGGCGCCTTCGCCGGCCGGGGTGAGCCGGACCTTCACGGTCGGGCCGCACGGCCTGGCGAGGTGGACGCCGGACCATGAGAAGGGCATCCAGCCCTGGTCGCCGGTCACCTCGATGACGCCGCCGGCGACCACCGCGTGGAGCACGGTGTCGAGCAGGGCCGGGTGCAGGGCGAAGGCGCCCTGGGCGGCGCCTTCGGCGGCTTCGGCGGTCTCGGGCAGGGTGGCGAGGGCGAAGAGGTCGTCGCCGTGCCGCCAGACCTCGCGCAGCCCGCGGAAGGCGGGACCGTAGTCGAAGCCGCTGTCGGCGAGACGGTCGTAGAGGGTGTCGAAGTCGAGCCGCTCGGCGCCGGCGGGGGGCCACACGGCGAGGGGGCGTGTGTCGTCGGCCCGGGCGGCGGCCTGGCCGGTGTCGGGTGTGAGGCTGCCCATCGCGTGACGGGTCCAGCCGCCCGCGCTCGCGCCGTCCTCGGCGGGACGCGCGTACACGTCCAGCAAGCGGCGTCCCGTCTCGTCCGGCGCGCCGACGACGACCCGTACCTGTACGTCTGCCGCCTCGGGGAGGATCAGGGGGACTTCCAGGGAGAGTTCCTCGACGGCGGCGCACCTAAGGCTCTCGCCCACCGTCAGCGCCAGGTCCAGGTAGGCCGTCGCCGGGACGACGGCCGCATCGAACACGGTGTGGTCGGCGAGCCAGTCGTGGGTGCGCAGGGACCACAGGGCGGTGAACACCACCTCGTCGGTGCCGGGGTGGTCCACCACGGCGCCCAGCAGCGGGTGCTCGGGGGCGGTCAGACCGGCGGAGGTGACGTCGGCCGGCTTGGCCCCGGCGTGGAAGTCCATCCAGTAGCGCCGGCGCTGGAAGGCGTACGTCGGAAGGTCCACCGGCCGGCGCGTACCGAACAGGGCGCTGAAGTCCACCGGCTGGCCGTGGACGTGGAGTTCGGCCAGCGCGCCGGTCAGGCCCTGCGCGACCCCGCGGTCCCGCCGCGACGACGCCACGACGAGCGCGTCGTGGATGCCCTCGGCGGCGAACGCGTCCTTGACGAGGCCCGCGAGGGTCGGGCCTGGGCCGACCTCGACGAAGACCTGCGCTCCCGCCGCACGGGCGCCGTCCACGGCGGCGTGGAAGCGGACGGGCTCGCGGACATGGTTCACCCAGTGCGCGGCGGACGTCAGCTCCTGGAACGTCGCCTCGCGGCCCAGCAGCGTGGAGAGGATCGGGATCGCCGGCTCGCCGTCCGCGGGGAACGCGGGGAGCGCCGCCGCGAACGCGTCCAGGATCGGGTCCATCAGCGGGGAGTGGAACGCGTGGTCGACGGGGAGCAGCTTCGCCGAGCGGCCGTCGGCGACGAGCCGGTCGCGCAGGTCGTGGACCTCGTCGCGCAGGCCGGAGACCACCACGGACTCGGGCCCGTTGAGCGCGGCGATAGCGACCCGCGTGTACCGGCCGAGGAGCTCGGCCACTTCGGCCTGCGGGGCGCGGACGGCCAGCATGGCGCCGCGCTCGGTGACGGCCTGCATGGCCCGGCCGCGGGCGGCCACGATGCGGGTGGCGGTGTCGAGGTCGAAGACGCCGGACACGTGGGCGGCGGCGATCTCGCCGACGGAGTGGCCGATCAGGTGGTCCGGCGGCGGGCAGTACCGCGTCAGGGTGCGGTAGAGGCCGACCTGTAGGGCGAACAGCGCCGGCTGCATGACGTCCGTGCGGTCGCTGCCCTCGGGCTCGTCGGCGAGGAGCAGGGGCTTGAGGGCGAAGGGGAGGTGCGCGTCGAAGCGGGAACAGACCTCGTCGAGGGTCTGCGCGAAGACGGGGAAGGTGTCGTACAGCTCGCGGGCCACACCGGTCCACTTCGCGCCCTGGCCGGGGAACATGAAGACGCGGCCGCCGAGCTCCGCTTCGGTGCCGCGGACCACCGCGGGGGTCTGCGCGCCGTCGGCCAGCGCCCGGAGGGCGGTCAGCAGGTCGTCGCGGTTGCGGCCGAGCACCACGGCACGGTGCTCGAACGTCGCCCGGCTCGTGACCAGTGACGCGCCGACGGCGGCGAGGTCGGCCTGCGGGTCGGCGGCGGCGAACGCGCGCAGTTTCTCCGCCTGGGCGCGCAGCGCCTGCTCCGACCGGGCCGACAGCACCCACGGCACCAGCTCGCGGGCGCCTGCCGGCGCGGGTTCGGCGGCGTCGGGGGCCGGCTCCTCCTCGGGTGCCTGCTCGAGGATCAGGTGGGCGTTGGTGCCGCTGGCGCCGAAGCTGGACACGCCGGCCCGCCGGGGCCGTCCCGGTGCGCTCGGCCAGTGCCTGGCCTCGGTCAGCAGCTCCACGGCGCCGGCCGACCAGTCCACGTGCGTCGACGGGCGGTCTACGTGCAGTGTCTTGGGCATCACCCCGTGCTGCATCGCCATGATCATCTTGATGATTCCGCCGACGCCCGCGGCCGCCTGCGTGTGGCCGATGTTCGACTTCAGCGAGCCGAGCCACAGCGGGTTGCCCGGGTCGCGGCCTTGCCCGTAGGTGGCCAGCAGCGCCTGCGCCTCGATGGGGTCGCCGAGCGTCGTGCCGGTCCCGTGCGCCTCCACGACGTCCACGTCGCCCGCCTGGATCCGGGCGTTGGCCAGCGCTGCCCGGATCACGCGCTGCTGCGCGGGGCCGCTGGGTGCGGTCAGGCCGTTGGAGGCGCCGTCCTGGTTGATCGCCGAGCCGCGGATCACGGCCCAGATCCGGCGCCCGTTGCGGCGCGCGTCCGAGAGCCGCTCCAGGACCAGCATGCCGACGCCCTCGGCGAAGCCGGTGCCGTCCGCCGCGTCGGCGAACGCCTTGCAGCGGCCGTCGGCCGCCAGGCCGCGCTGCCGGGCGAACTCGCGGAACACTTGCGGCATCGCCATGACGGTGACGCCGCCGGCCAGCGCGAGGCCGCACTCGCCCTGGCGCAGCGACTGGACGGCCTGGTGCACCGTGACCAGCGAGGAGGAGCAGGCGGTGTCGGTCGAGATCGCCGGGCCCTGCAGACCCAGCGCGTAGGACACGCGGCCGGACGCCACGCTGAGCAGGGAGCCGGTCTGCGCGTAGCCGGAGATGGCCTCGGGGGTGGAGAAGTGGTTGCCGTAGCCGAAGTAGGCGATGCCGGCGAAGACGCCGGTGTCGCTGCCGCGCAGGGTGTGCGGGTCGATGCCGGCGCGTTCCAGGGATTCCCACGAGGTCTCCAGGAGGAGGCGCTGTTGTGGGTCGGCGGCCAGCGCCTCGCGCGGGTTGATCTCGAAGAACTCGGCGTCGAAGTCGCCCGCGTCGTGCAGGAAGCCGCCGGAGCGCGTGGAGCAGGTGCCGGGGCGGTTGCCGTCGGGGTCGTAGAGGTCCTCCAGGTCCCAGTTGCGGTCCTGGGGGAAGTCGCCCACGACGTCGGCGCCGGCCCGCACCAGTTCCCACAGTGCCTCGGGGGACGCCGCCGCGCCCGGGAAGCGGCAGGCGACACCCACCACGGCGATGGGCTCGGCGGCGGCCTCCGTCAGCTCCTTGAGGCGTTTGCGTGTGTCGAGCAGCTCGATCGATGTCCGCTTGAGGTAGTCGAGAACATCGGCGTTGTTGTCGTTTGTCATCGCTCTTTTCCCCTAGCCGAGCTCTTTGTCCAGCAGCGAGAGGAGCTCTCCTGCTGAGGCCGAACTGATCTGGTCGGCGATGCCGACCGGTGATCCGGCGCCCGCCATGGAACGGACTCGGCCCTGCAGTTCGCCGAGCAGAGTGGAAATGGTGGCCTGGTCGTCCTGCGCGAGCTGGAGGAACGCCTCCTGCAGGTGGGCGCCCAGTGTTTCGATCTCCTGGGCCAGGTGATCGGCCGGGGAGTGCGGGGGCGTGGAGTGGGGGGTGATGCTCGCGCTGAGGAACTGTGCGAGGGCGCTGGGGTTGGGGTGGTCGAACACGAGGGTGGCGGGCAGCTTCAGGCCGGTCACCGCCGCCAGCTTGTTGCGCAGTTCCAGTGCCGTGAGCGAGTCGATCCCCAGTTTCCTGAACGTCGCGGCGGAGGTGATCCGGCCGGTGTCGGGGTGGCCGAGGACGATCGCGGTCTGCGCGCGGATGGCATCGAGCAGCGCGGCCTCGGCGTCGGCCGGCGGCAGCGTCCGCAGGTGCTGCGCGAGTGCGGCGTCGGTGGACTCGCGGCCCCCCACGTCGCCGGGGCTGCCGGGCGTGCGGGTGAGGCCGCGCAGGAGGGGAGAGGCCGCGCCCGGTGCGGCGAGGTTGAGCCGCGCGGGCACCAGCACCGGTTCGTCGAGCGGGAGCGCGGCGTCGAAGAGCGCGAGGCCCTCCTGCGATGCCATGGCCAGGACGCCCTGGCGTTGCAGGCGTACGACG
The DNA here is from genome assembly GCF_055564955.1 of Streptomyces sp. NPDC028910. NCBI lineage: Bacteria > Bacillati > Actinomycetota > Actinomycetes > Kitasatosporales > Streptomycetaceae > Streptomyces > Streptomyces sp. NPDC028910. The sequence continues at coordinate 88,546 of NZ_JBVHVF010000026.1, read as the reverse complement.
TCGGTGTCGCCGATGTCGGCGACCATCTCGCTGCGCTCGGCCCACAGGCCCCAGCACAGTGCGGTGGACGGCAGGCCCTGGGCGCGGCGGACTTCCGCGAGGCCGTTGAGGAAGCCGTTGGCCGCCGCGTAGTTGGCCTGCCCCGCCGTGCCCAGCACGCTCGCGATCGAGGAGTACAGGACGAAGGCGGACAGGTCCAGATGGCGGGTCAGCTCGTGCAGGTGCCAGGCGCCGGCCGCCTTCGGCGCGAGGACCGTGTTCACGCGTTCCTCGGTCAGTGCCTCGACGACGCCGTCGGCCAGCACGCCCGCGCAGTGGATCACCGCGGTCAGCGGGTGCTCGCGGGGGACCGAGGCGATGAGCTCGGCGACGGCGTCGCGGTGGGAGACGTCGCAGGCCACGACCTCGACCTGGGCTCCGGCCCCGGTCAGCTCCTCGCGCAGCCGTGCCGCGGCCGGAGCCGCCGGCCCGCGCCGGCTGGTCAGCAGCAGCCGGCGCACGCCGTAACGCTCGACGAGGTGGCGGGCCAGCATCGCGCCGAGGCCGCTGGTGCCTCCGGTGATGAGGACCGTCCCGGAGCCGAGGGCGGGTACGTCCTGCGCCCGGCCGGGGGGTCGGTGGCCGGGGGTCGCGCCGTGGGCGCGGGCCAGTTGCGGGACGCTCACCGCGCCGGCCCGGATCTTGAGCTGGAGTTCTCCGGTTTCGGCCGCTGCCGGGAGGCGGGCCCACGAATCGGGCCGGCCGTCGGTGTCGACGAGGGTGAACCGGCCCGGGTTCTCGCTCTGCGCGGTGCGCACGAACCCCCAGACGGCGGCCGCGGCGGGGTCGGGGTGGGTGACCTGGTCGTCGCGGACCGCGTCGCGCGTCACGATGACCAGGCGGGAGTGGGCGAACCGGTCGTCGGCGAGCCAGTCCTGCGTCCACCGCAGCACGCGGTGGACGTGCTGCTCGGCGAGGGCGGGCGTGTCGGCGCCGCCGGTGTCCGTCCGGTCGAGGGCGGCGATGACGAGCGGGGGTATCTCGCCGCGGGCGGCGACCTCGCCGAGGCCGGCGAAGAGTACGGCGCCCGGTCCCGGGGTCGCGGCGAGCGCGTCGGGGGCGCCCAGCACCGCGTACCGGCCGGTGGTGGGGGCGGAGGGGACCGCGAGGGGCGTCCAGTCCACCTGGAACAGCGAGTCCTGGTGGTCGAAGCTCAGCTCGGTCAGTTCGCGGACGTCCGCGGGCCGCAGGGTCAGCGATTCGACGCCGCCGACGGGGGCACCGCTGTGGTCCGCGAGGGTCAGCGACAGCGTGTTCTGCCCGGCGGGCGCCAGACGCACGCGCAGTACGGACGGCCCGGCGCCGTGCACGCGGATGCCGGTCAGGCGCTGCGGCAGCCAGCCCTCGGGCCGGGAGGTGTCGACGAACCCGCCCAGGCCGATCGGGAGCAGCGCGGCGTGCAGCAGCGCCGGGTGCGTGCGGAACCGGCCCGGGCCGGCGCTGTCGGCGGCGGGCAGCTCCACCTGCGCGAACAGGGTGTCGTCACGGCGCCACACCTGCCGCAGGCCGCGGAAGCGGGGCCCGTAGCCGAACCCGAGGGCGGCCAGGCGGGCGTACTCGTCCTCGAAGGGCACGGCGACGGCGCCGGCGGGTGGCCACTGGACGAGGCTGTGCGCGGCGGGGGCGCGTCCGGTGTCGGACCCGACGACGCCGACGGCGTTGCGCGTCCATTCGGTGTCGCCCTCGCCGCGGGAGTGCACGCTGATCACGTTCTTGGCGTCGACGACGACGCGGATCTCGCGGTCGGCCGTGCGGGAGAGCACCAGCGGGGTTTCCAGGGTGAGTTCGTCGACGAGGTCACCGCCCACCTTGTGGGCGGCCCAGGCCGCCATCTCCAGCAGCACCGTCGCCGGTACCAGGACGGCGCCGTGGACCACGTGGTCGGCGAGCCACGGCTGGCGCTCCAGGGACAGGCGCCCGCTGCCCACCACGCCGCCGTTCTCCGCGTCGTCGGGCAGATCGATCACGGCGTCGAGCAGCGGGTGGTCCGAGGTGCTTGCGGTGGTGGTCTCGCCGGGGGCGTTCAGCCAGTAGCGCTCTCGCTGGAAGGCGTAGGTGGGCAGTTCGACCCACGGGCCGTCCCAGCCTGGGAGCGCCGTCTGCCAGTTCACCGCCACGCCCGCGACGAAAGCCTCGGCCGCCGACTGGTGCAACCGCGCCAGGCCGCCCTCGCCGCGGCGCAGGGTGCCCACGACGGCGGCCGGGGCGCCCGCGCTGTCCAGGGTCTGTTCGACGCCGATGGTCAGGACCGGGTGTGCGGAGGCCTCGATGAAGAAGCGGAAGCCCTGGTCGGCCAGCGCGCGGGTCGCCTCCTCGAAGCGGACCGTCTGGCGCAGGTTGGTGTACCAGTACGTGGCGTCCATCGTCGTGGTGTCCAGCCAGTCGGCGGTCACGGTCGAGAAGAACGGCACTTCGGCCTGGCGCGGTTTCAGCCCTGCCAGCAGCCGGCGCAGTTCGCCGTCGATGGACTCCACGTGCCGGGAGTGCGAGGCGTAGTCGACCGGGACACGGCGGGCGCGCACCTCGTCGGCCTCGCAGGCGGCCAGCAGTGCGTCCAGTTCGGCCGCGTCGCCCGACACCACGACGGAACAGGGCCCGTTGATCGCGGCGATCGACAGCCCGTCGGTGAGGCGCGGCGCCACGTCCCGCGCGGGCAGCGCGAGCGAGACCATGCCGCCGCGCCCCGACAGGGCCAGGATCGCCTTCGAGCGGAGCGCGACCACTTTCGCGGCGTCCTCGATGGTCAGGGCGCCCGCGACGCAGGCGGCGGCGATCTCGCCCTGTGAGTGGCCGACGACGGCCGCGGGCGGCACGCCGTAGGACCGCCACACCTCGGCCAGCGACACCATCACGGCCCACAGGACGGGCTGGACGACGTCCACCCGCTCCAGTGCCTCGGCGTCGGCGAGCACCTCGCGCAGGGACCAGTCCACGTACGGCGACAGCGCGTCGGCGCACTCCTGCATCCGCCGTGCGAACACCGGGGAGGACTCCCACAGTTCGCGTCCCATCTCGACCCACTGGGATCCCTGGCCCGGGAAGACGTACACGGTCTTGCCCACCGGCCCCGCGACTCCGCGGACCACGGTGGCGGCGGTGTTCTCCTCGCCGGTGGCAGCGGCGGCCAGGGCGGCGAGCAGTTCGTCGCGTGTGGCGGCGATGACCACCTGGCGGTGGTCGAACAGCGAGCGTGTGGTCACCAGCGCGTGTCCGACGCCGGCGAGCGGCAGGTCCGGGTCCGCGGCCAGGCGTTCCCGCAGCCGCAGTGCCTGGTCGCGCAGGGCCTGTTCCGAGCGTGCCGAGAGGACCCACGGCAGCGCCGCGGGGGCGTTTGCGGCGGCCTGCCCGGGGCTCTGGGGTTGCCCGGGGGTGTGGGGTTGCTGGGGGGTGTGGGGTTGCTGGGGGGTGTGGGGTGCCTGTTCGAGGATGAGGTGGGCGTTGGTGCCGCTGATCCCGAAGGCGGAGACGCCGGCCCTGCGGGGCCGTCCGGGGGCGGTGGTGGTCCAGTCCCTGGCCTCGGTGAGCAGTTGCACCGCGCCGGAGGACCAGTCGACGTGGGTGGAGGGGCGGTCCACGTGCAGTGTCCTGGGCAGCACGCCGTGGCGCATCGCCATGATCATCTTGATCATGGCGCCGACGCCCGCGGCGGCCTGGGTGTGGCCGATGTTCGACTTCAGCGAGCCCAGCCACAGCGGGCTGTCCGGGTCACGGCCTTGCCCGTAGGTGGCCAGCAGTGCCTCGGCCTCCATCGGGTCGCCCAGCCTCGTGCCGGTGCCGTGGGCCTCCACCGCGTCCACGTCGCCGGCCGACAGTCCGGCGTCGGCCAGGGCTGCCCGGATGACCCGGCGCTGCGCCAGTTCGTTGGGCGCGCTCAGGCCGTTGGAGGCGCCGTCCTGGTTGACCGCCGAGCCGCGGATCACGGCCCAGATCCGGCGCCCGTTGCGAGTTGCGTCCGAGAGCCGCTCCAGGACGAGGACGCCCGCGCCCTCGGAGAAGCCGGTGCCGTCCGCCGCGTCCGCGAAGGCCTTGCACCGGGCGTCGTCCGACAGGCCCCGCTGCCGGCCGAGTTCCACGAGCAGTCCCGGGGTCGCCATGGCCGACACGCCGCCGGCCAGCGCCAGCGTGCACTCCCCCGAGCGCAGGGACCGCACGGCCTGGTGGACGGCGACGAGCGAGGAGGAGCACGCGGTGTCGGTCGATACCGCGGGGCCCTGCAGGCCCAGTACGTACGCCACCCGGCCCGAGGCCACGCTGGGGAGCGTCCCGGTGAGCGAGAAGCCCTCCACTTCGGCGGCTGCCCCGCCGCCCGTGCGCGGGCCGTAGTCGACGGCGTAGATGCCGGTGAACACGCCGGTCGGTGAACCGCGCAGCGCGGCCGGGTCGATGCCGGCCCGTTCCAGCGCCTCCCAGGAGGTCTCCAGCATCAGCCGCTGCTGGGGGTCCATGGCGAGCGCCTCGCGCGGGCTGATGCCGAAGAACGGCGCGTCGAACTCCGCGAGATCGTGCAGGAATCCGCCCGAGCGGGTGTTCGTCGTGCCGGGGGTCGCGGGATCGGGGGCGTACAGCGCCTCCAGGTCCCATCCGCGGTCCTGCGGGAAGTCGCCGATCGCGTCCACCGCGTCGGACACCAGTCCCCACAGCCCTTCGGGGGACGTCACCCCACCCGGGAAGCGACACCCCGCACCCACGATCGCGATCGGCTCGCGCGCGGACTCCTCCAGTTCGCGCACGCGCTCGCGCAACTCCTGCGCGTCGCCTACGGCGCGTCGCAAGTAGGACCGGAGCTTGTCGACGTCCTCCACCAGGGCCTCCCCCACAGTTACCTCAAAAGAACAGGTGCGGCTACATGTATCCGCGGTCGATCAATGCGTACAAATCGTCATCGCTGCGGCTTTCCGGGCTTTCTTCCTCCGTCGCCGCTGGGGCCGGTGCCGTGGGCGGGTCCGGTTCCAGGAGGGAGAAGATGTGGCGGGCGAGCGTCTGCGCAGTGGGGTAGGTGAAGGCGACGGTGGCCGAAAGCCGCACTCCGGTCGCCGCGGTGAGCCGGTTGCGCAGCCCTACGGCCATCGGGGAGTCGAAACCCAGATGCTTGAAGGTCTCGGTCGACCGTGCCTGGAGATCGGCGCCCGTCAGCCGCGGGTCGTTCGCGCTCAGCAGCGCCGCGGTCTCGGCGCACACCAGGGTGAGGACCGATGCTTGCGAGCGAAGGTCCGCCGCCTTGGTGCCGCTCGCGTCCGCCGCGCCCGCCCGGGCGGCGGGGCTGTTCGTGGCGGCGGTGTCATCGGGCGCTGTCAGCCAGTACCGCTGCCGCTGGAAGGCGTAGGTCGGCAGGCCGATCCGGCGTGGCCGGGCCGGGGCGAAGACCGCCTTCCAGTTCACCGGCACACCGCGTACGTGCAGTTCGGCCAGCGACGCCAGGATCTTGGCCGTACTGCCGTCGTGTTTGGTCAGGGTGCTCACCAGCACCGGCGGGCTCGCCAGCGCGTCGGCGGCCTCCGCCATCGCCACCTGGAGCACGGGGTGCGGACTGACTTCCACGAACACACCGCCGCGCTCGCGCATCAGGCCTTCGACGACCTCGCCGAAGCGCACCACCGAGCGCAGGTTGTCGTACCAGTACGAGCTGTCGAGCGCGCGCGTGTCGAGCATTCCCGCGGTGACGGTGGAGTGGAACTCCACCGCCGATTGCCTGGGCGAGACGTCTGCGGTGGCCTGGAGCAGACGCTCACGGATGGGTTCGACGTGGTGGGAGTGCGAGGCGTAGGCCCCTTTGACCCGTCGCACCCGGACACCCTCCTCGCCGGCCATCGCGGCGAACTGGTCCAGCGCCTCGTGGTCGCCGGCGATCACCACGGACGCCGGCCCGTTGATCACGGCCGTGGAGAGCCGCCCGGACCACCGCTCCAGCCGGTCTTGAACCCATTGGGGGGACGCGGAGACGGCGCTGAGCCCACCGGAGTCGACCAGTTCGATCGCGATCTGGCTGCGCAGGGCGACGATCCGCGCCGCGTCCTGGAGGCTGAGCGCGCCCGAGACGCACGCCGCGGCGATCTCGCCCTGCGAGTGGCCGACGACGGCGTCGGGGACCACTCCCAGCGAGCGCCACACCTGTGCGAGCGAGACCATCATCGCGAACAGGGCCGGCTGGACGACGTCGACCCGCTCCAGTGAGGCGGCCGTCTCCTCGCCGGTCAGCACGTCCACCAGCGACCAGTCGACGTACGGGGCCAGGGCCTGCGCGCACGCGTCGATGGAGCGTGCGAAGACCTCCGACTCGGCGTACAGCTGCTTGCCCATGCCCAGCCACTGCGAGCCCTGGCCGGGGAAGACGAAGACGACCGGGCCCGCCGGGCCGGTGGCCGTTCCGCGGATCGCCTGCGCCGAGTCGCCGCCCGCCGCCATCAGGTCGAGTGCGGCCAGGGATTCCTCACGGCCGGCGCCGAGCACGACCGCGCGGTGTTCGAACAGCGACCGCGTCGAGACCAGTGAGTGGCCGACATCGGCGGCCGAGAGCGAGGCGTTGGCGGCCACGAGGTCCCGCAGCCGCGCCGCCTGCTCGCGCAGTGCCGGCTGCGACCGCGCGGAGAGCACCCACGGCAGTACGCCGGGAACGCCCGCGGCGGCCGGTTCCCGGCCCGCGGCGCGGGGTTGCGTCTGCGCTGGGGGGGCCTGTTCGAGGATCACGTGCGCGTTGGTGCCGCCCATGCCGAACGCCGACACCCCGGCCCGTCGCGGCCGGTCGGGCGCGGACGGCCAGGGCCGCGCGGCGCGGACGACTTCGAAGTCCTCGTGGAAGTCGGGGATGTTCGGGTTCGCGGAGCGGAAGTTCAGGCTCGCGACCAGCTGGGCGCGGTCCACGCAGAGCGCCGCCTTGACGAAGCCGGCCATTGCGGCGGCCGGCTCCAGGTGCCCGACGTTCGTCTTGACCGAGCCGATCGCCAGGGGGCGGCTGCGGCCGGTTTTACGGATCACCTCGCGCAGGCCGGCTATCTCGGCCGGATCGCCCAGGCGGGTGCCGGTGCCGTGGGCCTCGACGTAGTCGACACCGTCGAAGGGGACGGCCGCGCGTTCGAGAGCGGCCAGCACGGCGGCCGCCTGCCCGCTGGGGCTGGGATCCGGCATCCGGGTGGACGCTCCCCCGCTGCCGACGCCCCAGCCGCGCACCACCGCGTAGATGTGGTCGCCGTCGGCGAGGGCGAGGTCGAGCCGCTTCAGCAGGACGAACGCGCCGCCCTCTCCCCGGGCGAAACCGTTGGCCCGTTCGTCGAAGGTGAAGCAGCGGCCGTCGGGCGAGAGGGCGCCCAGATTCGCCAGGCCGGCTCCCGCTTCCGGATCGGCGATCAGGTGCACGCCGCCGGCGATCGCCATGTCGATCGCGCCGCCGCGTATCCGTTCGCACGTCAGCGCCAGCGACACCAGTGAGGAGGACTGGCCCGAGTCCGCGCAGAAACTCATGCCGCGGACGTCGAACAGGCTGGAGATCCGGTTGGCGATCAGCGCACCGCTCGAGCCGAGCGCGGCGTAGTGGTCGTCCCTGTCGCTGCCCGAGCGCTTGCGCAGCAGCTCGTACCCGGAGGGCGCGGCGCCGACCACGACGTCGATCTCGCGGCCCGCGAGGGCGGCCGCCGGGATACGGGCGTCTTCGACGGCCTCCCAGGCGAGCTCCAGCCCCAGCCGCTGCACGGGGTCCATGGCGGCGGCCTCCGCCGCGCCGGTGCCGAAGAACTCCGCGTCGAACCCGTCGATGGAGTCGAGGAACGAGCCCGAGTTCAAGGTGGCGCCGTCCGGGTGGGACAGGTGGTTCGAGTCGGCCGCCCGGTGCTCGGGGAACGTCGTGACGGTCGACTCGCCGTCGAGCAGCAGGCGCCAGAACTCGTGCAGGTTGTGCACACCGGGGAAGCGGCACGACATCCCGATGACCGCAATATCGGCGGCTGCGCCACTCATACGAATTCCTTCCGGTTCCCTCGGCACATGACTGTTACGGGCGGACTTATGGGCGGCGGCACTGCTTTCACCGCCAACAGGTCAGCAACTTCAGCAGTTCGTCGGTCGCGTCCATGAAGTCGTAGTGGCCGCCGTCGACCACCTGGAATTCGACCGAATCCGAGTACTGGCGCCATCCCTGGAGGTCTTCGAGGCTGACGTCGGCGTCGTCCCGCCAGTGCACGACGACGATGGGGCAGTCCACCTTCACCGGCTGAAGCCGCCGGTAGGCGCCCGCGGCGGCGTGATCACGCAGCAGGACGAGCATGCCCATGTCGATCATGTCCGGGCGTGGCTCGATCCCGCGGCCGCGGACGAAGGTCTCCAGCTCGGCGCGCAGCTCGGGCTCGGTCAGGGTGAGCATCCGGTCGCGGGAGGCGTCGTGCGGGGCGGGCTGGCCCGACACGATGAGGCGCTGCGGTCCGGGCAGGCCGCGTTCGGCGAGCCGAAGCACCGCCTCGTAGGCCGCCAGCGCGCCCGCGCAGTGCGCGAAGAACGCGTAGGGCCGGTCCAGGAGCGGCTCCAGCGGTTCGACCAGGGCGGCGGCGAGGTTCTCGTAGGTGCCGTAGTGGGGGTGTCCCAGCCGGTTCTCGCGGCCGGGGAACTGCACCGGGCAGACCTCGGCGTCCGCGATCGCGGCCGGCCAGGCGCTGAAGGCCGAGGCCCCGGACCCGGAGAAGGGGAAGCAGAAGATCCGGGCGGGGTGTCCGGTGGAGTGCGGCCGGACGAACCACGGCGAGGTGACGGTGGTGGAGCCGGTTGTCATGGCGTCTGCCGTTTCTTGCCGACGATGGGCAGGTGGGTCATTCCGGCGATGAAGTAGGACCGCAGGTGCTGCGGTTCGCCGGCCAGATCGATCGATTCGAACCGGGTGAGCAGTTCCTCGAAGAAGACGCGCAGCGTCATCCGGGCCAGCGGTGCCCCGATGCAGAAGTGCGCCCCGAACCCGAACGCGGCCTGGCGCTTGGCGCCGGCCCGTGTGATGTCGAAGGTGTGCGGGTCGGGGAAGAGGGACTCGTCCCGGTTGGCCGATCCGATCCACGCCACGACCGCGCCGCCGGCCGGGATCGTGCCCCCGCCGATGTGGACGTCGTCGACCGCGTACCGCATGAAGTTGCACGCGGCCGAGGTCCAGCGCAGTCCTTCCTCGACCAGGTTGGGGACCAGCGACAGGTCGGCCCGCGCCTTGTCGAACTGTTCGGGCCGCTCGATGAGCGCCTGCACGGTGCCCGAGACGGTGTGCGGCGTCGTCACGTTGGCGCCCAGCAGGATGCTGTAGCCGTCGAGGGCGATCTCCTCGTCGTCCAGCGGCGCGCCTCCCGGACGCACGCTCATGAGGTGGTGGAGCAGGCTGTCGCCCTCTTCCGCGTCCGCCCGGCGGGTCTTGACCCACTGCTTGACGTAGGAGACGAGCTCGTGGTGGGAGATGGCCAGCGTCGCGGCTTCGCTGCCCATCTGGAAGTGCGGGTCCGAGGGGGCCGTCACCATCGCGGTCAGCTGGACGAGTTCTTCCCAGTCCTTCCGCGGGATCCCCAGGAGCGGGCCCGTGACCATCGCCGGCAGGAGCAGCGCCTTCTCGGCCAGGTCGAAGGGCTCACCGTCGAGCGCGGGCTCCAGGAAGCGCTGGATCGTGCCGCGGATCGTGTCCTCCCAGGACTTCACCGCCCGCGCGGTGAGCTTGGAGCCGAGCGGCCGGCGGACCTCGGTGTGCCGCGGCGGGTCGGTGGAGGTCATCAGCACGCCGGCCGCGACGTCGTCCGTCCCGAGGTGGGTGGGGACCGTGCCGCGCTCGGAGGTGAACTCCCGGTGGTCGCTGAGCACGCGGCGGACGTCCTCGTAGCGGGTCACGGACCAAAACTCCCGGCCGTCCGGCAGGACTTGGTGGTGCAGGGGTGCCTTGGCCCGCATCACGTCCCAGATCGGGTGCGGATCACCCGAGGTGTAGAGGTCCAGGTCGAACAGGTCGACGCTGTCGAGGTCGATCTCGCGCGCGGCGCCCGGCGTCAGCCTCACGTCCGCGCCCTTGCCTGCTCGATCAGCTCGGCGACCCGGGCCGGGGTCTGGGCCAGGTAGAAGTCGCGCACGGACAGCTGGACGCCGTAGTCCTGCGACACCCGGTCGATGATCTTGATTCCGGTCAGCGAATTGCCGCCGATCGTGAAGAAGTCATCGTCCGCCCCGACCTCGCGGCCGCCCAGGTGCTGCGCCCACAGCTCCGCGATTTCCCGCACCAGCGACACCGGCGCGCCGGAGGGCGCCAATTGCCGTGTCGGTGCTTCTGCTTGTCCACCTCGCGGGTGGACCTGCGGCGACGATTCCATTGCCAGTCTTTCCTTCCTCCGCCGACCGGGAATGCCCGCTCGCGTCTTTTGGTGCGCTGTCCCGCCGGCGAGACACATTCTTTGAATGGCCGGATCGAGTGTCGCGTGAATTCCCCTGCGTTCACACCGTGTCGGTGGCCTGCGGGGCCCGGCCGGCCGGTGGGGTTGAGAGGGGACCGGCCAGCCTGCATACGAGGGCCCCCGGCGCCTTCGGCCGTCCCGCCGGCGGGACAGGAGGCAAGTTCGACAGCGGCCCGTCTTCTCCCGCGCCGGCGTTTGTTGACCGGCCGATTCGCCTTCCGTGAACGTGAAGGTGATGCGGCGAAGTGAGCGGCGCCGAGGGAATCGAGGGGGAACGAGATGGAACATACCGGCATCGACACGGACGTGGTGATCGCGGGCGCCGGGCCGACGGGCCTGATGCTCGCCTGCGAGCTGCGGCTGGCGGGCGTCGAGGTGGTGGTGGTCGAGCGGCTCGCGGAGCGTACGGGCGAGTCCCGGGCCGGGGGGATGCACTCGCGCACCCTGGAGGTGCTGGACCAGCGCGGAATCCTCGATCGCTTCCTCGCGGTCGGCGAACCACAGCCGGTGGGCCACTTCTCCGGCCTCTATCTGGACTTCGACGAGTCCGAGTCCAGGCACCCCTATCCGCTGATGATCCTGCAGTCCGCCATCGAGCAGCTGCTGGAGGAGCGGGCCGCCGAGCTCGGTGTGCGGGTGCGCAGGTCGTGCGAGGTGAGCGGGATCCGCCAGGACGAGACCGGCGTGAGCGTCGAAGTCGCCACGGGGCGGGCGGGAGCGGCGACGCTGCGCGCCCGCTACCTCGTGGGCTGCGACGGCGGGCGCAGCACGGTCCGCAAGCTGGCGGGCATCGACTTCCCCGGAACCGAGGCGACGATGACCGCGCTGATCGGCGACGTCGAGCTGCCCGAGCTGCGCGAGGACTACGTGTGGGTGCGGCGCTGCGCGGGCGGCGACTACTCGGCGATCGCCTTCGAGCCGGGCTGGTTCCGGGTGATCACATCCGAGTACGACCGTGTCGCGGACCGCGACGAGGCGGTGACGTTCGAGCAGCTGAGGCAGTCTCTGATCAGGCTCGCGGGCACCGACTTCGGGATGCACAGCCCGCGGTGGGTCTCCCGGTTCAACGACGCGGCGCGGCAGGCCGCCCAGTACCGGCAGGGCCGGGTGCTGCTGGCGGGTGACGCGGCGCACATCCACTTCCCGGCCGGCGGGCAGGGGCTGAACATGGGGGTGCAGGACGCGGTGAACCTCGGCTGGAAGCTCGCCTCGGTGGTGCGCGGCCAGGCGCCGCAGAGCCTGCTGGACAGCTACCACGCCGAGCGCCACCCGGTCGGGGAGCGCGTTTTGCACAACACGCGGGCGCAGTCGGCGCTGGCCCGCCCCGGCGCGCAGACGGACGCGCTGCGCGAGGTGTTCGGCTCGCTCATGGTGTTCGACGACGTCAACCGGCATCTGCGCGGCATGCTGACCGCTCTGGACATCCGCTACCCGCTCGACGGGGAGCATCCGCTGGCGGGCCGCCGGGTCCCCGACGCCGGCCTGAAGACCTCTGGCGGCGCCACCCGCGTCTACGAGCTGCTGCACGCCGGCCGTCCGGTCCTGCTCGACCTGGGCGCCGGCGCCGAGGTGGCGGCGCTCGCCCGGGGCTGGGCCGATCGCGTCGACCTCGTCGAGGCGCGGAGCGAGGAGGAGCACTGGCCGGTCCCGGTCGTCGGCGAGATCCCCGCTCCCGCCGCGCTCCTGGTCCGCCCCGACGGCCATGTCGCCTGGGCGGCCGCCGCCGGCGGCGCGTGCGACACCTCCGCGCTGCGGACCGCCCTCACCACCTGGTTCGGTCCGGCCCTACGGGGGTGAGTCGCCGCCCGAGATGACCGGCTGCGCGTGACGGCGGCCGTCAAGACCCTTGTGGTCCTGACGGCCGCCATTCTCGTGCGGGGGTGGCGTCCGGGGGGGGGGCGCGCGGAGCCGCCCCGGCGACGCCTGGTCGGCCGGGGCGGCTCGGGTGGGGGCGCTGAGCAGCTGACCGCGAGCCCGGCGAACCGACCGGTCACAGCACTAGCGGCCGCGGGCGGACTCCGCCTCGATCACGTCCAGTACCTCGCGGCCGAGGTCGACCAGGTACATGTGGTCGCCCGGGAACTCCGCATAGCTGAATCCGGCCGTGGTGGCCGCCCGCCACTGCTGCGCCTCCCGCGCGGTGACCAGTCCGTCGCGGTCACCGCGCAGCGAGACGATCGGCACCGGGAGCGGTTCGTCGGTGCTCGGGACGTAGTTCTCGTGCATCTCGCAGTCGGCCTGCAGCGTGGGGAGGATCAGTTCACGCATCTCCGGGTGATCGAGGGCTTCGTGCCTGAACCCGGCGAACTCCTCGACCCTGGCGAGGAACTCCTCGTCCTCAAGGCCCGTCGCCCGCCGCTCGCGCTGTGTCCACGGCCCCGGCGAGCCGCTGACGACCAGCCGCTCGACGTGCACACCGCGCGCGTTCAGCAGGTGCGCCAGCTCGTAGGCGAGGACCGCGCCCAGGCTGTGCCCGAACAGCACGGTCCGCGCGCCGTCGCCGAGGTCCGCCACGATGTCGTCGATCGAGCCCTTCGCGGCTTCGAGGACATTGCGGTACGGCTCCTGAAGGATCCGCCGCTCCCTGCCGGGCAGTTCGAGCGAGGTCACGCGCCACCGGCCGGCGGACAGCTCCCGCCACGGGTGGAAGAACGAAGGACCTGCTCCCGCGAACGGCACGCACAGCAGCGTGGCCCTCTCCGCGCCTTCCGCGGACATGCCGGGTTTCGTCACCCCGACCAACCCCCCTCATCCATTCGGTGGTTTGTTGAACCGGTTTCGGGAAATCGCTGTCCGGTCATGGGGCCAGCTTGCGGTTGATGACCTCGAAGACTTCGGCCACGGGTGCGGGCAGGTTCATCTCGTGGTGCGTGGCGCACACGTCGTGGACCTCGATGTCGCCGAGGATGTACGGCCGCCACAGGTGGTCATACAGCTCGTCCTTGAGTGTCGCGCTGAAGAACAGCACATCGCCGCGGTAGACGGGCGATTCGAACTTCATCATGAGGGACATGTCGTTGGCCAGGACCTTCGACATGTTGTCCAGGAACTGGTCCTGGTTGTCGGTGTTGATGTACTTGCCGAAGTATTCCTCGAGTTCTGCGCGGTAGTCCGCGAGGGTTTTCCCGGCGTGTATCTCGGAAAATCCGTGGCCGCCCGGGTGGGAGTCGAGGATGGCCATCATGGCGACCTCGTGTCCGCGCCGGTCGAGGGCGTCGGCGACGGCGTGCCCGACCGTGCCGCCGTAGGACCAGCCGATGAGGTGGTAGGGCCCTTCCGGCTGGACCTGGAGGATCTGGGTGACGTAGTCCTCGACCATCTCCTCCACCGATCCGGCCAGCGGGTCGGTGCCGTTGGAGCCGCGGGCCTGCAGGGCGTAGGCCGGCCGGTCCGGCAGGTGCGTCGCGAAGCTGAAGTAGGCCCAGCCCAGGCCGCCTCCGCCGTGGAAGAACCACACCGGCGGCTTGCCCGTGCCGGGGTCGGTGTTGACCGGGAGCACGACCCCGTACGGGTCGGCGACCTCCTCGGGGATGGCGCCGGTGAGCAGCAGCGCGGCCAGCTCGGCCACGGTGGGGAACTTGATGATGGTGCGCAGGGGCAGGTCGACGCCGAACTGGTTGCGGATGCGGACGCTGAGCCGGGTGGCCAGGAGCGAGTGTCCGCCGAGTGCGAAGAAGTCGTCGTCGGTGGCGACCTTCTCCTTGTCGAGCAGTTCGCCGAAGATGGCGCACAGCTTCTCTTCGTGGGAGTTGCGCGGCTCCTTGCCGGCCTGGGTGTGCGGGTGCTGCGACGGCAGTGCCTGGCGGTCGAGCTTCCCGTTGGGGGTCAGCGGAATGTGCGTCAGCGTGATCACGGCGGACGGCACCATGTACTCCGGGAGGCGCCCGCGCAGGTACTGGGACAGCTCGGCGAGCAGCGGTGCGTTCGCGTCCTGGTCGTGGCTCTGGCGCGCGTGGTCCGCCTGGCCGCCGTCGTCGGCCGCCGCGGCGTCGGCGTCGGGCTGGGGCTCGGGCTGGGGCTCGGGCACCACGTAGCCCACGATGCGCTTGTCGCCCTGCTGGTTCTCGCGGACCACGACCGCCGCCTGCGCCACTGCGGGATGCGCGGCCAGCACGTGCTCGATCTCGCCCAGTTCGATGCGGAAACCGCGGACCTTGACCTGGAAGTCGCTGCGTGCGATGTACTCCAGCTGACCGTCGCGGTCCCACCGCACCAGGTCGCCGGTGCGGTACATGCGGGCGCCGGCGGGGCCGTAGGGGCAGGCCACGAACCGTTCCGCGGTCAGGTCCGGCCGGCCCTGGTAGCCGCGGGCCACGCCGGCGCCGGCGATGTACAGCTCGCCCTGCACCCCGCGCGCAACCGGGCACATCCGCGAGTCGAGCACGTACACCTGGGTGTTGCCGACGGGCGAGCCGATCGCGACACCGGCCCCGGCCTTGACGGGCGCCATGGTCGACCAGGTCGTCGTCTCGGTGGGGCCGTACCAGTTGCCGACTTCGGCGGCCTGCTGCGCCAGCGTCTCGGCCAGCCGTGCCGGCACGGCCTCCGCGCCGGTGATGATCCGCAGGTCCTTCGCGGCGTTCGGCTCGTGCGTCAGCAGCATCTGCCAGAAGCCGGGGGTGGCCTGGACCGCGGTGACCTCGTGGCGGCGGATCAGCGCCACCACGGCGGAGGGGTCGGTGACGGTGTCCTTCTTCGCCATGACCATGGTCGCGCCGCAGATGAAGGGGAGGTACAGCTCGGTGTTCGCCATGTCGAAGGACACCGTCGTGCTGAACAGCATCCGCTCCCCCGGGGCCAGCGGGAACCGCCGCTTGGTGGTGGCCAGGAAGTTCGCCACCGCGCCGCGCGGGATCGTCACGCCCTTGGGGGTGCCGGTCGATCCGGAGGTGTAGATCACGTACTGGGTGTTCTGCGGCCGGACGGCCACCTGGGGTGCGGTGTCCGGGTAGTGCGAGCAGTTAGCGCCGGCCAGGGCGTCGGCGTCGAGGACCAGCACCGGATCCGCCTGCTGGAGGACGAAGTCGATGCGGGAGCGCGGGTGGTCCGGGTCGAGGGGAACGTAGGCTCCGCCGGCCTTCAGGACCGCCAGCAGTGCCACCATCAGGTTCACCGTGCGGGGCAGGCACACGGCGACCAGCGCATCGGCTCGCACACCGCGCTCGACCAGCCAGTGCGCGAGCCGGTTGGACCGCACCTCCAGCTCCCGGTAGGTGAGCGACTCCTCCTCGCCGATGATGGCCAGTGCCTGCGGTGTGGCCTGTACCTGCCGGCGCACCGCCTCGATCAGCTCCAGGGTCGGCTCCGCGGTGTCGTTCACCTCCTCCAGCAGCCACTGCCGCTCCCCCGCGATCAGCACGTCGACGTCGCCGACGCACACGCCGGGATCGGCGGCGACCTGCTCCAGGACACGGGCGAAGCGGGCGGCCATGGCCTCGACCGTGTCCCGGTCGAAGAGCTGGGTGGCGTACTGGATGTCGCCGCGCAGCGCCCCCGAGTCGTCGGTGGTCATGCTGAAGAACACGTCGACCTGGGTGGTCGACAGGAGGGCCTGCTGGTAGTCCACGTCGAGGCCGGCGAGTTCCAGGGCCCACTTCTCGGTGTTCTGCCAGCCGCACATCACCTGGAAGTAGGGCCGGTACGCCGCGGAGCGGTCGGGGTTGAGCTGTTCGACCAGTACCTCGAACGGCACGTCCTGGTGCTCGTAGGCCGCCAGCGCCTTGCCGCGGACCTGTGCGAGCAGGTCGGTGAAGGAGGGGTCGGCGGAGAGGTCCATGCGCAGGACCAGGTTGTTGACGAAGCAGCCGATCAGGTCGGACAGTGCTTCGTCGGTCCGTCCGGCGATCGGGGTGCCGATGGGTATGTCGGGCCCGCCGCCGAGCTTGCACAGCAGTACGCCCAGCGCGGCTTGCATGACCATCGACATGGTCATGCCGCGTTCGTCGGCGAGCTTTTGCAGGGCGGCCATGACGTGGGCGTCGACCGTGAAGCCGACCGTGTCGCCGTCGGTGCTGGCTTCCGCGGAGCGCGGGCGGTCCAGCGGCAGGTTCAGCGGCTGCGGCACCCCGGCCAGTTCGGTGCGCCAGTACTCGATCTGGGCGGCGCCGAGACTGCCGGGGTCCGCCAGGTCGCCGAGGACCTCGCGCTGCCACATCGTGTAGTCCTTGTACTGGACGGGCAGGGGCTGCCACTGCGGGGCCCGGCCGCCCTGGCGGGCGGTGTAGGCGGCGGCCAGGTCGCGTGCCAGCGGTGCGCCCGAGCTGCCGTCGGAGGCGATGTGGTGGATGACCAGGACCAGGACGTGTTCCTGGGGTGAGCAGCGCAGCAGGCGTGCCCGCAGCGGGATTTCGGCCGCCAGGTCGAACCAGTGCGCGACGGCCTCGTCGATCGCGGCGGGGACGTCGTCGGGCGCTACGTCGAGCACCGGCAGCCGTACCTGCGCCGATGCCTGCGCCATCGGCAGGATCCGCTGGTGGGGCTCACCGTCGTCGTCCGTCATGTACGTGGTGCGCAGGATCTCGTGCCGTTCGACGACGTCGCTGATCGCCGCGGCGAGGGCGGCCTGGTCCAGGGGGCCGGTCAGCCGGAACGCCGCCGACATGTTCCAGGTCTCCGCGCCCTCCAGTTGGTGCAGGAACCAGGTACGGCGTTGCACAAATGACAGCGGAATCATCACTTCACTCCTCATACGAACATCTGGCGCAAGCTGGGGCGGCGGGCGACGGCCGATTCCTCGAGCCACGGTGCGAGCTCGGCCACCGTCGGCAGGTCGAAGATCTTGCGCAGGGGTATCTCTTTGCCGATCTCTGCGCGGGCGCGGCTGATCAGCCGGGTGGCGAGCAGGGAGTGCCCGCCGAGCGCGAAGAAGCCGTCGTCGATGCCGACTCGTTCCAGGCCGAGGACCTCGGCGAACAGCTTGGCCAAGGTCTCCTCGCGGGCGGTGCGCGGCGCGCGGTAGGCGGCGCCGGTGTACTGGGGCTCGGGCAGCGCGGCCCGGTCCAGCTTGCCGTTGGGCATCAGCGGCAGCCGGTCCAGGAGCACGAAGGCGGAGGGCAGCATGTATTCGGGCAGCCGCTCGGCGGCAAACCGGCGGATGTTCTCGGCGTCGCTTTGGCCGCGGGGCACCAGGTAGGCGACGAGCTGCTGGCCGCTGCCCGCTGCCTTGCGGGCGATGACGGCGGCCTGGGCGACGTCGGGGTGCGCGGTGAGTGTGGCCTCGACCTCGCCGGGCTCGACGCGGAAGCCGCGCACCTTGACCTGTGCGTCCAGGCGGCCCACGTACTCCAGCCGGCCCTCGGCGCTGAAGCGGGCCAGGTCGCCGGTGCGGTACATGCGTGCGCCGGGCGGGCCGAAGGGGTCGGCGACGAAGCGTTCGGCGCTCAGGGCGGCGCGGCCGTGGTATCCGCGGCCCACGTTTCCGCCGACGTACAGTTCGCCGACCGCGCCCGGCGGGAGGGGGGTCAGGGCGGGGCCAAGGACGTAGGCCCGCATGTTGCCGAGCGGGGTGCCGAGCGGTGCGCTGCCCGCCTGGTCCTGGGTCGTGTCGGGGACGGTGAAGGTGGTGGCGTAGAACGACTCGCTCTGCCCGTAGGCGTTGATGATCCGTACACCGGGGAAGGCGGCGTGCGCCGTGTCGATGAGGGAGGAGGGCAGGGCTTCGCCGGCGAAGACGAGTGTCTCCACGCTGGTGCGGTCGCGGATGTGGTCGACGAGTTCGGCGAAGGCGGAGGGGACGGTGGAGATGACGCTGCCGCTCCAGGCTTCCCGCTCGCCCAGGACCAGGACGTCGCGGACCAGTTCGAGGACGCCGCCGGTGGCGAGGGTCGTGAAGATCTCGAACACCGACACGTCGAAGTTGATCGAGGTGCCCGCCAGGAGCCGCTTGCCCGGTGCCATGCCGGCCTGGGTGGCGAGCCGCAGCACGCCGTTGACCACGCATCCGTGGGTGATGGCGACGCCCTTGGGCCGGCCCGTGGAGCCGGAGGTGTACATGACGTACGCCAGTTGCTGCGGGTGGAGCGGCGGTTGGGGGCCGGTGTGGTGTGCGGGCAGGTCGAGCGTGTCGAGGAAGACGTCGGGGGCCTGGTGTTCGGGCAGCGCGGGGGCGGTCGCGGAGTCGGTCAGGACCAGGTGCGGGCGGGCTTCTTCGAGGATGGTCTTCAGGCGGTGGCTGGGGTACTTGGGGTCGATGGGCAGGTAGGCGCCGCCGGCCTTGAGGACCGCGAGGAGGGCGACGACCAGGTCCGCCGAGCGTGGCAGCGACACCGCGACCACCGACTCCGGGCCCACGCCGCGGCCGGCGAGTTCGGCTGCCAGGCGATCGGCCCGGGTGTGGACCTCGCGGTAGGTGAGGCAGTGGCCCTCGGCGATCACGGCGACCTCATCGGGGGTCCGTGCCGCCTGCGCCTCGAGGAGGCCGGTGATCGTGATGTCGGGGGTGGGGGCGTGGGTGTCGTTGAACTCGACGAGGAGTCGCTCGCGTTCGGCCGGCTCCAGGGTGTCGAGCTGTGCGACCTTCAGCTCGGGGGTGGCCGCCAGTTGCCCGAGGACGCGTACGAGGCGGGCCGCGTGCGCCTGCACCGTGTCGCGGTCGAAGACGCCGGGCGCGTATTGGAGGATGAACTGGAGGTGCGGGTCGGCGGCTGCCATCAGGGCCAGCGGGTAGTGGGTGCCGTTGGTGGGGCGCAGGCCGGTGAAGGCGATCCCGTCGGCGGCCGCGGTGGCGGCGGACAGGCCCTCCTGGTCGACGGGGTAGGACTCGAAGACGACCAGGGTGTCGAAGAGGGAGGGCAGGCCGGTGGCCTGCTGGATCTCGGTGAGGCCGTAGTGGTGGTGGTCCAGGAGGCGGGCCTGGCGGCTCTGGAGGCGGTTAAGGACCTCGGCGAGGGTGTCGCCGGGGGTGTACTGGACGCGGACGGGCAGGGTGTTGATGAACATCCCGACCATCGTCTCGACGCCGCTCACCGCGGGCGGGCGTCCGGAGACGGTGGCGCCGAAGAGGAGGTCCTGGCGGCCGGTGAGCTGGCCGAGGAGCAGTGCCCAGGCGCCCTGGACCATGGTGTTGATGGTGACGCCCAGTTCGGCGGCGCGCCGGCCCAGTTGGTCCGACAGGCCTTCGGGGAGGGTGAATTCGACCTGGTGGAGGCCGTCGTCGCCGGCGCCCTGGGCGCCGGGGGCCAGCAGGGTCGGCTCCTGGATGCCGTCGAGTTCGGCCGCCCATGCCCGTGCCGCTTCGTCCCTGTCCTGGCGGGCGCGCCAGGCCAGGAAGTCGCCGTAGCTGCGGGTTGCGGGCACAGCGGCCGCGTCGCCGTGGGATGCGTAGAGCAGCAGCAGGTCGCGCATCAGCAAGGGCATGGACCAGCCGTCGAACAGCACGTGGTGGGCGGTGACGACGAGTTCGGCCCGGCCGGGTTCCAGGACGGCGAGGGCCAGTCGCATCAGTGGTGGGGTGCTGGTGTCGAAGTGGGCGGCCCGGTCCTGGGTGAGGAAGGCCTCGAAGGTTTCGGTTCGCTCGCTTTCGCCGGCCGCCGTCAGGTCGAGGTGCTGCCAGGGCAGGGTCACCCCGCGCGCGGGGACCGCTTGGACGATCTCGCCGTCGGCCCGGTTGACGAACGCCGCGCGGAGGTTGGTGTAGCGCTCCAGCAGGGCCTGCCCGGCCCGGCGCATCCGTTCGGGGTCGACGTCTCCGGAGAGGTGGAACACCAGCTGCATGTGGTAGGCGTCGAAGGAGGATTCGGCGAGCATGGTGTGGAAGAGGATCCCGGACTGCGCCGGGGTCGTCGGCCAGATCTCGGTGAGCTTGCCGAACCGGGTTTCCCAGGTGTCGATCTCCTGCTGGCTCACGGCGACCAGGGGTGCGTCGGTGGGGGTCAGTCCGCCGGCGTCGGGTGTGGTGGCGTGCTGGGCCAGGGCGGTCAGTGCCTGGACCCACAGGGCGGCCAGTTCGGTGACCTCCTGGCGGGAGAGGACACCGGTGGGGAAGGCGAAGTAGGCGGTCAGCTGGTCGCCGTCCTCGGTGGCGCCCGCCACCGCGTTGATCTCCAGCGCGGAGAGCACCGGCATGTCCGCGTTGGGAGCGGCGATGAGGTCCTGGTGGGTGGTGTCCGGTGTCCAGCCCAGGCCGCGCAGTTCTTCGGGGATGTCCGCGCTGGAGGTCCGGCCGAGGTAGTTGAACCCGATCTGCGGCTCGGGTGCGGTGGCCAGCGCGGCGGCGGTGTCGGGGTTGAGGTGGCGCAGCAGGCCGTAGCCGATGCCGTTGTCGGGGACCGCTCGCAGCTGTTCCTTGACGGTCTTGATCGCGTCGCCGGCGGTGGGGCCGGCGGCGAACGCGTCGGCGATGTCGAGGTCGGCCAGGTCCAGGCGCACCGGGAACAGGGAGGTGAACCATCCGATGGTGCTGGAGAGGTCCGCGCCGGGTACCAGGTGCTCTTCGCGGCCGTGTCCTTCCATCCGTACCAGTGCCGAGGTCCCGGATGTGCCGCGTATCTGGCGCCAGCGGGCCAGGGCCAGCGCGAGGCCGGCCAGCAGCCCGTCGTCGGGCCGGCCGCGGAACACGGCGGGCACGGTGGTCAGCAGGGTGTGCGTGACCTGGGCCGGGACCTGGACGCGGACCGTGTCCACGGTGGAGGAGACATCACGCGCCGGGTCCAGTGGGCGTGCTCCCAGCACGGGTTCGTCCGCGCGCAGGATCTGCTGCCACACCGGCAGCTGTGCCACCCGCTGTGGGCTGGCCGCCTCCTCGGCCAGGGCATGCGCCCACCGGCGCAGCGAGGTGCCCGCCCGGGCGGGCTGCGCGGTGCGGTTGTCGCGGACCTGCTGCCAGGCCGAGACCAGGTCCGGCAGCAGGATCCGCCACGACACCCCGTCGACGACCAGGTGGTGCAGCACGATCAGCAGCCGGCCGGCGCCGGTGTCGGAGGTGAACCACACGAACTGCGCCATGACACCCGCGTCGGGGTCCAGCCGGCCCGCGGCCGCGTCGAGTTCGGCGTGCACGTCGGCGTCGGCGTAGGGGACCTCGCGCAGCAGTGCGGCGGGGTCCACGCTGCCGGGCGGCTCGATCCGCAGGCCCGGCTGGGTGCGGTCGAGGCTGGAGCGCAGTACGTCGTGGCGGTCCAGGACGGTTCGCAGCGTGGCGAGCAGCCCGGCACGGTCGATGTCCTGGGGCAGGGTCAGCATCCCGGACATGGAGAACCGGCCGATGCCTGCGCCCAGTGCGAGGACGTGCGCCGCCATCGGGGTCAGCGGGGCCCAGCCGACGCCGCCGCCGGGCAGCTCGGCCAGCGTCACGCGTTCCTCTTGGCGTCCTTCGACCAGTTCCGCGAGCCGCGCGACCGTGCGGTGCTCGAAGATCTCCCGGGTGCTGATCGTGACGCCGCGTGCTCTGGCCCGGGCGACGATCTGGATGGAGCGGATGCTGTCTCCGCCGGTGGTGAAGAAGTCGTCGTCGATGCCGACCGTCTGCAGGCCGAGGACTTCGGCGAACAGCGCGCAGAAGGTCTCCTCGAGCTGGTTGCGCGGTGCCCGGCCGGTGGAGGTCTGTGCGTAGTCCGGTGGCGGCAGCACGCGCCGGTTCAGTTTCCCGCTGGGGGTCAGCGGTATCTCCGAGAGCGGCACGACCGCGGCGGGCACCATGTAGGGGGGAAGACAGCCGCGCAGGTAGTCGGGCAGCTCGGCGAGCAGCGGACCGATCGACTTGGCCAGGGCGGGGGCGTTCGCCAGGATCCGCCGGCCGGCCGGGGCGGGAACGAACGCGCCCGTGACGCCCCGCGCTCCGGCCGGCTGCTGGGGCAGCAGCACGGCGTCGAAGCAGCGCGTGTCCTCGCCCGACCAGGTCAGGACGGCGTCGCGTCCGTGCTCACGGGCCCACCGGAGCAGGTCGTGCGGATCCAGTGGTGTGCCGGGCAGGGACGCCGGGTCGAGGAGACCTGCCGCGACGGCCACGGCGGCCTCCTCGGCCAGCCGCGCGTTGGGTATGCCGGCCACCCGCACCGGTCCGGCTCCCACCCGGTCTTCAAGGGCGGCCAGGTCGGCCAGGGCGGAGAGTTGTCCGCCCCACGGCACCGAGGGCACCTCGCTCAGGTCGGTCACCTCGGCGGGCGCCTTGTGCAGGATGACCTCGTAGCGGTGCCGGGTCAGTTCGTTGTGTGCCTGGCCTTGCTTGAGGCGGATGTCGGCGGCGACGGATCGCTCGCGTGCCCACTGGGTGAACCACTCCGGGGCCAGGACCAGCTCCCGCTCGGCGAGCAGTTCCTTCTCCACCAGCGTGCGCAGTTCCTCGTGCGAGGCGTGCGGGCGTGCCGCACGCTGCACCGCGGTCAGCAGAACGCGCAAGGTTGCGGCGTTGCGGACGTCACCGACGATGACGCGGCCGCCCGGCGCGAGGAGTTCCATGGCCTGGCGCAGCACCTGGTCGAGGTATTCGGCGCTGGGGAAGTACTGCGCCACCGAGTTCAGCACGATGGTGTCGAACCGGCCGCGTGGCAGGTCGGACAGGTCATCGGCCGTGCGGGCGCTCAGGTGGACCCGCTGCCCGTAACCGGCCTGCTCGGCCTGTGCCCGGATCCGTTCCACCACGGGGGCGGAGATGTCGGTGCCCCAGTACTCCTCGACCTCTCCGATGATCTTCGCCATCAGCAGGCCGGAGCCCACACCGATGTCCAGCACCCGGCGCGGCGCGAACCGCAGCACCTGTGCCACCGCCGCGTCCCGCCACTCCCGCATCTGCTCGCGCGCGATCGGCTCGCCGTCGTACGAGGAGGTCCACATCTGGAAGTCCTCGCCCCAGGCCTCGTCCTGGGAGGCGCGGTAGCTGTCGTCGTAGAGCTGGCGCCAGTCGTCCTGTTGGTCGTCTGCGTCCGCTACGGCGGCGTCGGGCTCGGGCACCACGTAGCCGACGAGGCGTTTGTCGCCCGTGTGGTCTTCACGTACGACGACGGTGGCCTGTGCCACACCGGGGTGTGCGGTCAGTGCTTGTTCGATGTCGCCGAGTTCGATGCGGAAGCCGCGGAGTTTGACCTGGAAGTCGCAGCGGCCGATGTATTCGACCTGGCCGTCCCGGTTCCAGCGTACGAGGTCGCCGGTGCGGTACATGCGGGTGCCGGGCCGGCCGTAGGGGCAGGCGACGAACCGGCTGGCGGTCAGGTCCGTCTGGCCGAGGTAGCCGCGGGCGAGTCCGGTGCCGGCCAGGTACAGCTCGCCGGTGACGCCCGGGGCGACCGGGCGCAGGGCGGCATCGAGGACGTAGACCTGGGTGTTCCACACCGGTGCGCCGATCGGTACCCGGTCGGCGCCGGGCAGGTGCTGCCATGCGGTGACCTCGACGGAGGCCTCGGTGGGCCCGTAGAGGTTGTGCACCGCGCAGCCGGGCAGGACCTCGCAGACCTTGTTGGCCAGGGCGGGCAAGAACGCCTCACCGGCGACCTCGATCCAGCGCAGGCTCGTGCACGCCTTGGCCGCGCTCTCGTTGACGAACACCTCCAGCAGGGAGGGCACGAAGTCCGCGCCGGTGACCTGCTCGCGCCGGATCAACTCGGCGAGGTAGGCCGGGTCGCGGCGCCCGTCGGGGCGTGCGATGACGACGGCGGCACCAACCTGGAGCGGCGCGAAGATCTCCGGCACCGACACGTCGAAGCTGGCCGTCGTACTCAGCAGCACCCGGTCCTGCTCGCCGACGTCGAAGTGCGCGAGTCCCCACGCGAGCCGGTTCATGATCGACCGGTGCGCCACCTGCACACCCTTGGGACGCCCGGTGGAGCCGGAGGTGTAGATGACGTACGCGGCGTGGTCCGGCGACAGCGCCCGCTGCGGGTTCGCCTCCGGGTACCCGGACACGTCGGGAAGCGTCTCGTCGAGGACGAGCAGGGGTTCGGCGCTGTCCAGGACGCGCCGTATCCGGTCCTCGGGCAGCTCGGTGTCCAGGGGCAGGTAGGCCGCGCCGGCCTTGACCACCGCGTAGATCGCCACCATCAGGTCGACGGAGCGCGGGATCTTCACGGCAACGAGCCGCTCGGGTCCGGCGCCCTGCTCGAGCAGCCAGTGCGCCAGCCGGTTCGCCCGCCGGTTGAACTCGGCGTAGGTCAGCCTTTCCCGCTCGCCGATCAGCGCCACCCGTTCAGGGGTGCGCTCCACCTGAGCCTCGAACGCGCCCGGCAACGTGCCCGCCGCCACCGGATGGGCGGTGTCGTTGCACTCCAGGAGCAGCCGGTCGCGTTCGGCCGGCTGTAGTACGTCGACGTCCCCCAGGCGCAGGGCCGGGTCGGCGGTCACCTGGTGCAGGATGCGTACGAGCCGGTCGACGATGGCGACGGCCGTGCTGTGGTCGAACACCGCCGCCGAGTACTCCAGCCGCCCGTGCGCGCGCCCGTGGGCGTCCGGGACGATGTTGAAGAAGAGGTCGAACTTGGCGGTGTCGGTGCCGGCCGGGATGGGGGTGACCCGCAGCCCCGGCATCTCGATCTCGGGCCACACGAACTGCCAGGCCAGCATCACCTGGAACAGTGGCGGGTAGGAGGTGGAACGCTCCAGGTTGAGCAGTTCCACCAGCCGCTCGAAGGGAACGTCCTGGTTGTCGTACGCGGCCAGGGCCTTGTCCCGTACCTGCTCCAGCACATCGCTGAACGACGGGTTCTTCGACAGGTCGGCGCGCAGTACCCAGGTGTTGACGAAGAAGCCGATCAGGTCGGCCAGGGCCTCGTCGGTGCGGCCCTCGATCGGGCTGCCGATCGTGACGTCCTCGCCGGCGCCGAGCTTGTTCAGCAGCACGGCCAGTGCGGCCTGGGCCACCATCGGTGCCGTGGCGCCGCGGTCGGCGGCCAGCTTGCCGAGTGCGGAGACCAGGTCGGACTGAAGGAGGAATTCGACGTGGCCGCCGCGGTGGCTGACCACCGCCGGCCGGGGCCGGTCCAGCGGCAGCTGCACCGGCTGCGGCACCTCGTCCAGTTCGCGGCGCCAGTAGGCCAGTTGTGGCGCGGCGACGCTCTCGCGATCGCCGTCCTCGCCCAGCAGTTGCCGCTGCCACAGCGTGTAGTCCTTGTACTGGACCGGCAGCGGCGTCCACTGCGGTGCGCTTGCGCTGTGGCGGGCCGAGTACGCCGAGACCAGGTCCCGCAGGAACGGCGCCATGGAGGAGCCGTCGGCGGCGATGTGGTGGAACACGAACGCCACGACGTGTTCCTGCGGGGCAAGGCGCAACACGGTGGTCCGCAGGGGCAGTTCCGCCTCCAGGTCGAAACCTTGGGACAGGGTCTGGTGCAAGGTGGCGTCGAGCGCGTCGGCGGCGACGTCGATGACCTGGAACTGCGGGGCCGCCTCATGCGGGGACAGGACCCGTTGTTCCGGCGTGCCGTCCGCGTTCTCCACGACCAGGGTGCGCAGGCTGTCGTGCCGGTGTGCGACATCGGTGACCGCCGCGGCCAGCGCCGCGGTGTCCAGCGACCCGTCCAGGCGCAGCACGAAGGGGATGTTGTAGGTCGAGGACGGGCCTTCCAGACGGTGGAGGAACCACATCCTGCGCTGGGCGAAGGACAACGGGATCATCGACGCTTCTCCTGAACGGTCATCTGGCCCAGCTGGGGGCGCAGCTGGGGGCGCAGCTGGGGGCGGTTCGACGTGGCCAGTTCCTCGATCTGGGCGGCCAGTTTGGCGACGGTCGGGCTGCGGAATACCGTCGTGACTTTCACGTCGACGTTGAGCTCGTTGCGTATGCGGCCGATGAGTCGGGTGGCCAGCAGCGAATGCCCGCCGTGGTCGAAGAAGTCGGCGTCGATGCCGATCTCCTGCGCGCCCAGCAGTTCGGTGAACAGCCGGCAGAGGACTTCCTCGTTGTGGTTGCGCGGTCCTCGTCCGGTCACGGCCTCGGTGGGGAGGTCCGGGGCGGGAAGCGCCTTGCGGTCGAGCTTCCCGCTCGGCGTCGAGGGGAGCTCGGCGAGCGGCACGATCGCCGAGGGAACCATGTACTGCGGCAGGCTCTCGCGGGCCAGGTCCGTCAGGGCGGTGAGGTTCAGCTGGGCCGGGGCCTTGCCGCCCGCCGGCACCACGTACGCGACCAGCCGCTGGTCACCGGGGCGGTCCTCCCGCACCAGGGCCACGGCACTGTCGACGTCCGCGTGCGCGGCGATCGCCTGCTCGATGTCGCCGAGTTCGATGCGGAAGCCGCGGAGTTTGACCTGGAAGTCGCAGCGGCCGATGTATTCGACCTGGCCGTCCCGGTTCCAGCGTACGAGGTCGCCGGTGCGGTACATGCGGGTGCCGGGCCGGCCGTAGGGGCAGGCGACGAACCGGCTGGCGGTCAGATCGCTTTGGCCGAGGTAGCCGCGGGCGAGTCCGGTGCCGGCCAGGTACAGCTCGCCGGTGACGCCCGGGGCGACCGGGCGCAGGGCGGCGTCCAGGACGTAGACCTGGGTGTTCCACACCGGTGCGCCGATCGGTACCCGGTCGGCGCCGGGCAGGTGCTGCCATGCGGTGACCTCGACGGAGGCCTCGGTGGGCCCGTAGAGGTTGTGCACCGCGCAGCCGGGCAGGACCTCGCAGACCTTGTTGGCCAGGGCGGGCAAGAACGCCTCACCGGCGACCTCGATCCAGCGCAGGCTCGTGCACGCCTTGGCCGCGGGCTCGTTGACGAACACCTCCAGCAGGGAGGGCACGAAGTCCGCGCCGGTGACCTGCTCGCGCCGGATCAACTCGGCGAGGTAGGCCGGGTCGCGGCGCCCGTCGGGGCGTGCGATGACGACGGCGGCACCAACCTGGAGCGGCGCGAAGATCTCCGGCACCGACACGTCGAAGCTGGCCGTCGTGCTCAGCAGCACCCGGTCCTGCTCGCCGACGTCGAAGTGCGCGAGTCCCCACGCGAGCCGGTTCATGATCGACCGGTGCGCCACCTGCACCCCCTTGGGACGCCCGGTGGAGCCGGAGGTGTAGATGACGTACGCGGCGTGGTCCGGCGACAGTGCCCGCTGCGGGTTCGCCTCCGGGTATCCGGACACGTCGGGAAGCGTCTCGTCGAGGACGAGCAGGGGTTCGGCGCTGTCCAGGACGCGCCGTATCCGGTCCTCGGGCAGCTCGGTGTCCAGGGGCAGGTAGGCCGCGCCGGCCTTGACCACCGCGTAGATCGCCACCATCAGGTCGACGGAGCGGGGGATCTTCACGGCAACGAGCCGTTCGGGTCCGGCGCCCTGCTCGAGCAGCCAGTGCGCCAGCCGGTTGGCGCGCCGGTTGAACTCGGCGTAGGTCAGCCTTTCCCGCTCGCCGATCAGCGCCACCCGTTCAGGGGTGCGCTCCACCTGAGCCTCGAACGCGCCCGGCAAAGTGCCCGCCGCCACCGGATGGGCCGTCTCATTGATCCCCCTGACCAGCCGGTCGCGTTCCTGCTCCGAGAGCACCTGAAGCGCGCCGACGGGCGTGTGCGGGTCCTTGAGGATCTGCTCCAGGACCCGGACGAGGCGGGCGGCGATCTCCTGGGCCGTGTCGCGTTCGTAGAGGTTGGTCTGGTAGTCGAGGGAGAGGCGCAGGTAGGGGTCGGAGGAGTTGAGGGTGAGGGGGTAGTGGGAGCCGGCGAAGGGCCGGATGGCGTCGATGGTGAAGCCCGCCGAGTCGTTCGCCTCGACCATGCCCTCGCGGTCGATCGGGTAGTTCTCGAAGACGACGATCGTGTCGAAGAGGGAGGGCAGGCCGACGCCGCGCTGGATGTCGGCCAGCGGGTAGTAGTGGTGGTCGAGCAGGGAGATCTGCCGGTCCTGCAGGTCGGTGATGACCTCGCCCACGCTCTGGTGGGGGCGGCAGCGGACGCGGGTGGGCAGGGTGTTGATGAACAGGCCGACCATCTCGTCGGATCCGGCCAGGTCGGCGGGGCGGCCGTTGACGGCGGCGCCGAACACCACGTCGTGCTGCCCGGTCAGTTTCGAGAGCAGGACCGCCCAGGCGCCCTGCAGGAGCGTGTTGAGGGTGACGCCCAGTTGGGCGGCGCGGCGGGCGAGTTCGCGGCCCTGGTCGATCGACAGCGGAACCTCGACGCGGCCCAGGCGGGACGCCTCGCCTTTGGTGGGGAGGTCGGCGGCCAGCAGGGTCGGCTGCTCGAATCCGTCGAGTTCTTCCTTCCAGCGGGCGGCTGATGCGTCCCGGTCCTGCTGGGACAGCCAGCCCAGGTAGTCGCCGTAGCTGCGGACCGGGGCGAGTTCCTCGGTCCCGGCGTACAGCCGGACCAGGTCCTTGATCACCAGCGGTGAGGACCAGCCGTCGAAGAGGGTGTGGTGCGCGGTGATGATGAGTTTGGCCTTGTGCGGCCCGCAGGTGAGCAGGGCCAGGCGCAGCAGCGGCGGCCGGGAGGGGTCGAGCTGCTCGGCCCGGTCGTCGGCCAGGGCCTGGTCGATGGCCGTGTCCTGTTCGGCCTCGGCGAGATGGGTCAGGTCCAGGTGCCGCCAGGGTAGGGCGACGTGTTCCGCGACGACCTGGACCGGTTCGCCGTCGGCTCCGGCGAGGAACGCCGAGCGCAGGTTGGGGTAGCGCTGAAGGAGGGCTTGGCCTGCCGCTCGCATGCGGGCCGGGTCCACGTGTCCGGTCAGGTGCAGCAGGAACTGCATGTGGTAGACGTCGAAGGTGCCGTCGGCGAGCGCGGCCTGGAACTGGATGCCGGACTGGCCCGGGCCTTGCGGCCAGATCTGGACGAGGCGGCCGTAGCGTTCCTGCCACTGGTCGATCTCGTCCTGCCCCACTGTGACCAGGGGGGTGTCGGAGGGGGTGAGTCCGCCGGTGCCGGGGCGGGCGGCGTGTGCGGCCATGCCGTGCAGGACCTTGACCCACAGCTCGGCCAGTTCGGCCGTCCGCTCGCGGGACAGGACGCCGGTGGGGAACATGAAGGCGGCCTGCAGTTGTGTGCCGTCGGCGGTGTCGGTGACGACCGAGTTGACCTCCAGCGCGGACAGCGCGGGCAGGTCGGGGTCGGGCATCGGGATCAGCTCGGAGGACCAGTCGGCCGGTATCCATCCCTGGGCGCGCAGGTGTTCGGGCACGTCGGTGCCGGAGATCCGGCCGAGGTAGTTGAAGCCGATCTGCGGCGCCGCGTACTGCTCGAGCTGTGGCGTGGTCTCGGGGTTCAGCCAGCGCAGGAGGCCGTAGCCCAGGCCCTTGTCCGGGACGCCGCGCAGCTGCTCCTTGACCAGTTTGACCGCCTTTGCGGCGGCGGGGCCGCCGGCCATCGCGTCGGGCAGGTCCACGCCCCGCACGTCGATGCGGGCCGGGTACATGCTGGTGAACCATCCGACGGTGCGCGAGAGGTCGGCGCCGGGGACGGCGTCCTCCTGGCGGCCGTGGCCCTCCAGGCGGACCAGCATCGAGCGGTCGTCCCCGCGCCAGTGGTTGACGGCGAGGGCGAGCGCGGCGAGCAGGACGTCGGTGCCGGTGGCCTTGAACGCGGCGGGAAGCGTGGTCAGTACGGCCTCGGTGATGTCGGCGGGCAGCTGCACGCGCACGGTGTCCAGGGTGGACATCACGTCCACGGCCGGGTCGAACGCCCGCTCGCCCAGGGGGAGGTTGGGCGACTCGAGCACGTCGCGCCAGTGGTCCAGTTCGTCCTCCCGCTGGGGGGAGAGGGCCTCGGACTCCAGCGCCGCCGCCCAGCGGCGGGCCGAGGTGGCGACCTCGGGCAGCTCGGGCGTCTGGCCGCAGCGGACTTGCTGCCAGGCCTCGGCGAGGTCCGACATGAGGATGCGCCAGGACACGCCGTCGACGACCAGGTGGTGCAGCACCACGAGGAGCCTGCCGGCGCCGGAGTCGGCGGCGAACCAGACGAAGTCCGCGACGGTCCCGGCCCGCGGGTCGAGCCGGTCGGCGGAGGCTTCCAGTTCCGTCTTCGCCGCCTTCAGTGCGGCGGGGTCCTGCCAGTGGCCGGTGACGGGGACGCGGTGGATCAGGTCCGCCGCCCGCACGGCGCCTGGCGGACGCACGAGGAGACGGGGCTGCGCGCCGCCCACCAGCTGTGCGCGCAGGAGGTCGTGGCGGTCCAGTACGGCGTCCAGCGTCGCGGCCAGTTGGCTTTCCTCGATGCCGGCGGGCAGCTCCAGCACCATCGACATGGCGAAACGGTTCATCGCGCCGCCGTGGGCGAACACGTGCCGTGCCACCGGCGCCAGCGCCATCTCTCCGACGCCGCCGCCCTCCAGCTCCGCCAGCGCGGGCACCTCGTGGCGCCGGTTGGCGGCCACCTCGGCCAGCCGGGCCGCCGTGCGGCACTCGAAGATCTCCCGCGTGCTGAGGTTCAGGCCCCGCGCCCGGGCCCGCGCCACCACCTGGATGGAGCGCAGGCTGTCGCCGCCCACCGCGAAGAAGTCGTCGTCGATACCGACCCGCTCCACGCCGAGGACGTCCGCGTACGCCGCGGTGATGATTTTCTCGGCGTCGGTGCGGGGCTGCCGGTAGGCCTCGCCCAGGAATTCCGGTTCGGGCAGTGCCGAGCGGTCCAGCTTGCCGGTCGGTCCCAGCGGCAGCCGGCCGACGGCCACGAAGGCGGAGGGCACCATGTAGTCGGGCAGCCGTGTGGCGAGGAACTTGCGCAGCTCGGCGGCCGAGGCTCCGGACTGCACATCCACATCGCCGATGCCGCCGGCGCCGTCGTCACCGACGCCTCCTTCGCCGGTGTGCACCACGTAGGCGACGAGCCGGCGCCCGCCCGTGGGCACCTCACGGCTGATCACCACGGCCTGGCTGATCCCGGGGTGCAGGGTGAGCGCCGCTTCGACCTCGGCCGTCTCGATGCGGAAGCCGCGGACCTTGACCTGGCCGTCGCCGCGGCCCAGGCACTCCAGCTGGCCGGCCGCGTTCCAGCGGGCCAGATCGCCCGTGCGGTACATCCGCTCGCCCGCGGGGCCGAACGGGCTGGCGAGGTAGCGCTCGGCGGTCAGGCCGGGGCGGCCGTGGTAGCCGCGGCCCAGGCAGGTGCCGGCCACGTACAGTTCACCGATCACGCCTTGGGGGGCGGGGGTGAGTCCCGGGCCCAGCACGTAGGCGCGCATGTTGCCCAGGGGGGTTCCGATGGGCGCGACGTCGCTGTGGGCGCACTCCTGGGACGCGGCGAGGCTGAAGGTGGTGGCGTAGAAGCTCTCGCTCTGGCCGTAGGAGTTGACGATCCGCGCGTCGGGCAGGGCCTGGCGCACCTGGCGTACCAGCCGGGCCGGCAGGACGTCGCCGGCGAAGACGACCGTGCGTACGTCGGTGGTCTTGTCCAGGTGCCCGGCCAGCTCGCCCAGGACGGAGGGGACGGCGCTGATGACGTGGCCGTCCCAGCTGTCGCGTTCTGCGAGCGTCAGCGCGTTGGCCACGACCTCGGCCGTGCCGCCGGTGGACAGGGTGGTCAGCAGCTCGAACACCGAGACGTCGAAGTTGATCGAGGTGGCGGCCAGTATCTTCCAGCCGGGCTGCGGGTCAAGGACGCGTGCCAGTTCCCGTACGCCGTTGACGACACCGCGGTGGGTGATCGCGGCGCCCTTCGGTGTGCCCGTGGAGCCGGAGGTGTACATCACGTAGGCCAGGTTGTCCGGGCCCAGCGGGGTGGTGCGGCTGGTGTTGTCCAGCGGCCCGGGGGGCGCCTGCCATTGCGTGCGGTGGTCGAGGTTGATGTGTGACATGTCGCCGGCCGGGAGGTCGGGCCAGGTCGCGGTGTCGGTGAGCGCGAAACGCGGGCGTGCTTCGGACAGTACGGTCCGTGCCCGTCCGGCGAGGTACTGCGGGTCCATCGGCAGGTAGCCGGCGCCGGACTTGAGGATCCCGAGCAGGCCGACCACCAGGTCCTCGGTGCGCGGCAGTGCCAGCACCACCAGGTCTTCGGGTCCGGCGCCGCGGCGGGCCAGTTCCCAGGCGACGCTGTTGGCCCTCTCGTCGAGCTCCCGGTAGGTCAAGGTCCGTTCGTCGCACACGATCGCCGGGGCGTCGGGTGTCTTGGCCACCTGGTTTTCGAACAGTTCGGGGATGGTCAGCTCGCACGGCGCCGCAGCGTCGGTGTGCTCGTTGAAGGCGGTGAGCACACGGTCGCGTTCGGCCGCGTCGAGGACGTCGATGGCGCCGATGCTGCGCTGCGCGTCGGCCGTGAGCTGGCCAAGGACGCGTACGAACCGGTCCGCGAGGGCCTGGGCGGTGTCCCTGTCGAAGAGGTCGGTGGCGTATTCCAGACGGACTCCCGCCCCGCCCGAGCCGTTGGGGATCATGTTGAAGAACAGGTCGAACTTGGCGGTCGCGGTCTCCAGCGTCTGGGACTCGACCGTGAGGCCGGCGAATTCCAGGGCGCCCAGGGGTTCCTGCCAGGCGAGCATCACCTGGAAGAAGGGGTGGTAGGCGGTGGACCGGTCCGGGTTGAGGAGCTCCACCAGGCGTTCGAAGGGCATGTCCTGGTTGTCGTACGCGGCCAGGGCCCGGTCCCGTACCCGCTTCAGCAGCTGGAGGAAGGTGGGGTTGCCGGAGAGGTCGACGCGCAGTACCCAGGTGTTGACGAAGAACCCGACGAGGTCGCGCAGTTCCTCGTCGGTGCGGCCGGCGATCGGCGCGCCGAGGGGCACGTCGTCGCCGCAGCCGAGGTGGTGCAGGAGCACCGCCAGCGCCGACTGCATGACCATCGAGACGGTGGTGTCCTGCTGCGCGGCCAGTTTCTCCACGGCTGCGAGCAGGTCGGCGTCGATGGGGAACTGGACGAGATCGCCGCGCGAGCTCATCACTCTGGGGCGCGGGCGGTCGGTGGGCAGGGCCAGTGGCTGCGCCAGGTCGGCCAGGGCGCCTCGCCAGTAGGCCAGTTGCCTGGCGGCCAGGCTGTCGGGGTCGGCTTCGTCACCGAGTACGTCCTGCTGCCACAGCGTGTAGTCGGCGTACTGGACCGGCAGCGGCTCCCACAGCGGGGCGCCGCCTTGCCTTCGGGCCGCGTAGGCGGCTGTGAGGTCGCGCAGCAGCGGTCCGAGGGATTCCCCGTCCAGGGCGATGTGGTGGACCACGAGCACCAGGGTGTGCTCGCGCTGGGCGCACCGCACCAGCCGGGCGCGGATGGGCACGTCGGCGGCCAGGTCGAAGGTCTGCTTGGCGACCTCGTCGATGGCCTGGGCCCGCTGCTGTGGGGTGACCTCGATGACCGGCAGGTCGAACGGCTGGTGGCCGCGGGGCAGGACCTGCTGGTGCGGGACGCCGTCGTCGTCCTCGACGATGACCGTGCGCAGGACCTCATGGCGGTCGATGACGTCGTGGAGCGCCGCCTGGAGCGCGTCCACGTTCAGCTCACCGGTCAGGTGCAGGGCGAAAGCGCCGTTGTAGGTCGGCGAGGGGCCTTCGAACCGGTCCACGAACCACAGCCGGCGCTGCGCGAACGACAACGGGATCATTGTTTCTCCAATATCGGCAGGACTACCTGGGGGCAATCCGCCACTCAGTTCTGATCGAGTACCGTCAGGAGTTCGGCGTTGTAGAAGTCGTCGAGGGAGATCGCGCCCGACGTCGTCGAGAAGTACCGGTCGATCAGCTCCTGGTGGCCGACCAGTTTGCGCAGCATCTCCGTGCGCCCCTCGGGCTTGAGTTCGGCCACGTTCAGGACGCCCTGGTAGAGGCTGAGGGCGTCGTTGCCCAGGTCGTTCTCGTAGGCCCTGAGCGCCGCCTTGAGGGCGGTGTCGTCGTGCAGGTGCTCCCCGATGTACCGGGTGAGGGACTGGGCCTGGAGGAAGGCGTCGGTGATACCGCGGGCGGTGATGGAGTCCTTGTGGTGGACCGCGTCACCGACCAGTGCCCAGCCGGGCCCGTAGGCCTTGCGGAAGTAGTTCTCCTGGTGGCCGGTGCCGTACATCTGCTCCGCGCGGTTGCCCGCCGACATCCGCTCGTACAGCTCGGGGGCCGTGGTGCGGACGGCTTCGAGGTAGGAGGGTTCGACCGCCTTGCGGACCTCGTTGTACTCGTCCTGCGGGAAGTAGGTCATGATCAGCGTGAGGTCGTCGTTGGTGGGCAGGGCGGCGACCCAGCGCCCCGGCCGCTCGTACAGCTCGAAGCCGGCGGGAACACCGGCCCAGTAGCTGTAGTAGACGCATGTCATCCGCGGGTGCTCGATGACGTGGGGCGCGCCCGCCTTGCGGGCCACGGTTGAGCGCATGCCGTCCGCGCCGACGACCAGGCGCGCCCGGTCGGTGGCCTCGGCGCCGCCGGGTGTCGTGTACCGCACTCCGACGACCCGGTCGTCCTCGAAGAGGAGATCACCCACGGCGCAGCCCTCACGGAAGTCCACACCGGCCGCCACGGCGCCGTCCGCGAGGATCGGGTCGAGGACGAAGCGCCTGGGCGCGTAGGTGGTGCGCTGGCCGTCGACCGGCAGGGAGAAGCCGTCGAGGCGGACTCCGAGGCCCTGGTAGCTCTCGTGGTTGATCGGCCGGCAGCCCACGTCGCGGAGCTTGTCGAGCAGCCCCCACTGATGCAGCAGCGCCACGCCCGGCTGGTGGATGTAGTGCGAGGACAGCGTGTCCTGCGGGAACCGCGCCTTCTCCAGGAGCAGGACGCGGTAACCCTGCCGCGCGAAGAGCATGGCCGTCGGCGAACCCGCACAACGGGCACCTATGACAATGACGTCGTACATGGCGCCTCTCTTACCAGTTGGTTTTTAAAGCCCGATGCGGCCGCGGCCGGAAATTCCATGGCGGTGGGGCGTGCGATCGATACGGCGGACGAAATAGCCGCCGGGGGGCATGAATTCGATGCTAGCCGACCCGAACTGGCGGAATAAATAGAACGTCCGCCAGGGGAATGGGTGCCGGCGCCGTGTGGTGTCTCGCCGGCGGGACACCACAGGACATCAACACAGGCATCAACGCAGGCATCAACACGGGCATCGACAGGGGCGTCGACGGTGCCTGACGCTACGGGGTTACCGCGCCCAGGGATTCGATGTACGCCGAGATCGACGCCACCGTCGAGTTGAGGAACATCTGGTCCATCGGGACCTCGACGCCCAACTCCTCCATGAAAGCGCCCTGAATCCTGACCATGATCACGGATTGGCCGCCCAGGGCGAAGAAATCATCGTCGACCGCTATGTCGTCGTGCTGGAGTTCCCGGCACCAAATGGCGCGCACGCTCTCGGCAATCATCACAGTCCTCTCGGTTGTCATCAAGGCCCGCCCGTCCCCCTGTTATGCCTTCGCGGCGCTGTCGGCGTACTGGTTTCGGCATGCGTCGGCCAGCGCCGCGCGGTCCACTTTCCCGTGCGGGCTCAGCGGAATGTGGGGGATATTCGCGAACCTGGTGGGAACCATGTTCCGCGGCAGCGTGTGCAGGAGGCGGGTGCGCAGGTCGTCCTCGGCGAGGTCGTCGCCCGCAGGGACGATGAACGCGTTCAGCTCGGCGTCGCCGTGGTCGGTGTAGGTGACCACCACGGCGGCCTCCCGGACGCCGGCCAGCCGGGCGAGGGCGCGCTCGACGTCGGTGGGGTCGATGCGCATGCCGCGCACCTTGACCTGCGCGTCGATCCTTCCCAGGACGACGAGTTCGCCGGCCTCGTTCACCTGTCCGCGATCCCCCGTGCGGTACACCCTGCGCGGCTCGCCGTCGACGTCGATCGTGGTGAACTTGGCGTTCTCGGGGCCGTTGCCCAGGTAGCCGGCGCCGACGCTGGCCCCCCAGATGCAGATCTCGCCCTGCTGGCCCGGCGCGACGGGGCGCAGGTGTTCGTCCAGGAGGTGGATGTCGGTGTTGTGGGCCGGCCTGCCGACCGGCGGGACGTCGTGTTCGCCGGGCCGGTAGCGGGCCAGGTCGTAGGAGGTGGCAACGTCGGTGCACTCGGCGACGCCGTACTGGTGCAGGAGGGTGCACGTGTTGCCCTCGCGCCGCGCCCAGTCGGTGAGCCGCTCGGCCTTCAGCGCCTCCCCGCCGAAGAGCACGTAGTCCAGGCGGGCCAGCGCCTCCCCGCCGCGGGCCCTCTCCCAGTCCACCAGCAGGTACAGCGTGCTGGAGGCGCAGTGCACCACGCGGATGTCGCGCTCGCCGAGCAGCCGGTAGGCCATCAGGGCGTCGAAGTTGCGGCTCGCCATCAGGTTCTGGGTGGCGCCGCAGAACAGCGGTGTCATCAGGCTGCGCTGGGAGAGGTCGAAGCCGAACGCGCTGACGACCAGGTGGTGGGACCCGCTGTGCAGGCCGTACTCCAGGGTCAGCCAGTTCATCAGGTTGAACCAGCCCTCGTGCCGCACCGCGGTCAGCTTGGGCGTACCGGTCGAGCCGGAGGTGAAGACGGCGTAGCACACGTCGTCCCCGGTGACGCGCACCTGCGGGCTGGTCGCGGGGAGAGCTGCCAGGTGGTCGGACAGCTGCTGGAGATCGACGACCTCGACGGCCGCCGACTCCACCATCGCGGCGGTCGCCTGGGAGGCGACGATCAGGGCGAGATCGGGGATCTGCCCCAGCAGCAGCTTCAGCCTCGCCGGCGGGTAGGCCGGATCGAGCGGTACGTAGGCCGCGCCGGCCTTCAGCGTGCCCAGGATGGCGACGAGCATGTCGATCGAGTAGTCGAGACAGACCCCGACCTTCGCGCCTGGGCCGTGTCCGCGGGCGGCGAGGAAGTGCGCGAACCGGTTCGCCTTCGCGTCCAGTTGCGCGTACGTGACCTGCTCACCGGCGCAGAAGACGGCAACGGCGTCGGGGGCGGTCTCGGCGTGCGCCTCGAACCGCTTGTGGACGACGGGCGCCGGGGGCAGGGCGACCCGCTTTCCCTGAAGGATCATCAACTGGCTCCGAGTGTGAAAGGGGTGTCTGTCCGGTCGGACGAGCCGCCGGCGCACCACGGGGGAACGGGGCATCGCCGCCCACCTTGGGGCGACGCGCCGGCGGGCGGTGGACCGGCGGGCGATGGGCCTGCGGGCGGTGGGCCTGCGGGCGATGCGCGTCAGGTGGTGCGCCTGCGGGCGATGGGCCTGCGGGCGATGCGCGTCAGGTGGGCGCCTGTGGGCGGTGGGCCTTTAGGCGGTGGCGGTGCGCCGATCGGCGG
Organism: Streptomyces sp. NPDC028910; assembly: GCF_055564955.1. NCBI lineage: Bacteria > Bacillati > Actinomycetota > Actinomycetes > Kitasatosporales > Streptomycetaceae > Streptomyces > Streptomyces sp. NPDC028910. The sequence goes on along the minus strand of NZ_JBVHVF010000026.1, from coordinate 51,142 downwards.
TGTCGAGCACCTGGGTCACCCACTTATCGACGGGCAGACCGTGCGCGGCAGCCGTCTTCGAGTAGAACTCGAGTTGGCCGGCGGACAGCTCGATGGTGAGCGTGGTGAGCTTTGGCTGGCGCTTTTCAGCGCCCTGCGAGGCGGCTGCCGGCTGGGGTGCCTGTTGCTGCTCGTCGCCGCCGCTCGGGGGGATGTCGGCCGTGTCGTTCTGCACGGCCAGGCTGGCGCGAACCGCCCTGCGCAGTTCGTTGCGCGACCACTTGTGCTGTTCGGCTTTGCGCAGCCAGTAGTCCTGCTCCGGTGGCGAGAGGCGGGTCACCTCGGCGTGGTGGGCGAAGCTGAGGCTGTCGCGCCTGCGGTGGTGCTCGAACCGCCTGGCCACCCACGCGTAGTTGCGCAAGGTCTGGTAGTCGAGCCCGGTGCGCTCGATCGCCTCCTTGTACCGCCGCCACCCGTAGGTGGCCTCCCCGTAGAGCAGCCAGTCGGCGAGCCACCACGCGGAGGAGTTGACGAGCTCGCGCAGGTTGGCGCCGATGCGCTCCCAGGACTGCTCCGGCAGGTTCTGCGGGAAGATCATGCCCGACTTCTGCACCGTGGCCTGTGACCCCACGAACGACAGGACCACATCGCGCTGCGCGGGCTCACCGCTGTTGTCCACCGGTCTGGCTTTGTACTTGCTCGCCGTTCGCACAGCCCCCGTCACAACCTTCATCTCCCAACTCAGAGTTTCTTCCCGGGCCTAGAGCGATCCCTCGGACGAGCACCCGGGCGGCGATCGTCGTCCGTTCCCCGGTCGGCCGGCCTGCTCATGGACTGCGCGAGCGCCGGCGAGCGGCAGATGCGCGGACCCGCGCAACAGGACGCCGGACCGCCCCGGACGCCCCGGACGCCCCGGGCGGATGGACGCTGTGGACGCCGTGGGCGTATGGACGCCGTGGGCGACCGTGGGCGTCGTGGGCCGCGGGGTCCCCCGCCGGGGGTTACCGGTTCGTGCGGCCGGGCGGCGTCGTCCCGGTCCGCTCCCGCTCCGCGAGCGCGCCGGCGGGCGGTCACGGGGTCCGGGATGAGCGGGCAGGTGCCGCAGCCCCGCAGGCCCGTAGCCCCGTAGGCCCGTAGGCCCGTAGGCCGGTAGCCCCGTAGGCCTTTCGCGTCGGCGGCGTCGGTCACAGGCAGCGCCGACGCTCCGCCGCCGCGTGCCGCGTCAACTCGGCGTGATCTTACGCGCGTTCAGTCCGCCGCCATGGCCTCCCGCAGGCTCTTGGGGCGCAGGTCGGTCCAGTTCCGCTCGACGTACTGCAGACACTCGGCCCTGGCCGCCTCGCCGAAGACCGTCCGCCAGCCTGCGGGTACCTCGGCGAAAACCGGCCACAGGGAGTGCTGCTCCTCGTCGTTGACGACAACGTAAAAGCGGCCGTCCTCGTCGTCGAAGGGGTTCGTGCTCAACGGGCACCGTCCTTAACGGTCATGGGGTGACTCCCGATGGGGTATCGCCGGCCGGTGCCGGAGGGCACCGGGCAAGGGTTTCGCCGGCCGGGGTGTTGTCCGGTCGACGGGACGCCGGGCTGTCCGGCCGACAGGACACCGGCGCGTCCGTTCGACCGGCCACCGGGCACCGGTGGCGACCCGGCGTTGCACGTCACCGTAAGGACACGGCGCTCAGCGCTACAAGGGCGGCGCCCTCGCCGGCTGCCCGGTCGCCGCGCCCGGATGCGCACCCCACCGCGATCCCCCATACGCGGGGGCCTGCTGTGCCACGATGCCGCCCGGTGGCCCGCGGCCAGGCCTGTCATGCCGAAGGCAGGCCCGAGTCCGGATCCGGTCCCTGCCGCCGGCCAAGTCGGTGGGAGGCGGGCGCGGTTGCCGCCGCTACCGCGGCCGCGCGAGGACGACCCCGGGCCCCCTCCGGCCCCGCGCGCCCGGGCGTACGGCTCACAGTGCGTCGCCGTCGCGCTCTTGCCGCGCGAGCCGCCCGCACCCCACCGAGGTGACGTACTGTGCCGCCGACGGACCGCACAAGGTACGAAATCAGCCAAGTACGGACGACTTTCAGGAGCGGTGAATGACGATACGGAAGAGACCACGGGCCGGCGTGGCCGCTCTGGCGGCGGCCGCGGTCATGGCCACCGCCTTCGCGGGTCCCGCCCGGGCATCGCAGGAGTCGCCTCCCTCCGCCCATCAGGCGACGCAGCGCGCGATCGAGGAGGCCGTGGCGGCCGGTGTTCCCGGCATCGCGGCCGAGGCGCGAGACGCCCACGGGGTGTGGAAGACGGCGGCGGGCGTGGGGAACCTGCAGACGGGTGCGCCGCGCGGCAAGAACGACCGGTTCCGCGTCGGCAGCATCACCAACACCTTCGTCGCGACGGTCCTGCTGCAGATGGAGGCGGAGAACAAGCTCAGTCTGGATGACACCGTGGAGCGCCATCTGCCCGGCCTGGTCCGGGGCAACGGCAACGACGGCGGCGCGATCACCGTGCGCCAGCTCCTCAACCACACCAGCGGCCTGTTCGACTACCTCGCCGACCAGGAGTACGTCGAGACGTACGTGGTGGGCGAGGGCTACCTCCAGCACCGCTACCAGACCCTGACGCCCGGGGCGCGCGTAAAGGTGGCCCTGGCCCACGAGCCGCTGTTCGAGCCCGGCGCCCGCCACGGGTTCTCCAACACCAACGACGTCCTGGCCGCGCTGATCGTCGAGAAGGTGGGCGGCACACCGTACGAGGACCAGGTGCGGGGGCGCATCATCGAACCCCTGGGGCTCAAGGCGACGTCCAACCCGGGCGAGGGGATCCACCTGCCCCAGCCGAGCAGCCGCGGCTACTCCAAGCTCTTTCGCGGGCAGCCGGACCGGATCGAAGACGTCACCGAGGTGAACGGCTCGCAGGGCTGGGGCAACGGCGACATCATCTCCAGCGCGGGGGACCTGAACCGCTTCTACAGGGCCCTGATGAGCGGGAGACTGCTGCCACCGCAGCAGCTGAAGGCGATGAAGACGACCGTGGAGAACCCCGATTTCCCGGGCGCGTCCTACGGGCTGGGCATCGAACGGCTCACGATGAGCTGTGGCACGACCCTCTGGTACCACGACGGGGGCGCGGTGGGGTGGATCACGTTGGCCACCCTCACCGAGGACGGCGGCCACCAGCTCACGTTCAACTACAACGGCGACTGGCAGGCGGCGGGGATCCTGCCCATCCTCGACGCCGAGTACTGCCAGACGCCTTCCCGCTCGCGCTGAGACAGGTCACGAAGAACGCCCCCCTCCCCCACCGCGACACCAGGCGGCGGCGGGCCGGACCTACTGGGCCGGACCCGCCGGGCCGGACCCGCTGGGCCGACCCTGTGCCGGACATGCCCGCAGTCGCGGGTGCGCGCGGTCAAGCCGGCGTGGCGACGGACCTGGCTAACGGCCCAGGAGGGCGATCGGGAAGGACCGGGGCGCGGCGGCGGTGCGATGAGGGCGGGTCGCCGGCGGACGGCGGCCCGCCCTTCCCCCTGCACGGGGTCAGTACCTCCACGCGGCCTCCTCGGTGGCCAGTCGGCCGGACCGTGGTGCGGGGCCGACCCTACGGTGACCGGGCCACCCCTCGCCGGGCGCGCCCACGGAGCCCGGGGATCACACCGAGGCCGATGGTGGCGGGCGTGAGGCGCGGCCTCGCCCCGCCTTCCCGCCCGCTCACGCCGCCGTGGTGACCGTGCTCCTTCCCACGGCGGCTCCCGGCCGGCACGCGAGGCGCACCGGTGGGCCGCGGGCCTATGTGACCGGTGGCCGATGGCCGGTTGCTGGTGGTCGGTGGCTGGTGGTCGGTGGCTGGTGGTCGGTCAAGATCAGCGGGATGGGAGACTGGCCGGCCGTGCAGGTGACAGAGAGGACGCAGAGCATCGTGCGACGGCGACAGAGGCGTACCGCCCTTTGGTCCCTGGTCATGGCGGCGCTGATGACGGCGACGGCGACGGGCTGCCTCGCCTTCCCGCTGCGGGATCTGGGCCCGCTGCCCCCGCGTTTTTCGGGTCCGCCGCTGCCCGCGGACACCGTGGTGTCGCAGATGACGTCGGTACTGGCGGCGGAGGGCATCACCGTGCGGCGGGAACCCTCGAACCTTCTGGGCAGGTGCCACGAACGACTCATGGGACAGCACGCGCCGCAGACGGTGGACGCCGCCTTGAAGGCGGCCTTCGCGCGGGCCCGTTTGGAGCACGGCTGGCACAGCGGACCCGACCTGGGCGCCGAGAGACTCACGCTCGTGAAGAGCAACTGGACGGTCACCGTCGGCCTCTCCGGGGAGCAGGCACAGGGCCTTCCGGCGACGGTCGTCATGTCGCTGATGTGCCTGGACGGCGGCGACGCCTCCCCCGCCCCCACGCCACCTTCCGCACCGCCGTCGTCCTGAGAGCCGGGCACCCCGGTCGCGGGAACACCGCCGCAAGAACGGTCCGGACGCCCGCGAGCGGCGACGCGGCGACGCACCGGGGCCTGACGGAACGCGGTGAGGAGCCAGAGGGACACCGGGACGGTGAGAGGCCCGGCAGATACGAAATCCACCGGGACGCACGTCACTTCGGCGCGGATACGGGTGACCCTCGCCGCGGCGACGCCGCGCGGGTTGCACCGCGCGGGGCCCCCGCGGATACGGGTGACCCTCGCCGCGGCGACGCCGCGCGGGGGCCCTCCCACGCGCCGGCCACAAGGAGCGGTGTCTCCGCGGGCTCCACGGGCTCCGGGACCCGCGGAATCCGCGGAATCCGCGGGATGTGCGGAATCCGCGGGCTCTGCGGAATCCGCGGGATGTGCGGGATCCGCGGGGTGTGCGGGATCGCGTGCAGAGGGCCGGTCACAGCGGGATGGCGGGCGGCGCCCTGACGGGCCGCAGTGGCCCGGCAGGGGCTGCGGGGGGGGTGCCGGGGTGGTGGTTCGGGGGAGGTGGATCACGTGCCGCGCTGGGCGCGGGTGTCCTGGCGGAGCTGGTCGGCGTGTCGGGTCAGGGCGTCGATGCGCTCGGCGAGGTCGGCGTCCTGGGGGCGCAGATGAGGCCGGGTGTCGGTCAAAGGACGCACGAGGCGGGCCGCGTCGTCGGCGGCGAGGGCCAGGTTCAGCTCGCCCACGGCGCTCTCGGCGCTGGCGGGCAGATGGGTGAGGGAGGTGACCTGGCCCGCGAGCCGGCGCAGGTCGGCCGCGTTGTCGCGGGCCCAGGCCCTCACGGTGCGGTCGGCGGCGCGTGAGTCGCGGGTGGCCTGGACGCGCTGCTCGCCGGTGCTCCCGGTGGTGCCGGGGCGCAGTCGCAGGTAGCGGCGTTCGGCGGCCTGGCGGCTGGCGACCCCCAGGGGCCCGGCGAGGTCGGCCCAGCTCGCGCCCTGGCCGCGGGCGGTTTCGATCAGGACGCTCTCCCAGCCGGCGAGCTGCTCACGGACCTCGCGCAGCATCAGCAGCGCGGCCAGAGCCGGATGCGGCCCCGCCTCCCGCGCCGGCACCGCCGCCGCCGGCGCCGCGGACTCCGCCGGGGCCGCTGACTCCGCCGGGACCACCGGGGCCGCCGGGGCCGTGGGTGATCCCGCGGGGGGTCGCTGGGCGTCCCGTACGGCCTGGTCGATGGTCCGCAGTGCCGCGGCGGCGGCGAGGAAGGGGACCCGCGCCGGCGGTGGGGCGGCCTCGTTCATGACACTCTCCCTCGCTCTGTCATCGTCTGGACGACACCCTACTTGTCATCGTTTCGACGACATGTTACAACGGGGTCACGTTGAAGCGCATGGGCAGTTCCTGCCTGAACGACTGGAGGTGTTTCGCGATGCTGATGCGCACCGACCCGTTCCGCGAGATGGACCGGATCGTCCAGCAGCTTTCCGGCACGGCGGGTACGTGGTCGAAGCCGTCCGTGATGCCGATGGACGCCTACCGCCAGGGCGACGTGTACGTGATCGCCTTCGACCTGCCCGGGGTGAGCACCGAGGCGATCGACATCGACGTCGAGCGGAACATGCTGACCGTCAAGGCCGAGCGCCGGCCCGCGCAGAAGTCCGACGGCGTGCAGATGGAGCTCTCCGAGCGGCCGCTGGGCGTCTTCTCCCGCCAGGTCATGCTGGCCGACACCCTGGACACCGAGCACATCGAGGCCGACTACGACGCGGGTGTGCTGACCCTGCGGATCCCGATCGCCGAGCGCGCCAAGCCCCGCAAGATCACCATCGGCGGCGAGGGTGGCCGCAAGGAGATCTCCGGCTGAAGCGCCCTCGCGCCAGCGGCGCGGGACGGGGGCCCGACCCCCCTTCCCGGTACCCCCGTCCTTCGCGTCCCCTGGCCCGCAACCCGCAATCCGCAATCCGCACTCCTCACCCCCGCACCGAGGTGACGTGATGTCGATGCGCTGGGAGGCGTTCCTTTCCCACGTCCAGGAACGCGGCGAGTACCGCACCCGGGCGGAAGCCGAACGGGCGGCCCGCGTCGTGATGGCCCTGCTGGGCGCGCACCTGGTCGGCACCGTGCGGGCCGAGCTCGCCGCCCGGCTCCCGGAGACCTACGCCCTGATCCTGCTCAACCCGCTGCCGGCCGCCGAGCCGCTCTCGCCCGAACGCTTCGTCCGCGCGACCGCGGCCTGGATCGAGGGAGCCACCGAGAAGACCGCCCTGTGGGACATCGGCGCGGTCCTCAGCGCCGTGGCCGCGGCCGCGGGAGAGTCCCTCACCCGCGAGGTCCTGCTCCAGCTCCCGCCCGGCTACGACCTCCTCTTCGGCCAGCCCCAGCCCACATGACCGCCGGCGGGCGCACACCGGACCCCCACAAGAGAAAGGCGAACCGCAGCAGCATGTACGACCAGAGCGGGCCAGGCCCCTGGCCGGCGGCCATGACGTTCGAGCAGATGCTCGAACACGTGCGCCACGAGGGCGCCTACCCCACCCGCGAACACGCCGAAGAGGCCGTGTACCAGGTCCTGGCCGCCCTGGGCCGGCAGGTCGACGGCGAGGAACGCGCAGAGCTCGCCCGCCGCCTGCCCGCCCGGGCCGCTTACGCCCTGACCAGCCCCACCCCCACCCCCACCCCCGCCCCCGCCCACGCCCCCGAACAGCTCACCGGCTGGGGCTTCGTCAAGGACCTGGCCCACCGCACCGGCGCCACCCCGGCGACCGCCCGCTGGGACACCGGCGCCGTCCTCACGGTCGTCTCACGCCTGGCCGGACCCGGCCTCCTGGCCCGGATCCTGCGCCGGCTCCCCGGCGGCTACGCCCTCCTCTTCGGCCAGGCACAACTGCGCCAACCCCAGCCCACCACCACCTGACCCCGCCGCCGCCCCGCCTGCCCCCGCCACCTGACCCCCGCCGCCCCGCCCGACCCCCGCCGCCTGATCCCGGCCGGCCCGCCTGATGCCGGCCGGCCGGGCGGGGGCCTGTCACACGCCTGTGACAGTCGCCGGACACCCTCGTGAAATCACGCGGTCACGCTCTTAACAAGAGAACAAAAGGGACATTCAGTCGCATGTCCCCTGCTTCCGACGACGTGAGCAGCGATGACCGAGCCGATCAGGCGGAGGAAATCCCATGAGCCTCGCACTCGCCATGCCGCACACCGACGCTTCCCAGCCCGAGCTGGCGCCGCGTGAGCAGGAAGCACTGGGACACATCGCCGCCGGACGCACCTACCTGCAAACAGCCCGCCACATGGGACTCTCCAAGCACACCGTCGACGCCTACCTGCGCCGCATCCGGGCCAAGCTCAACGTCCACAGCACGGCCGAGCTGACCCGCCTGGCCATCGCCCTGGGACTGTGACACCCAGCCACCAGCCCCAACACCAAGTGAACGCCGAGCCCGCCCACCCCGGACGGCCAGGTGACCACGTCACGGCCGGATGACCCGTAGACGTCGCACGTGCGGGCCCCCGCAGCGCCCCCGACGCCCACGCCGCCCCCCGCCCCCGCCACGCCCCGCGCAACGACCGCGCACACATCACGGCGCGAACGCTCCACCTCAACGCCATCGGCAGTCGCGGCGGCGGTGGTGGTGGTGGCGGCGGCGGCGGCGAAGCCAACGACGCACACCCTGCGGACCCTGACTCCCCGCCCCGGAGCACGGTGGTCGGATACGGGCGACCGCTTTCCTCCTCGGCGGCCGGCGCGGCGAACCGCCACTCCCCCGGCATGATTCAAGAGGCCTTCGCCGGACAGAGGTCAAGACGCGGGTCGCGGGACAGAGGTCAAGGCGCGGGTCGCGGGTCCTTGTGGCATGACGTGCCCGGCCGGCGCGTCCCGACCGCCACCGCCCGCGATTTTCGTGCGCGCGCACCCGATGGCGGGCGAGGACAGTCAGTCCTTACTGGCCGCGTGCCAGGTCATCCCCCAGCCGTACTCGAGGTCGGCGGCCTGCTGTTTGAGGACGCCGGGCGCCAGCACGAGGTACTTCGCCTCGCGCCGCACGATCAGTTCCCCGCCCACGTTCTCGATCAGCGCGATCGCGGCGACCGGCGAGGCAACAGTGCACTCGTCCAGGCGCATCTCGATCGGCGGACCGGTGGGCGGATACAGGGTGGCGACCCCGTGCAGACCCGCGAAGCTCGACGCCCCGGCGTAGATGACGACGAACACCAAGATGCGTTTGAACTCGGCCGCCTGATCAAGATTGATCATGAGGTTCTCGCCGCTCTCACTCCCCCCGGTCCGGTCGTCCTGGTCCAGCCGGATGTACGGCGGCTGGTCGAACGAGCCGAACTGATTGTTGATGGGATGCACGATCCCCATCACCCCGTTACGCAGCTCCCACAGACACGACAGATCCAGATCGACGTCCTCCAACCGGACCGCGTCCCTGCCCTTCCTCATCCAGCCACGCTGCGCCCTGGCCGCGCTCCAGGAAAGATTGACCCGCATACCTCCCGAGGTAGCCCCCTGTTTGGTCAACGACACGGTAGGCGCCGCCTTCGTCAACGTGATCTTCGACAACCGCACCGGCCGACCACCCCCCGAAACCCGCACCACGGGCCCGGAAGCCCGCGGCGCAAGCGCCGGGGTCCGCGCCACATATACGGGGGCCTGCGACACGGGCGCCGGGGCCTGCGGCGCCGGCGCCGGGGGCTGCGGCGCGGGCGCGGGGGCAGGCACACGGCCAGGGACAGACGCAGGTGGAGGAGTAGGCGCGGGCTCGTCGACGGTGATGCCGAAGTCGGTCGCGAGCCCAGCCAGACCCCGGACGTATCCCTGACCCACCGCCCGGAACTTCCAGGCCCCACCCCGCCGATAGAACTCCCCCAAGACCAACGCGGTCTCACAGGTGGCATCCGTGGCGTCGAACCGCGCCATCTCGGCGCCGCTCCGCGCGTCCAGCACACGTACGAACAGGCCGGGCACCTGACCGAACGTGCCGTCGGTGGAAGCGGCGAGCACCACGGTGGCGATCTCCCGCTCCACCACGGACAGCGCCACCGCGATCGTCTCGAACACGCCCGTGCCGTCCTGGCGCCTGCCCTCGTGCCGCACGGCGCCACTGCCATGCACCGGCTGGTTGTAGAACACGAAGTCCTCGTCCGAGCGCACCTTGCCGGCCGCCGTCAGCAACAGGGCCGAGACGTCCACATCAGGCACTCCAGGCCCCGCCCGCCACCCCAGCTCCACACGGATGCTGCCACTCGCCACCGGTACATTGGCACCCTTCGGCAAAGACATACACGCCCCCCTTCCACAGCCTTCCCCTACCCCCGCAGCCTACGAGCTTTCCACCCTCCACCCCCACCGAAAGCAGCGAATACCTTCCCGCCGCCACACCCCGTGCCGGCCTCAACCCGCCCTGACAACACCGGCCTTGCCCACCAAAGAACCCACACTCAACGACACGGGGCAGGCCTCCGACGGCGCACCGGACGCCGGCCCCGCACAGGAATCACACCTCGCCGCCGCGCCCAACCCCCGCCCACAGCACAAGGCCTTGGGGACTGACGAGGACGGCGGCCGGCACACAGACACAGCTCACAAGCCCCCGCGCCCCTTGCTCGTCGGGGTGGCCGACTTGGTGGTGAGGATTTCGGCCGCTTCCCGCAGGCGGTGCTGCTGGTCCACCGGGAGGGAGAGCGCGAGGCACTCGGCCTGCCCGTTGCCGAGGTTGAGCGGGAGAGGAACCGCCACGCACACCTCTCGCGCGGAGTACTCCTGCCGGTCGAACCGGGCAGCGCGGGGCCCGCGTCCATCGAGGTCACGGAAGAGAGTCCGCGGGTCGGTGATGGTGCGTGAGGTCAGCCTGGCCGCACGGTGACGGGACAGGTGGTCCATGCGCTCCTCATAGGACAGCTGGGCAAGCGGGCTCTTTGCGACCGCGCTGGCGTGAGCTGGGGCCCTGAAGTCGACCCACTCGTAGACGCGTGGGCCGTCAGGGCCGTCAGGGCCGTCAGGGCCGTCAGGGCCGTCAGGGCCGTCAGGGCCGTCAGGGCCGTCAGGGCCGTCAGGGCCGTCAGAGGATCTGGAGACGGAGACTTCGCCGTCGGTGTGGCTGCTGACGTACACGGCGGCGCCGACGGCATCACGCAAGGCGGGCCGGCGTCTGCCGCATCGCGTGTTCCGGGCGTCCGCCTTCGCGTACGGACAGCTCAAGGAGGGCGGGGCCGGGCGCGCCGCGCCGTCGGGGAGACGGGCAGCCGGGCGCCGGCGGTAGAGCCAGCCGAGGAGCTGGTCGGTGCCGCCTTGGGCGGGCTGGTCGCCCTGACCAGTTCGGCCGGGCAAAGTGCCACCGTCGACCCGTTAGCGTCACCCGCATCCCGAATGGAACCGCTCGATCACCCGCACCTGCCCGAGCACCGCCCAGGGGACCGGTCCGGGGAGGAGGGGCAGACGCTGGGCCCGCCCCCTGTTCGGCGCCGTCGGCGCCGAACAGGGGCTCTTGGTGTCAGGCGGGGCCGGCCTGGCAGTCGATGAGCCTTCTCTTTTCGAGGATGACGGGGGACGCCGTGGCGAGGCAGGCGGTTGTCAGGCGGCCGGTCAGCCGTACATCGCCACGCGGTACAGAGTCGCGAGCGCGTCGTCGATGGGATGGGGCTGCGGCTTGCCGCAGGAGTCGAGCCTGTTCCACCTCTGCAGGTTCACCGCGACGGCCATCTGCCGTGTGCCGTCGGCACGGATCATGGCCAGTGCTCCACCGCCCCAGACCGTGCCGCCGTGGCCCCAGAAGGTGCCCTGACCGGGACCCTGCATCGGGTACAGGCCGAGGCCGTAGTCGATCGTCTTTCCCTCCTGGGAGATGACCGGGCCGATGCGTTGCATCTGCGCCAGCGACGACGGGCTGATGATCTTTCCGGCCAGAAGCAGGCGGTAGAAGCGGTTGAGGTCCGCGACGGTCGATATCAGGGAGGCTGTCGGCCCCGCATATGACATGTCGTAGACGCTGTAGTCGCGCGGTGGGTCGATCATGCCGAACCACGCCTCGTAGAGCTGTGAGTGCGGTCCGTCGATGTACGGCCCGGCGGGGAGTTCGGTGTCCCGCAGCCCGGCGCGCTCGATGATGTTGCGGGTGATGTACTGCTCGGCCGCAGTGCCCGTCACCTCTTCCAGGAGTTGAGCCAGGAGCAGGTAGTTGGTGTTGGAGTACACCCCCGGAGCACCGCCCGGGACGCCGACGGCAGGCGCGCTGACTCCCATCTCGATCAGTTCAGTGGGGTCGAACCGCGTGAACCGGTGGTCGTCCAGGCTCTGGGGACTGGTGTCCGCGACGACGGGCATGCCCTTGAGGGAGGGGTAGGCGTACGGGAGGTACTCGGCGAGGCCGCTGGTGTTGTTGATCAGCATCCGGACGGTGATCGCGTTGCCGCGTTCCCCGGGAACCAGCTTCGGAAGGTACCGGCCGATCGGTGTGTCGAGCCCGATCCGGCCGCTCTCGGCCTGCTGGAGAACGGCTGCGGCGGTGAAGGTCTTGGTGATGCTGCCGACGCGGTGGCGCATGTCGGCCGTGACGGGGCGGCCGGTGGTGACATCGGCGACGCCGGCCGCGCCGCGCCATACCTGGTCGCCGTCTCGCACCTCGGCGAACAGGCCCGGCATCCCGGCGTGGTGGACGTTGTCGATGGCGGCGTCCAGCGCCGCCGGATCCAGTGCTTTCCTCACGGTGCGTCCTTTCGCATCGGTAGGGACGAGCTCCGCATCGGTCGCCCGACCCGAGTGACAGGGCAACGCGTGGCTCGTCGGCCCCGCTGCTCGCGGGTCGCTCGCCACGCTCAGGTCCTCATTATGCACGCAGTGCGTGCAACACCAAGTGCACAGGTAGGCTATGTCCGACGAGAGGGGCGAAATGGCAGGCCGAAGGCGTTGGACGACCGAGGAAATCCTTGATGCGGCCGCGGAATTGCTGCGCACGAGCGACACGGAGTCGTTCAGCGTGCGCAAGCTCGCCGCGACCCTCGGGACCGATTCCTCCAGCCTCTACCGGCACTTCCGCAGCAAGACCGAACTGCTGCGCGCGCTCGCCGACCGCATCCTGCTGACCTCCATGGACGGCTACCGCGCCGAAGGCGACTGGAAGCAGCGCATCACCGCCCTGGCCCTGCGCATGAGAGAGACGTTCGGCCAGCAGCCCCAGCTCGCCGCGGTCTGGGGACGGTACGCGTCAGGCGGCGCCGGTTCCCGGCTGATCGTGGAAGAGGTACTCCAGGCCCTGCGCGCGTCGGGACTGCCCGACGAGGAGATCCCGGCGTGCTACCACCGGCTCGCGGTCCTCATCGCCGCGCTGATCGCCTCCGAGGCCGCAGTCAGCACCATCACCCCGGAAGAACACGAACAGGGCATGGAGCTGTTCCGCGTCACCGTACTCGGCGCCGACCCCGAACGCTTCCCCGCCCTAGCCCACTTCGCCCGCGACGTCCGCCCCCTCGGGGCGGATCGCCGCGCCGCGTTCGAAGAAATCCTCGCCGCCCAACTCGCCCACATCCAAGCCGCGATCCCCCCGAACCGGCTCGCCGGCTCGTGAAAGACGTCTAACGTCTGCCGACACTCACCCGGGGATCACGAACCCGCCCAGCGGGCCGCGGCGACGCGGCGGCGCACCGGGTGGCCGATCAGGGACGTCACGACCTTCCGCAATCTTCAGGCCCGCGTGCCGCGCCAGCACGCCGACCGGATGCGGCCCCGGCCCGAAAGACGCCTACCACCTCACGGTCTTGGCTCCCGATCGACGGCCAGAGCGCCGAAAAGATCGGAACAACCACATGCCCACGCCGCCTCCCCCCTCGCCGAAGCGCCGCGATCACGCCGAAAGGAACGGCTCCGTCAGATGCGGCGTCGCCAGGTGCAGCGTGGTGGCCGCTTCGCGCGCGAGCATGCGCTTCCTGGAGTGCCGGGCCGCCTCAGCGTCGATCTCGTGCGCGTAGGCGAGCTCGGGGTGCAGGAGTTGCAGGGCGTGCACCAGGAGGTCGCCGGTGATGAGCGCCGCTTTGCGCCCGTCCTCGATCAGCACGCTCTGGTGTCCGGGGGTGTGACCGGGCGTGGCGACCGCCCGCCCGGTGCGAAGCGGCGTGTCCCCCTCCAGGAGCCGGAGCCGGCCGGCAGCCGCGAGCGGGTCGGTGAGGGTCTCGCGTAGCTGCGGGTTGAGTGCGTCAAGGGCTTCGAACTCGGCCCGCTGCAGCAGGTATTGCGCGTTCGGGAAGTAAGGGCGGCGGCCACCGATCGAAGCGTCGCCGTCCACCCCACCGCCCGCTGACGGGACGGCAGCCTCGCTCACCACCGCCCACCCGACGTGGTCGGTGTGCAGATGGGTGAGCACCACGGTGTCGACTTCGCCCGGGTCGATACCCGCGGCAGCCAGCGAGTCGGGGAGCACACCGGGCACAGGCGCCCAGGCGCCGGCCGGACTGTCCGCCGGACCGATCCCGGCGTCCACGACGGTCAGGCCCTTGTCGCTGCGGACCGCGTACGCGCGGAACTGAAGCCGCCAGCGCCCCTCGGCGTCGACCGCGCCCGGGTCGTAGCGGTCGGCCTCTACCCACTGTGTGGCCGTGGCCCCGGGAAAGGCATCGGCGCGGGGAGAGAAGAACGGGCCTTCGCCGTCGGCGAGGGCGATAATCTCGGCCGAGCCGACCCGCAGGCGGGGAACGTCCAGGGACATGACGTCGATCCTGCCATGCCTTCGGCGCCTGGAGAGCGGAACGGACCGTGCTGATCAGCCCCACCAGCACCAGCAGCAGCAGGGGGCAGGCAGCCAGGGACCTCCCGGGCCCGCACCCCTTCTCCAGGAACAGCCCGGTGATGAGGATCTGCGAAAACGGCCAGGCCCGCTCTCGATTCCCCACTTGGTTGCGCGTGCATCGAAGGCCGGAGTCGCCCGTCCCCGTAGGGTCCGGCGGCACGTCGCCCCCGGTGAGGCGGTTCCGCTCCACCCGGAGGCGGTCGCGTTCGCTGGTCACTACGACTTCGACCGGCAGCACGACCGCGCGCACCGGGTGGACGTCACGTCGCCGAGGTGCCCAGCGGCGCGGCGAGGCCAGAGCACCCACAGGTACGACGCCGGGCGTACCGCCACCACCAGCGTCCTCGCAGCAGTGCGCGGCATGTCACCCGAGCGGTGGGAGGCGAGGACGACGTCCGCAATGGCCAACCGGCGGCGACTGTGAAAAATCGCTGTCCGATCACCGGAGCACGGTGATAGATATCCGGCGTGGAAAAGAGTCTTGAGTTCCCTGACCTGCTGCGACTGATCGATGAACGGTCGACCGCCTTCCGCACCGCGGTCGCCGCCGCGCCCAGTCTCGACGCACAGGTGCCGACCTGCCCCGGGTGGACGCTGTTCGATCTGGTGAAGCACCTGGGTGGGGGAGACCGTTTCTGGGCCGCCATCGTCGGCGCGGGGCCTGCCGACGCTCCCCCGGCCGAGGCCACCGCTGCGCGCGCCGCTCTGGAAGTGCCGCGGGAGCGTGAGGCCCTGCTGGCCTGGCTGGCCGCGTCGACGCAGCTTCTGCTGAGCGCCCTGCGCGAGGCAGGACCGGACGCCGGCTGCTGGGCGTGGTGGAGTGCCCTGCAGACGCCGCGGACCTCTGGCGGAGTCGCCCGGCACCGGGTCCAGGAGAGCGCGGTGCACACCTACGACGCCCAGCTCGCCGCGGGCGCCCCGCAGCCGCTGCCGGCCGAGGTCGCACTCGACGGTGTCGAGGAGTTCCTGTTCACCTGCGTCGCGACGCCCAGCGCCTGGCCGCACAAGCCCACGGCCTTCGACTTCCACACCGCCGAGGGCCGCTCCTGGCGCCTCACGGTCGACGGCGACGGCGCACGCTCCACCCGCATCCCCGCGCCCACTGCCGCGACCGGCGAGGACTCGGACGCAGCCGGCGCCTCCATCCATGGCACGGCCAGTGAGTTGGTCCTCTACTTGTACGACCGTATCCCGGCCGACTCCTTGCACGTTGACGGAGACGCAGGGCTGCTCGACCTGCTCCGCGCCTGGGAGCCGGAGGAGTAGGACGTAGCGGGGGCGGTTGGCCGCGCCTCGAACCGGTAGGACACGACTCTTCGCCAGGTTCTGTCGGCGTACGGGTGAATGTGCTCAGCCAGGTACAGGTGAACGTGCTAGTCCTGGCTGTCCGTGGAAAGCACATGCCGGCTGGTAGGGGCGCTATGCCCGACGCCGTGGGTGAAGTGACGCCCGCCGGCCCAACGGTGTCGGCGGTTCAGTTGGCTTTGTGGCGCTGGTAGTAGCGGGCAACGCGGGCCCTGTTGCCGCACCTGGAGGCCGAGCACCAGCGGCGACGCGGATGGGTTTGCATGAACAGCATCACGCAGTCTTCGCCCTCACAGATACGGACCTTGCGGACTGCCGGATCGCTCAGCAGGCCGGCGGCGTCCTCTGCGAGTAGGGCGGCCAGGCGTGTGCCGGGGGTGCCTGGACGGTGGGAGGTGAGTGTGACTGAGCCGCCGTCCCAGACCAGTTCCTGGATGGCGGGCGCAGCATGCAATGCCGCGTTGACGCCGTCCAGGGCCGTTGCGGGTGGCCGCTCGCTGTGCCGGGCCGCGTGCACGGCGGCCGCGATGTGCTCGCGCACGGCATGCACGGCAGCCAGGTCGGCATCGGTGAGCGCTGCCGCGTCCGGTGTCGGCTCTGGGAAGCGTTCGGCCTGGAGGCCCAGCCATGACCTCAGCCGAGTGACGTCGGAGAGCAGGTCGACCGGGCCGTCGACGGTGTTCGGGCGGGTGTTGACCAAGTCGAGGGCCAGGGTCTCGCCTGTCAGCGGAGTGGGATCAACCATGCGTCTAATGGTACATGGGCATGTTGACGCATTAGCTTGACCTCCGTTAGAACTAATGCATCATCTCGACAGAGAGGCATGTGAAATGGCGCCGCTGGTCATCCCCCGCATCGTCCACCGCCACGTCGAGGTCGACGGCGTGCAGGTCTTCTACCGCGAATCGCTTCCGGCCCGGGGGGACGCCCCGGTCTTGTTGCTACTGCACGGCTTCCCGTCGGCCTCCCACCAGTTCCGGCGCCTCATCGACGCACTCGGCGCTCAATACCGGCTGATCGCCCCGGACTACCCGGGCTTCGGACACACCCAGGCCCCCAGTGGCTTCGCCTACACCTTCGACCGCCTCGCGGACATCACCGAGGCATTTGTGGAACAACTCGGCCTGGCCAGGTTCGTGATGTACGTCTTCGACTTCGGCGCTCCCGTCGGCTTCCGGCTGGCGACCCGTCACGCCGAGTGGATCGCCGGCCTGGTCGTGCAGAACGGCAACGCCTACGAACAGGGTCTGTCAAAAGGCGCCCGCGACTTCATCCAGCTCCGCCCGGACGTGCCTGGCGACGAAGGCATCATCCGCGACCTGCTGACCCTGCCCGCCACGCGCGGCCAGTACGAGGGCGGCACATGCGACCCCGAACTCGTCGCCCCCGATGGCTGGACCCTCGATCAGCACTTCCTGGACCTTCCCGGACGCAAGGAAGCCCAGGTCGCCCTAGCCTTCGATTACCACAACAACCTGAAGCACTACCCGCAGTGGCAGGCATGGCTGCGCAAGCACACCCCGCCCACCCTCATTACCTGGGGCCGCAACGACCCGTTCTTCCCCGAACCTGGCGCCCACGCCTACCTGAGCGACCTCCCCGACGCCGAACTCCACATCCTCAACACGGGCCACTTCGCATTGGAGGAGAACCTCACCGAAGTCGCCCCCCTCATCGCCGACTTCCTCGACCGCACCTGGACCTGAGCAGCCCCTGGTATCTGAGCACGTTCACCTGTACCCGGCTGAGCACATAGACGAGTACGCGGACAGGTTCGTCAGCCGCGGCACCGGGCTCAAACCCGCGAGGCGGCCTCGGGGCGTCACCAAGCCGACCGTCTACCTGGTCAGAGCTCGAACTCACGACCTCCGCACGATCAGAGACGAGTACATCGATAGCCGAGCAACCGCCGACCGGCTCGCTCTCCGTATCCAGCGAGCCGGCGGTTCTGCGTCGAGGCCGACCCCTGGCCGCGCTCCTGGTCCCACGAACCCGCCAGATGATCATTTGTCAGGTAGGCCATAGGTAGCTACTCTCCTCGCCAACCCGCTCAGCGGCGACCGCCGCTCTCGCCATCGGTGTACCCACCGCCTGTTCCAGCGTGGGAAATCCAAGTGAGCATGTCTGGCCAGCACCTGAGCGGCGGGTGGGGAAATTCGAAGAGCCTCATCACCGGACAGTCAAGGTGAGTCACAAGCCATAAACCAGTCGCTGGAGGCCGACTCCGCCCCCCGCCACGGGCAAGGGCCGTCACCCTGGAACTCGCCGACGTGATGGCCCTCGCACCGTGCACCAGCCCGGCTACGGGGCGGGGGTGTACTCCACGTCCGTCCCACCGCAAACTCGGCACAGACCCGGACGCGGACGCGGCCGCGCACTGACCTCTCGTCACCGGCCGGGGTCGGCTGCCTGCCTGGGGGCGGCCCGGCGGTACTACCCCCCAGAACACCGGGCGCCGGGCCTCGCCCGCGCACGCCATAGCGGCGCGCTAAGACGTCGTTTCATTTGGTGAGGCGGCGGTGACACATGAGGGCTGCGGCTATGGCGACGAAGGCGAGGACGTGTTCGGCCCTGCGCTCGTAACGGCGGTGGAGCCGACGGCAGCCGGCCAGCCACGACACCGCCCTCCCAACTAGCCACCGGTGGCGGCCGAGCGGTTGTGAGGACTCGTGCCCTTGCGGGCGATGCGATGTTCGGATGCCGCGCGCGCGAAGCCATCGCCGCAGCCGGCCGCAGTCGTAGCCCTTGTCTGCGTACAGTTTCGCCGGGCGCCGGCAGCGGGGGCCGCGGCGGGAGGAGATCGGCCAGATGCCCCGCACGAGCGATTCCAGGCCGAGGCCGTCGTGCATGTTCGCGCCGCAGACGCCCTACGAGAGCGGCAATCCGTTCCGATCGGTGATCAAGTGAATCTTCGATCCCGACGTGCCGCGGTCGGTCGGATTCGGTCCCGTCACAGGCCCCTTTCGCAGCCCGCATGCGGACGGAGTCGATCACACAGCGCGACCAGTCCAGTTCACCGCGGCCGCCAAGTTCATCGAGGAAGACACGGTGGAGACGGGCCCACACCCGGGCCCGGCTCCACCGGGCGAAGCGTCGGTAGACCGTCCGCCAGCTCGGGCCAAACACCGGCGGCAGCCGCCGCCACGTACAGCCCGAGACCGCCACGAAGAAGATCGCGGCCAAAGCTTCACGATCACCCGCTCGACGCCGACCGCCACCCCGCGGACGTATCACCTCCGTCGGCAAAACCACCCGCCGCAACAGCACCCACAACTCGTCCGGCACCAGCCGCTCAACCAGCCCCGCCATGCACAGTCCAACCAACCATCAAGCCAAAAAAAACGGTGCCTAAGCCCCGCGCCCCACGCCCGGCGCCCCGCGCCCGGCGCCGTCAGGTGCGCAGGGCGCGCGGCCCGTGCACGGCGCGCAGCGCCTCCAGCCGCTGCCGGGCCAATCGCAGATGGCGGGGATCGGCGCACGACACCCCACCCAAAAGACGCATCAGCTCCACCCCGCACTCCAGAGCCGACGCCCGATCCTTGAGCTGAGTCCAGCAATACAAGGCGCCGACCGCCGCGGCAAGCACCTCGGGAGCATCCGCGTCCTGACAAGCCAAACGGGCCTGACCGGCACCGATCCACAGCCCGGTCGCCAACCCGAAATCCCCCGCCATCCGGGCAAGATCGGCACGGATCTCCACCCACCGGATCGCTTCCAGCGAGGTACCCCCATGCCTCTGCACAACATGCCGCTCCCACGCCTGCGCCAGCGCGGCCGCCTCCACATGACGACCACCAACAGCCAAGGCATGAATATGCGGCCGCGGATCCCCACCCACAACGGAAACAGGAACGGGGACGAAGGCGGGGACGGGAACAGGCGCGGAAGCGGAAGCGGGGGCGGGGGCGGAGGCCTGAACCGGTCTCCACGGCTGCGGCTGGGACTGCGATTTGGACTGTTCCGGTTGCTGCGGGTGCAGGTACAGCTGGGGCTGCGGGTGCTGGTATTGGGGTTGGGGTTGGGGTTGGGGTGGTGTCGGGGGGCGCATGTCGAGTTCGCGGGCGCTGGGCAGGACCAGGGCGCCCGGTGGCAGCGCCGCGGCTCCCACCGCCAGGGCGTGCAACTGGACGTTGGGCGGCCGGGTGGGGCTGTGGCGCAGCTGGTCGATCCAGTGCCGGGTGTAGCTGCTCACCGCGCCGCCGGCGGCGCCGAAGGCGGGCGGGCAGATCACCCCGTACACCTCAGCCAGGGGGAAGGCGGGCAGACCGCCGTACTCCCGCAGCAGCGGCCAGGCGTCCTTGTCGGCGGCGAGGTCGAGCAGCACGGTAGTCAGCGCGGCGGGCCGGCCGCGCAGTTCGGTGCCCAGCCACTCCCAGGGCAGTGAGGTGTAGCGGACGGTGGCCGCTGTGGTTCCGGCCAGGGCCAGATGCAGGCGGCGGGCACGGCGGTCGACGGTGAGCCGCCCCGAAAGGTAGAGCAGCAGCGGACCGGGAGTGGCGGCGGCCGTACGCAGCCGGGTCACAACGGTGTTCGGATCACGGGCCCCGTCCAGACACACGGTGTCGCTGGGCAGTTCACTGCCCAGCAGGGCGCGGGCCGGCACCATCGCCAGCGCGGCGAGGTTGGCGCTGGGCGCGAGCTGTACCGCGCCTCGGCGTACGGCGGCGTCCCCGGCTATGAGCAGGACGTGCCCCCGCTGCCGCTCCGGTCCGTTGATGTGCATGAGCAGACGGTACTCACACCACCGCGGCCCCACGAACCCACCCGGAGGCCACCCGATCACGCAAGGCCCCACATCCCCGGCCTCGTGCTCTACTCTCGGTCAGGTGATCGAGTACCTGCATCAACTCGGCCGGAGCACACCGCAGATCGGGCCGGCGCCCACAGGCACCCAGACCGTGGTGTGGTCCCTGAACACCACGGCCGACACCATCGGCGGATACCAGGTCCGGGAAGCGGACACGGTACTGGACGCCAATGAACGCGAACGAGCCAGGCGGCTGTTGCCGCCCGGGACCCGACACCGCTACCTCGCCTCCCACCTCGCACTACGCGTACTACTCGGCGGCTACCTGGCACAGGCCCCCGACCAAGTCCGCCTGACACGGGAGGACTGCCCGGCCTGCGGCGGCCCCCACGGCCGCCCCGCCATAGCCGAGAACCCCCTCCACTTCTCCCTCTCCCACAGCGGCGACCTCGCCTACATCGCCCTCGCCACCACACCAGTCGGCGTGGACATCGAGGAAACACCCACCCCACAAGCCGTCACCGACATACTCAGCGCCCTACACCCAGACGAGAACACCGAGCTGAACGCCCTCACACCCAGCGAACGCCCCCACGCACTCGCCCGCGTCTGGACCCGGAAAGAAGCCTGCCTCAAAGCCCTCGGCACAGGCGTAGCACTCGGCCTGACCCAACCCTACGTCGGCTCCCACCCCACCCCAGCCCCCATCACCGGATGGACACTAAAAGACCTACCAGCCCCCACCGGCTACACCGCCGCCCTCGCCACCCGCACATAAAAAGAAACGAGGCACAGCAGACACAGACAGACGCGGACGCAAAAGAGGAACACAACAGGTCCCAGAAGCAGGTCCGCGCCCGCGTCGCTCAAGCCGCACGTCTTCGCCCGCATGAAGACTGGAAGATCCTCCGTGACTGCCGCCGCAAAGGGCGACGGCGTCCACCACGCCATACTCGGCATCGCCCGGATGCACAACCTCGCGCTCGCCGGCAGATCAGCGGGCCGTACGGCGGCCAGCCGTCCCCGAGGCGATCCGAAGATCTTTACGTGAGGGTGCCGGGGGCAAGTGTTTCCTGTGTTGTCGCGTCCAATAGTGAGGAGTTACTCAAAGGGTAAATTGAGCCTGCCTCTACGGGTCGCGCTGAGCGGAATTTGTCCAGTTGACGGGACAGTCCACTTTGCCGTAGGTCATACATCTTTCCGAGCCCGCTGGATTGCCCTTGCCAATCACAGGGGACCAACGGCGAGAGGCGACAAGGGTTCACCGCGCAGCCGGCTCGTCGCGAAGAATTGAGATGTGGGCGTGCCCAGTCGACCGAACTGCGAGCAGCTGACTGCCGTGATTGCCGTGATTGCCGTAAGGAAGTCCCCTTCCCGGCCTGCTCGATTCGGCGACATTCGCGAGTCCGTGTCGATTCGTTGAGCGGTTGAAGCAACAGAAAAGCGTCGACGGTAGCGTGAACTCTATTGGATCTACCGGTTTGACAGCTCGCTGTGCTAACAAGGAGAAAGTCCAGTAGACGGACGGATTCCCGGTGGCGCATTGCGCCGCGGGTTTGACCGGACCACGACCAGAAGAGGAGAACTTCATGCGCATACGTCATGCACTGACAAGCCTGGCCCTGGGGGGTACGCTCGCCCTCGGAGGCACAGCCATGCCCGCCCAGGCGACCGAATCCACGCAATCCGCGAGGGTCTCGGCCGACGACACAAACACCGCGCCCGATTGGCACTACCACAGCACGTACTACAATTCACCCTCGCCGTGCGTTGCTGCCGGAGAAGCCCAGGATCTCCCCTACAAGTGCCTTATGGGCTTACCCGGAGCGGTCTTGCCGTTCTATCTGTATCTCTGGTACTGACGATCGCAGGTCATTGACGTTTCTCAGCGCATAGCCAAGTGGCTGCTTAAAGCAGGCGAGTTGCGGGCAGGGCACTCAAGACTCGCCCGGCCCCCAGACGGACATCGAGCTCCTGGTGGGACGGTCGCCTCGGGCCGTGCTTGGTCGCATTGTGGCCCGCTCGTTCATCCGGCGAAGGCGAGGTTTCGCATCCGGGCGATTCCGCAGATGGCGTGGTGGACTCCATCGCCTTAACCGCGATCTTGCATGAGGGTCCGTCGGCCTGCTGACGGATCCTTTCGGCTTGTTCGGGGCGGCGGTTTCTGCGGGTGGGCAGGCTGAACGCCCGGCTGTCGCGTCGGGTGGGCGCCGGGTTCCACGGCTCCGGGTGTGAGGTGCTCGTCGGGACAGGTCGTTGTCCGCCGGTCAGCCGGGGCCCGGCAGGGCTTGCAGGCGGCCGAACGCGCTGGCGATCACGTCGGTCCAGGGCCAGTGGCGGGCGAGGCGGAGTACGCGGCGGCGGCCGGTGGTGACCAGTTGCGCGGCGGCGGAGAACAGCCGCAGCCGCAGGCGTTTGGGTTCCCAGCGCCGGGCCTGGCCGGTGAGGGCGAGCATCGGCATCCAGGCCAACAGGTCCAGGGCGATCTGGACGATCTCCAGCCAGAGCTGGTTCTGCGCGGCCGAGTGGAGGGGCAGGTTGCGCAGGCCGGTGTCGCGGGCGGCGCGGATGCGGTCCTCGGCCCTCGCCTGCTGTCGGTGCCGCAGTTCCAGAGCCGCGATCGGGGTGTTCTTGGTACTGGTGGCGAAGCAGGTGATCCGCATCCCGTCGGCGTCGGTGATCCGCAACTGGGCGCCGGGGTGGGGCCGTTCCTTGCGGACGATCAGCCGCATCCCTTTCGGCCACCCTTTTAGGCAGTCGCCGGCGAGTTCGGCGACCCAGGCGCCGTCGCGGATCTCCCCGCCGGGCTCGACCGCTGGGGTCCAGGCCGCGGCCGGGACCTTCAGGACGGCCTGGTGGATGGCGTCGGTGATGGTCATGCCGACCGAGTAGGACAGCCACCGTCCCCGCGCCGTCCGCCAGTTGACGAACGCGGGGGTGCCTCCGCCGGAGTCGGTGCGGATCAGGGTCCGGCGCCCGCGCCGGTGTTTCTTGGGCAGCTGGGCCAGCAGCCAGGCGGGTGGCTTCGATGTGGTCGGCGGTTGTTGCTGCCGGCGTTGCCCGGCCGCAGCAGGCCGGCCACCGGCTCTCCGGATCCGCCGGGGCCGTGGTCGACGAACGCGATCAGCGGGTGGTGCCCGAAGGTCTTCTTCCAGGTGGCGGCGGCGTGTTCCTTCTCGGAGTGGGCCAGGACCAGCACCCCGTCGATGTCCACCACGACCTCGCCGTCCGCGTCCGGGGCCGCCTGCCCGGCCAACCGTCACACGCACTCGCGGGCTTCGGCCCGGGCGCGCCGGATCGCCGCGAGTGGCCGCGGCCCGGCACCGGCGAGGGTGTCAATCGGGCGGGAGACGGTCGGGTCGGAGGCCACCGGGCCGAACACTGCCGGTTCGGCCCGCAGCATGCCGACATCGGCCAGGCAGTCCCCGCCCAGCGCGACCGCCAGCGCCACGCCCAGGAGGATCTTGCCCGGATCGTGCACCGCCCGGCGCTTGCGCCACGGCGTCAGCGCCGCCGACATCACCCGTTCCAGGCCGGTCTTGCGGACGGTCTCGGCCTGCAGCACCGCCCCGGCCTGGGACACCACGGTCCGGCCGCTGCCCTCGACGCGGACACGCGGGTAGGACCCGATACGCTTACTTACCTGAGAAGTGCTTCTTTCCTCGCGACCGACAGGACCTTCGACAAGCCCTATCGTTGCAGGTCAGGAGCACTTCTCGCGTTTTCGATCAAGCCTCGGACGGCAGCCCCCGTGAAAGCCCGAGGTTAGGCTCCTGACCAGGGTTTCCTGGTGTGGGGGGTGCCGGTGGCGAACCAGCTGTTCGCGGACGAGGAGTTGGAGCGTCTGCGGGGCTTCCCGGACATCGGCCGGGATGAGTTGTTCTGGTTCTTCACGCTGATGCCCGCTGATCTGGCGTTTGTGGATCCGGGCCGCGGTCGGGGTCCGGCTGACCGGCTGGGTTTGGCGGTGTCGTTGTGCACGTTGCCGTGGCTGGGGTTCGTGCCGGACAAGGTGACCGCGGCTCCGCCGGTGGCGGTGGCCCGGCTTGCCGACCAGTTGAACGTTGACCCGGACGAGCTGCGTTCCTACGGCCGCCGTGTGAAGGCTCGCCAAGACCATGTCCGTTTGGTGGCCCGGTACCTGGGCTGGAACCTGTCCGGTGCGCTGGAGCTCAAGGAGTTGGACGAGTTCCTGCTCGCGCGGGCGATGGAGCATGACTCGCCGACGCTGCTGTTTCGTCTGGCCTGCGATACCTGATCTCCGCGAAGGTGCTCCGGCCCGGCCCGGTCGTCGTGGTCGAACGGGTCGGTCACGCTCGCGCCGAGGCGCAACGGGAGACCTACCAGCGGCTGGCTGGCGAGTTCGCCGAGCAACGGTACACCACCACCCCCGGCGGAAGGCTGATCTTCCACCTCCTGGCAGCGATGGCCGAGTACGACCGGGAGATGATCGTCGAAGGCACCCTCGACGGTCTGGAGGCCGCCCGAGCCCGTGGCCGGGTTGGAGGCCGCAAACCCAAACTCGACCCGGCGGACGTCGCCCTGGCCCGCCAGCTCTACGACGAAACCGGCCCGGACGGTAAGCGCCGCCACACCGTCGACTACATCGCGACCCGGCTCCGGGTCTCCCGCAAGACCATCTACCGCCACCTGGACCCCGACGGCCGCCGCCAGCCGGACCCAGGTACTCGGAAAGGTCAATAACTGCTGGTCAGGGATATCCGCCGTATTTTCCGCCGATGCTACGGCGACCCCACCAAGGACGACTGTCAAGCGCAGGCCGCCGCCCTGCAGCCACCCGGCCGGGAACCAGTCGTCGTGCATGCTCGTCAGGTTCGGTTCAGTTCCCCACCCGGCCGGTGTCGTACGCCCACATCGCGATCTCGACCCTGTTTCGGGCGCCGATTTTGGTCAGCAGGCTGGCGACGTGGGTCTTGGCGGTCGTCAAGCCGATGAATAGCTCGGCGGCGATCTCGGCGTTCGTGCGGCCACGGGCGACCAGCGTCAGCACCTCCTCCTCGCGTTCGGTGAGCGGCTCGATCGGTTGGGTCCGTCGGCTCGACGGTTCCCTGGCGGCGAGGGTGGCTAGCAGCCGCCGGGTGATGTTCGGCGCGATCAGGGCATCGCCGACGGCGGCGGCATGGACGGCCTGGACGAGCAGCTCCGGCCCGGCGTCCTTGAGCAGAAAGCCTCGGGCGCCGGCCCGGAGCGCGCCCTGGACGTACTCGTCGAGGTCGAATGTCGTGATCACCACTACCGCGATCGGGTCCGGGACGCCCCGCCCTGCGAGGAGCTCGGTCACCTCGATGCCGTCGAGCCCGGGCATCTGGATGTCGACCAGGCACACATCGGGGCGGAGCCGATGCGCCAGCTCGACGGCGGCGTGGCCGTCGGCGGCCTGGCCGACGACCTCGATGTCGGGCTGCGCGTCAAGGATCATCGACAGCCCGGTCCGCACCAGATCTTGGTCATCGGCCACCAGCACGCGCACCGTCATCGGCGTACCTTCGTCGGCAGTTCGGCGTCGACCGTCCACCCGCCCTCGGGCGCCGGCCCGGCACGCAGCGTGCCGCCGAGCAGCTGCACGCGCTCGGTCATCCCCAGCAGCCCGAAGCCGTGGTTCACCGACCGTGCCAGGTCGATCTGTCCGTCGTCGGTCACGCGTAGTCGCAGCCTTCCCGCGCCCTCTACGACCTGGATCTCCACACGCGAGGCGTTGCGGGCGTGCCGCAGGGCGTTGGTCAGCGCCTCTTGCGCCAGCCGGTAGACCGCCGCGTCGACCTGGGGCGGAAGTTCGTCCATGTCATCTGGCAACTCCACGTCGACGACCGGGACCGGGTCGCGGCGGGCGAGGGACACCAGGTCGGCAACGCCGGGCTGGGGGGCGTACTTCGCCGGCGCTCCGTCGCGCAGCACCCGGACCATCGCCCGCATCTCCGCGAGCGTCCGCGACGCTTCCCCTTCGATGACCGCCAGCGTCTCGAGCGCCGCTTCAGGTCGCTGCCCGGCCATCGCCCGGCCCGCCTGCGCCTGCACAGCGATCGCCGAGACGTGGTGGGCGACCATATCGTGCAGCTCGCGCGCGAGGCCGACCCGCTCCTGGCTGCGGATCTGGTCCAACGCCCGGCGCCAGCTCTCGGCGCGGTAGCGGAACGCCGCTCCGCCCGCCGCCGCCGCCGCCAGGATGGCGAACCCGCCGATGACGTCGACCGGCCCGGTGTAGTCGGTCGCTATGGCGAATGCCGCAGCGACCGCCACCACCGCCAGCCCGATCACGATCTCGCGCCCTGAGCCCCAGCGGACCAGCGCGTAGACGAGCACCAGGATGTAGACCATCGTGTTCAGGCCCACGCTCGGGACCCCGCCCAGCAGGCTCGCCAGTCCCAACGCCATGCCGGTGCCGAAGCCCACCACGACACAGGCCAACGGGTGGGTACGCCGCCACAGCAGCACCGGCGCAAGTCCGACCGCCACGATCGTCGCGAACGGCCGCCAGGCGACGTCGTCCCGGAGGACTCCCTCGAGTAGCGCCGTCACCATCAACACCCCGACCAGCACCCAGTCGCGCGATACCCGTTCGGGAGCGTCCGTGGCGCGGGGCTCGGCCCACAGCGAGCTCAGGGCGTTGGTGATCACACACCCAGTCTAGGGACCGCCGAAGCGTCGGGGACCGACCCAAGGAACGAGACGCCGCTCCTCCCAACGGCCGAGGCGGGTCCGGCCTCGACGCCGGTGTGCCCGCCGCCGGGCTCAGCGATCGTGGACCTACCGATCCTCACCACAACAACGGAGCCCATGATGAGGACACGTCAACCCACCACCACACTGGAAGACCAGCGGATCCCGGTGAGAGCCAAGCTCGCCGCAGCGTGGACAAGCTTCATGTTCCTGTACGCCTACGTGGACATTCTCGCCTTCTTCAAGCCCGGCGTCATCGATGACATCCTGGTCGGCGTCGTCTGGGAGTTCGACATCAGCCAGACGTTGTTGACCGCCTTCCTCGCGCTCATGGCGATCCCGATCCTCATGGTCGTGCTGTCGATGACGCTGCCCGCCCGGGCGAACCGCATCACGAACCTCATCGTGGCCTCGGTACAGGTCCCCTTCGCGGCATTCAACGCGGTGGGCGAGTCCTGGACGTACTTCTACGGCCTTGGCGTCGCACTGGAAGTGATCGTTCTCGCCCTCATCCTGCGGTACGCCTGGACCTGGCCCCGCACCGCACCGTAGGCGACCATGGCGACCAGCCCGGACCGTGAAACCGTTCGCGCCCAGCAGCAAGCGTGAACCCAAGAGCAGTCCCCGTCCTGTTCGGAGCCAGGTGATCCGCATCCCGTCGGCGTCGGTGATCCGCAACTGGGCGCCGGGGTGGGGCCGTTCCTTGCGGACGATCAGCCGCATCCCCTTCGGCCGCCCTTTCAGGCAGTCGCCGGCCTCGGGTGTCTCCCGGTACGCCGTGAGCCCGGCGCGCCCGGAGTCCACGCCCGCGCCTACGCCGACGACCTGCGCCCCGGACGAGACGGGCCGTCGGCGGCAGGGCCGCGTCAGCCACCGACGTGCAGGTCGCCGCCGAACCAGAGCAGCCCGCGTCCGACCTCCATGGCGAGCCAGTCGGACCGCGGCATCAAGCCCCGCAGGGCAGCGGCCACGGTCCGGTCCGGGGCCAGCAGCAGCACATGGGCAGCGACCATCAGCGAGGACGCGTCATTGCCCACCGCCTTCAGGCGGCACGGCCCACACTGCGGTGCCTCTCTCGGTCGTCGTCGGTGAGGCCGTGGGCCGTACGGGGCCCCCAGGCCGGACCGGGTGCGGTCCGCGACCCCGGGCGGCCGACATCGGGGCAACTCACCCGGTACGTCGGTTGGTTCGGTCGAGCGAACGCCTCAAGCAGCACCCGAAGGAATCCGCCGACGGCCAAGTCCATGGAGTCCGTTGTCGACACGCTGGGCCGTACGGGGCCCCCGACCGCCTGCCCGGGGCCCGGATGGCGAGTCGGCGCGTCGGGTGGCAGCCTGGAGGAGAAGCCGTAGCGGCGGGCCATGCCACGTGCCGCCACTGGCGCGACGTGGCGCCTCCACACCGCCGGAAACCACTGTTCGTGTTCGCGGGAGGTGGACCTCCTTGAGCAGGCACGCTTCGCTCACCAGAACCGCACGGAGTCTCGCTGTGGCCGGAGTCCTGTCGGCCTCACTGGTACCGGTCTCGGCAGCACCGGCGACGGCCGTCGTGTGCGACGTCGCGGCTGCTGCCCGGGCCCCGAACAGCAGCAACGACAGCGCCGTGCGGAACGCGCTGATCTGCCTCATCAACGCCGAGCGCACGCAGCGGGGCCTGTCTGCCCTCACCACGAACCAGGCCCTGACCACTGCGGCGCAGCAGCACTCCGCCGCCGCAGTGCAGCTGAAGTGGTGGACACCGGGCAGCGATTCGCACCGCAACCCGCAGACCGGTTCGACACCGCAAAGCCGGATCACGGCCGCGGGCTACTGCCCGAACCCCAGGTCGTGGGCCGTCGCCGAGATCACGTACACGGGCTGGGGCGGCTCCGGGACGTCGAAGGCCGCAGTCAACTGGTGGATGAACGTCAGCACATGGGGCCACCGCCAGATCATCCTCAACCCGTCGATGCGAGAGATCGGCGCCTGGGCCCAGCCGGGTGCGGCGGATCCGGCCGGGGCCGGCGCGAGCGAGGCCGGAACCTACGTCGTGACCTTCGGGCGCTGCCAGCAGTGACCCGGTGGGGCCGCACGCATCCGAAGGGTCCGCCTGGCCGTCACCGCGCCGCTGGACCTGGCCCACCTCGGCCGATCAGGTCGCCGCCGCCGTGTCGGCCGCGGCCGCGCCCCGACTTCCTCGCCGCTGGCGCCCCCGCCGCGCCCCCGGACTCGTCGCCGACGCCAGCCAGTTCGACGTCCACTGCCATGACGGAGCCCGCGAGGCCAACTGGCCCACTCCACCGGCTCACCGGCGCCCACGACCGGCCCGTCGGCTTCGACAACGACCCCGACCGGATGCCACGCGGGAACCCGTCCCTGTAGCCCCTCGTACATCGCCCACCATTCACCCACGTCCGTGATCAGGATCCTTGGAGTAGCCCGCCGTGGCCATGGTGTCGCCATCGGGCCCTCGGGCCCGCTCTTCCTGCCCCCGGCTACCCCGCTAGTGCTGCGAGTTCACCCAGGACTCGGGCCGCTGGTGCCGGGGCGACCAGCCACTTCAGGTGGCTGCCCTCAAGGGTGCGGACGTCGTACGGGTTGTCCGGCGTCAGCGCGTTGCCCTCGCGGATCAGCCGGTCCTGTATGGCGAGCGGCAGGCTCGTGTCGTCGGCCAAGCGGACGTAGGTCTTCGGGATGCTGCCCCAGGTTTCGGCCTGTGCGCGGTCGGCGGAGGTGCCGACGTCCAGGTTCTCGTCGGGCTGGAAGGTGTTCAGGAAGGTCAGGAACTCCTCGTCGGTGCCGTCAGCGAGGAAGGCCGCCTTGAAGGCCGCGAGGGCGTCCGGATTCGCGGTGCGGAAGTTGACGCGGAGCAGACCGAGTTCGGCCGGGTTCCCGGCCAGCGCCAGGCCCAGGGAAGCGGCGTCCACCGTGGCCATCTCCGGCTCGGCGTAGTAGTCGTTGATGTCGAGATCGACAGGGCACCAGGCCGAGACGTATACGACGCGGTCGATCAGGTCCGGCCGTGCGTTGGCTGCTGCGGTGGCCGTGATGCCGCCGCGGCTGTGGGAGACGAGGATCACCGGCCCGTTCCGCTTGGCCCTTTCGAGGATCCCGATCAGGTGCGCGGCATTGTCGGCGAGCGTGACGCCCTTGATCGAGCCCGGTGCCGTGGCGAGCCCTTCGAGGTCTTGTGGCGCCTGGTAGGCGCGCGTGTAGGTCGCCTCGAAACCATGGCCGGGCAGGTCGACGGCGACCGAGCGGTGTCCGAGGAGGCCGAGTTCGGCCTGGAGTGGTGCGAATGAGAAGGAGTTCGAAAAGGCTCCGTGAACCAGTACGAACGTCGGTTGCATGTGTCTGCTCACTTTCTGACGTCTTGCGGCATCGGCGGTACGCGCGCGTTGCTGGTCCCGGCCCGCAGTCACCTGCTCGAACCGCACGTCTCGGCAGGAGCAGTGCGGGCGTCGCACCCGGACGCCGCCTTCGAAGGAGCCGAGATCAAACGCCCCAACAGCCGAACCCGCGTACGCACCCGCGAGTGCACACACCGCCACCCTCGACACACCGGCACCCCGTACCACTGAAACTTCGGTGGCACAAATCTAATGATCATCAGGGTTCGATGGCAATGATCAAATGATCAAGGGATGGCACAGGGCACCCTCGCGTCCCACGGCAACAGCCCAGGTGGCCTCCACGACTGCATCGTGGAGGCCACCCGCAGGGCTGCGCTGTTACGGCGCCATCTCGTACGCCCCGGCCAGCGCCTCGACGCGCGCCCAGACGCGCGCCGAGCGTGCTTCGTCGACGACCGGGCGCCGGACCGCGGCCAGCGCCCAGTCCTGCTGTGCCGCGGTGGCGGAGTCCTTGCCGTACAGCTCGACGGCGTGTCCGGAGAAGTCGCGTACGAGGACGGAGAAGAGTTCGTCGAGGACGGACTCGTCCAGGTCCGTCAGGCGGGCCTGCTCCAGGATCAGTTGCCCGTGCACGACCAGGGCGAACAGCTGGCCCACGGAGAGGAGGAAGTCGAGGTCGCGGCTCTGCTCCTCGTCGGGGGCGACGGTGGCCACGAACTCGCAGAGGGCGTCGGCCTGTTCGCGGAAGCGGGCGACGTTCGGCACGGCGGCGTAGGTATCGTAGGCGGGGCGCCAGTCGTGGAACCGTACGGAGCCGAGACCGCGGGCCGGTCCCTGGCGGAAGAGGAAGTCGTCGTCGGCCGCGTCGAGACGGGTCGGCACGGGCACGTACTCGGCCGGCTCCAGCAGGTGGTTGCGCATGAACTTGAGGATCAGCGCGAGGTTGACGTGGACCGTGCCCTCCAGCTTCGGCAGTCCGCGGATCTCGACGGCGGCCTGGGCGAAGTAGGTGTCCTTCTCGAAGCCCTTGGCCGCGATGACGTCCCACATCAGGTCGATGACCTTCTCGCCCTCCGTGGTCACCTTCATCTTGGTCATCGGGTTGAAGAGGAGGTACCGGCGGTCGTCGGGTCCGGCGGAGCGGAAGTAGTCGACGGCGCGGTCGCTGAACAGCTTCATCCCGACGAGACGGACGTACGCGTCGGCGAGCTCGCGGCGCACGTGCGGGAAGGCGGTGACGGGGCGGCCGTAGAGGATCCGGTTGTGCGCGTGCGTGACGGCCTCGTACATCGCGTGCTCACAGATGCCGATGGAGGCGGTGCAGAGGTTGAACTTGCCCACGTTGACGGTGTTCAGGGCCGCGTCGAAGGCGGCGCGGCCCGTGTGCAGGACGTCCTCGGCACGGACCGGGTAGTCGTCCAGGCGGAACTCGCTGACGTACTTGGAGGAGTCGACGACGTTCTTGACGAGGTGGTACGCCGGGTGGCGGCTGTCGGCAGCGAAGAAGACGTAGCCGTCGGGGCCCTCGATGTCGGTGCGGCGGCCGAAGACGGAGACGAGACCGGCGGCGTTGCCGTTGCCGATGTAGTACTTGGACCCGCCGGCGCGGAAGCCGCCGTCGCCGTCGGGCTCCAGCAGCATGTCGGTGGAGTAGATGTCCGCGCCGTGGGTCTTCTCGGACAGGCCGAAGGCGAACACCTCACCCTCGGAGAGGAGTTCGGCGGCGCGGGCGCGGGCGGCGGGATTGTCGCTCTGCCAGACCGGGCCGAGACCGAGGACGGTGACCTGCCACGCGTACCAGTAGTCGAGTCCGTAGAAGCCGAAGATCTCGTTGAGCGCCGCGATCCGAGCGGTGTCCCAGCGCTTGTCCGGCTCGTCCTGGCCGGCGGCGGGGGCCGGGGTCAGGAACGTCGCGAAGAGCCCTTCCTTCGCGGAGAAGGCGAGGAAGTCGGCCAGCCAGGCACGGGAGCGGTAGTCCTCGATGAGTTTGCGCTTGCCGCGGTCCTCGAACCAGTCGACGGTGGCGCGCAGCAGCCTGCGGGTCTCCGGGTCGAAGTGCGCCGGGTCGTAGGTGTGCGGGTTGAACAGCAGAGGGTCGGCCATGGCGGTACACCTTCCGAGGGGTTGGGAGGGCTGGGAGGGTTGGGAGGGTTGGGATGGTCGGGAGTCGGAGGTCGGACGGACACGTGGAGGGAGGGGTGGTGCGGCGGCGCGTGGTGCGGTGCGGCGTGGCGCGGTGCCGCGTGGCACCGCACGGCGTGGTGCGGTGCGGTGCGGTGCGGTTCAGGCGGTCGCGGCCGGCGGAGTTCCGCCCAACCGGTGGAGGGTGTCGAGGACGTCGTCGAGCCAGGCGATCGTCATCCGCTCGTACGCGATGCCGCCCCGCAGCACGACGTGCTGGAGCTCTTGACCGGCGTCGAGCGGTGCGGGGGCGTCGGGCCCGGTGAAGTCGCGCAGTTCGCCGGTGAGATAGCGCGCGAGGCGGTCGCTGTGTGCCCGGTGGTGCCGCTCGACCTCGCCGATCAGCTCGGCCGGATCGTCGAAGGCCGCACCACGGATCTTCACTGCGAGGTCGTGGCGCAGGCTCTCGGGTTCGATCGGCTCGTGCAGCCACCGGGCCAGGGCGGCGCGGCCGGGGCCGGCGACGGAGTACTCCTTCTTGTCCGGTCGGCCCTGCTGCGGGACGTCGCGGACGGCCAGCATGCCGTCGGCCTCCATGCGCTTGAGGACGCGGTAGATCTGCTGGTGGGTGGCGGTCCAGAAGTAGCCGATGGACCGCTCGAACCGGCGGGCCAGCTCATAGCCGGAGCCCGGCTGCTCCAGTAGGGAGACGAGGATCGCGTGGTCGAGCGCCATACCGCGATCCTGCTATGCAACTCGTTGCATAGACAAGCGGCAGTGGTCAGGTGAGACGCGGCTCACCCGCGGCGGCACGCGGGGAAGGGGGACGTCGCGCTCGCGGGCCCCTGCCGCTCGTCCGCCGCCCGCTCCCCCGAGAGGATCGTTCAGCGGCTCAACGGCCTGGTCCACCAGGTACGGAACGATCGGCAGGGCGCGTCAGGTGGGCGGAGGTCAGCTGATCAGGGCTCATGCCACCCGCGCCAGGCCGTGTGCCGGCGCGCGGGATGGGTCGAGCTACGCGGTTGATCGTCATGCGTCGCTGGTCTCTGTCTCCCCCATGCCCGCAGTGCCGCCCTCCTTCCCCGCCAGCGCTGCTCCGGAGCCGGAGCGGGCGCCGGCGCCGGTCGCGCGGCAGCCGCTGGCCCCGGTGCATCCGGCGCGGACCGGCGTACCGGTCCGGTGCCCCGCCGCCTGGACGGTCCAGGGCCTGCCCGGCCCCGCCGGGCCACCGCGCCGAAGCCGGCCCCGCACCCCGCACCCGTAGCAGACGCCGCGGACGCCGCGGGCACCACGTACACGGCGGAGCGTCGAACGGGCCGCCGCCCATCTGACCGCCCATCTGGCCACCGACCTGCGCGAGTACGGGGGCCAGGGGGCCGGCGGGCCAGGCCAGGAGGTCCGAACCGCCGTGGCTCTGGCTGATCCGGGCCATCAGACGGGCGCAGCGTCGGCGATGCGATAGCCCACCCCAGGCGTCGTCGTGATCACCGGCGGGCTGCCCAGCTTGCGGCGCAACCGGCCGATCGTGACGGTCACCGTGTTGGTGAACGGGTCGGCGTTCTCGTCCCACACTTGTTCCAGCAGGTCCTCGGCGCTCAGGAAGCCCGGACTGGCGCGCAGCAGCGCCTCCAGGACCGCGAACTCCTTGACGGAGAGCTCCAGCGGACGGCCGTCACGGACGGCGGTCCGGCGTGCCGGGTCGAGTTCGAGGCCGGCGGCGCGCAGTGTGCGGGCCTGGGCGGCCGGCCTGCGGCGGGCCAGCGACCGAATGCGCAGGATCAGCTCAGGGAAGTGGAAGGGCTTGGCGAGGTAGTCGTCGGCGCCGAGGGTGAGACCGCTGACCCGGTCGCCGGGCGCCCCGGCCGCGGTCAGCATCAGCACCATCGCGCGGTCGTCCCGCTCGGTGATCATCTGGCAGAGCGTGTCTCCGTGGATGCCGGGCAGGTCGCGGTCGAGGACCACCACGTCGTACGCGGTCAGGTCGAGCTTGGCGGCGGCGGCCAGACCGTCGTGCGCGAGGTCGACGGCCATCCCCTGGTCCCGCAGTCCCTCGGCGACGACTTCGGCGAGCGACCGCGCGTCCTCCACGACCAGAACCCTCACCGCGTCACCCTTCCGAACCGGCTGCCGACCGCAGCGTCGCCGCAACGTACAGGCCACCCTCCGGCCGGGCCAGGAGGCGGAGGCGGCCGCCGTGGGCTTCGACGATCGCCGCGACGATCGACAGCCCGAGGCCGGAACTCCCCTCCGACCCCGTCCGTTCGGCGCCGAGCCGCTCGAAAGGCTGCGTCAGCCGGTCCACCTGGCCCTGGTCGAGGATGCGCCCGCCGGTCTCGACGACCAGGCGTGCCTCGGTGTCGTCGTCGTGTTCGGTGGAGATCCGGATCCAGCCGCTTTCCTGGTTGTGCAGGATCGCGTTGTCGACCATGTTCTCCACCATCCGGGACAGCAGCGCCGGACTGCCCAGCGTCCAGGCGCCGTACCGCATCTCCTCGTCGACGGTCAGCGTCTTCGCGGCGATGCCGGCGGCCCGGGCGGTCAGCGCCTCCCGCGCCAGCTCGCCGAGCGACACGCGGGTCCGGTCGGCCGGGGTGCCGGTGCCGTGCTGCGCCCGTGCCAGAACGAGGAAGCCGTCCAGCAGGTGATCCACCCGGTCGAGCTCGGTCCGCAGCCGGCCGGCGAGCGCGAGGGTCTGCGGCGCGGGGTCCGGTTTGGCGACGGCGACGTCCAGCGATGCCCGCATCGTCGCGAGCGGCGTACGCAGTTCGTGCGAGGCGTTGCCGACGAAGCGGCGCTGCGCGACGAATGAGGCTTCGAGGCGTTCCAGAAGGCCGTCGACCGTGTCGGCGAGCTCCTTGACCTCGTCGTCGGGTCCGGCCACGGCGAGCCGCTGATGGAGGCTCTCCGCGGAGATCCGCCGTGTCGCCGTGGTGATCAGCCGCAGCGGGCGCAGGACTCGGCCGGCGAGGATCCGGCCGAGCAGGAGCGAGACGCCCGCCATCACCAGCAGCGCGATCAGCGAAGCGATCAGTAGCTGGTGGTTCTGCTGCGCGTGCACGTCCGACAGTTGCCTCTCCAGATCCCGGATCTGCTGCTCGGCGGCGGCGAAGTCGGACGGCCCGGCCGGGGGTTGTTCAGGAGCGGCACTGGTCACCCGGCGACCGGAAATCACGTAGGTCAGGGCGAGCAGCAGGATCGCGGACCCGAGGAACCCCGCAGCGTACAACATCGTGAATCGCCGTCCGACGGTCCCGCTCCGCAGCTTTCCCATGTTCCTCTTCCCGCTCGGGTCGGTCCGGTCGGTCCGGTCGGTCCGGTCGGTCCGGTCGGTCCGGCCGGATTCAGGATGACCCGCCGCACCTAACAGCGACATGACAGGGGCGGTTAGGACCACGTTATGGCCGAATCCGTAGAACTCGATCCATGCTTACGACCAACGAACTACTCCGGCGGGAGTGGACCCGGTTCCGACGTCCGGGCCGGCTGATCGCGATGGCGGCCGCGGCTCTGGCCATCGTCGCCCTCGGTCTGCTCTACGCGTTCGGCAACCACGCCTCCTGCGACGGCTCGTGCCCGGCCGAACCGACCGGGCCGGACGGCTCCCTCGTCAGCGACCAGTTCTACTTCGTGCATCGCGATCTGGGCGAGAACGGCAGCATCACGGTCCGAATGACCTCCATGACGGGGACGATCACCTACCCGCCGCCGAACCATGACCAGATCGTCCCGGGCCTGGTGCCGTGGGCGAAGGCCGGGATCATCATCAAGGACGGTGTCCGCCAGGGATCCTCCTACGCGGCGCTCATGCTCACCGGCAGCCACGGCGTGCGGATGCAGTACGACTACCGTCATGACACCGCGGGCAGCGACGGTGGGGTCTCGGCCACGTCGCCGCGCTGGCTGCGGCTGACGCGGTCGGGCGACACCATCACCGGCTACGAGTCCGCCGACGGCGAGCGGTGGGCGAAGGTCGGCACGGCGCAGCTGTCCGGGCTGCCCAAGACCGTGCAGGTCGGCCTGTTCGCCACCTCTCCCGGCGACTTGACGCTGCGGCCCGTCGGCCTCGGCGGCTCCACGGAACAGGTGCGCTTCACGCAGGCCAGCGGTTCCTTCGACAACGTCGACGTCCAAGGCGCACCCTCCGCTGAGGGCTGGAGCAGGGACGCCGTCGGCGAGATGAACCGGTCTGACTGGGAGAAGTACCACAAGGCGTCCGGGGCGGTGGAGGAGGGCGGCACCATCACCGTCACCGGCATCGGCGACATCGGGCCGGGAGGTACCGAGGGTGGCGGCCGCCCGGTGGAGCGTACCCTCGGCGGCCTGGCTCTCGGACTGCTCATCGTGCTCGTGGTCGCCGTGCGGTTCGCCGCCTCCGAGCACCGCCGCGGACCCACGGGCGGCGCGCCGGTCACCCGCCGGGTGCTCGCGGCGAAGGCGGTCGTCGTCGGAGCCGTCACGTTCGTGACCGGTCTCATCGCCGTGGGCATCGTGATCCCGGTCGGGGTGGCGATCCTGAAGGGGAACGGGATCTCCGTCATCGCGGTGCCCGCGCTCACCGGAGTGCGGGTCGTCGTCGGTACGGCCGCGGTGCTGGCCCTCGCCGCCGTGCTCGCGCTCGCGCTCGGCTCCCTGCTCCGGCGGGCCTGGCTCGCGATCCTCGTCGCCGTCCTGGCGATCGCGGTCCCGTACGTGGTGACCTCCTTCCCGCTGTTGGCCGACGGCCCGTCACAGTGGCTGCTGCGGCTCACTCCGGCCGCCGGCTTCGCCGCCCAGCAGACCCTCGTCGAATATCCGCAGGTCGTCGCCCACTACGCGCCCTCCGCCGGATACTTCCCGCTTCCGTGGTGGGCCGGGATCGCTGTGCTGTGTGCGTACGCGGTGATGCTCCTGGGGCTTGCCCTGAATCGCCTGCCGCAAAGCAATGAACGGGCCGAGCAACCGGTGGGACAGAGCTAACCCTTGACGGCGCAGGATCCGCGAGGGCCTGCGCCGTCCTCGGGGGCTGCCGGAATGCGGCGACGTTGCGCTCGCTCCAGGCTCTGCGCCACTCACAGGTGCAGTGAACAGGTCTTCCCCGATGCCGAGCACTGGCTGCGGAACCTTCGATTCGGCAGGACTCACGGGCACTGGGCTGCGAGTACCCAGGGGCCCATGTGCATGTGCGGCGTCGGGAGAACGCCAACGGTGCCTGGTCGAAGTCCGAACAGCCGCATCGTCCGGCGCGAACAACGCAACGTCGAGCTGACCGGGCATCGCCCCCGCCGGTGGCGCCGAGAGCGCAAGGACGGGTCACCCCTGATCGTGCTCTCCCTCTTCACCGGCCGCACCTTCACTGCGGGGCTCCCCACGCAACTGGGCTTCGGACTTCTGTCCGGCGTCTTCTTCCTGTCCTACGTCCTGTTCATGCAGGACGGCCTCGGCCTCACCCCGGGCGAGGACCGCCGTCGGCTCCGGCCTCGGCATGATCGGCTGCCCGCTCGCCGACCTCACCCTCGGCAAGGTCGCCCACCACCACGCGGGATCGGCCTCGGGCCTCTTCGACACCGCCACCCAACTCGGCATCGCGCTCGGCACCGCCCTGTCCACCGTCATCTTCTTCACCCACATCAGCGCCGCCACCCGCGGCCCCTCCGTGAGTACCGCCTTCGCCCACAGCATCTGGTACATGGTCGGCACACTGATCACGATGTGGGCACTCATGCACCTACTCCCCAAACGAAACCCACATCAGCTGACCCACGCGAGGGCCACGGGCCAACCGACTCCGCGCCGCCTCGCCCAGAGCTCCCCGGCCCGCCCGGTGGCTGATCGTCGGGGTGCGGTAG
This sequence comes from Streptomyces sp. NPDC028910, assembly GCF_055564955.1. Classification (NCBI taxonomy): domain Bacteria; kingdom Bacillati; phylum Actinomycetota; class Actinomycetes; order Kitasatosporales; family Streptomycetaceae; genus Streptomyces; species Streptomyces sp. NPDC028910. Next base: position 12,999 of record NZ_JBVHVF010000026.1, on the reverse strand, counting down.
CGGCCGTCGTGGTTCCCGCTCGACGTGCTGACCTCCAACTAGCCCTGGAGCGCGGTGAAATCGCGCTCGATCGCCAGCGGGTCGGCGCCCTCGCGGGACTGCTTGATCTGCAGTCACCGCTTGGCCCCGTCGCGCAGGCGTAGACGGTGGCGCCGGGCGTGCCGCGCAGGTGGTCACAGTAAATCGCCGAGTTGTCCGGCCACTGGCCGGTCCCGGGGGCCCTCCGCTGACGCGTCGTTCCACAGCCATGGGCGCGCCGACCAGGTTGGCGTGCTTGTGACTTGCGGGGGGTGCCGATCCGCGTCGGTGACACTGATCGGCCACCGGGCGGGGTCCGTGTCCGGTAGAACGCGCTGCCGCAGCGAGTTCCCCGACTGGAGAGGACCCCCATGCACCTGAGTCGTAGACACCACCGCCGGCGGAGCCCCGGCCGCACCGCGGTGCGCGCCGCCGTGTGCGGGCTGCTGCTGGCGCTCGCCGGTGTGCCCGGCGGTAGTCCGGCCGCGGCCGCGCCCGGCGGTGGCGCCGGATGCCGGCCGGACGCGCAGGCGTACGCGGACCGCACCGACGAGCGCGGCCACTGCCTGGCCGTCACGCTGCACCTGTCCGAGGCCCCCGCCCTCGGCGGTTCGGCGCGGCTCGACATCGAGGTGGGCACCGTCGGCGGCGACACCGACGTACGCCTCGACGTCCAGCTCCCCGCCGGTCTGGAATGGGTGACCGCGCCCGCCGGGCTCAGCACCTCCACGGCCGCCTCGCTCGTCCCCGTCCAGGGCGGCCGCGTGCACCGGGCCGAGGGCACCGGCCGGGCGGGGCAGCAGCGCCCGTGGCGGCTCAGCGGCACCGTCCGCGCGGTCGCCGAGGGGCCGGCCGGCATCCGCGCCACGGCCACCTCGGCCACCGACCCGGACGACACCGACGCGGGCAGCGTCTTCCTCACGGTCGGCGCACGCCAGTCGGCCTTCGGCATCCCGGTCGGGAGCGTCAGCGCCGCGGCCCCGGCGGCCGCCGGCGCGAGCCGCGCCCGCCCGGGCCTCGTCCACCGCCCCGCCGAGCCGGCCCCCGGCCCGGCGGCGCCGGCGGCCGCGGCGGGTACGGCCTGTGCGACGGGCTCGTGGAACTACGTCGACCACGGCGGCGTCACCCGGGTCTCCGCCAACGCCCGCGTGGCCGTCTACGACGACGACGCGCGCGGCACGGACGATCTCCTCACCACCGGTGTCACGGGAGCCGACGGCGGTTTCACGCTCTGCTTCGACAACGCGGACGAGGAGGGCGGCGGCCAGGACGTCTACGTCCAGTTCGCCACCGAGAACCAGCACTGGGTGATACGCAACGGCAAGTCCCGCCAGCCGTATCGTTTCGCCTCCCCGGTCCGCGCCAACGTACCCACCGGCTCCACCACCGGCATCGGCGCCTTCCAGCCGGCCGACGCGGCGCTGATGCGCGGGGTCGAGGCCTTCGACACGGTCAACACCGGCTGGAACTGGAAGCCCGGCAGCTGCTGGGACGCCCGGGACACCACCTGCCGCCGCGGCCTGGTCAACTGGGCGCCGGACTCCACGGACGGCACGTACTACTCGCTCCAGGGCAACGCCGTGCACCTCGCCGCCGAGGACCCCGACGCCCCCGTGCTCGTCCTGCACGAGTTCGGCCACGCGATGATGGACGACGTCTACGAGGACGCCTTCCCCTCCTCCCCCAACTGCAGCCCGCACTACATCACCAAGACGAGCTCGGCGGGCTGCGCCTGGACCGAGGGCTTCGCCACCTGGTTCGGCGTCGTGGCGCTCGGCGATCCCACCTTCCGCTGGCCCGGCGGCCGCACCTTGGACCTGGAGGGGCCGACCTGGGGCACTTCCGGCTGGGACAACGGCGATACGGTCGAGGGCCGGGTCCTCGGCGCGATGATCGACCTGTCCGACACGGCGAACGAGCCCGGTGACACCTGTGCGGAGAACCCGGCGGGGCCGCTGTGGAGCACCTTCCTCGGCCATGTCTCGGGGACCTTCGGCCAGTTCTGGAGCCACCGCGCCGGCGACGGCCACGACGTGGGTGCGGGCGCCCTGTCCTGCCTGTACCACAACACGATCGACTACTGACCCGGGGCCCGGGCCGAGCCGGGTCCGAGCCGGGTCCGGACCCGCGCCGGGCCCGCGCCGGGCCCGGACCTAGCTGGACCCGCGCCGAAGCAGGCCCGCGCGGCCGCACCACCACCCGTCCTTCTGCGGCCCGGGTGGTGCGGCCGCCGCACCGCGTTGGTACCTTGCCGTCCATGGCGACGGGGGAAGTCGGCGAGGCCCTGCGAAGACTGGGCATCGGCGCCGGAGCGGTCCGGCTCTATCTGGCCCTGCTGGAGCTGGCGCCCGTACGACTGCCCGAGCTCGGCGCCGCCACCGGCCTGGACGCGACCGAACTGTCCGCCGCGTATGAGGAGTTGGTGGAAGCGGGGCTGGGCAGCGCCGCCACCGGCGACGGCGAAGCGGTCGCCCCCCTGCCGCCCGCCGCCGGCCTGCAGTTCCTCGGCCGCCTGCGGGCCGCCGAGCTCGACGCCTCGTGCATCGCCGTCGCCGGGGCCTTCGACACCTTCCGCCGCCGCCGGCCGGCCGCGTTCAAGAACGACCTGGTCGAGGTGGTCACGGGAGAGGACATCGGCCCCCGCCTGCGCCAGGCCTGGGCGGGTGCCTGCGACCAGATCCGCCAGTTCGACTCCCCGCCGTACTTCCCGATCCCCACCGCCACCGACGAGGCCCTCGCCACCCTCGCCCGGGGCGTGACCCAGCGGGTCGTGTACTCCCGGGAGTCACTGGAGTACCCCGGCAACTTCAGCCGCAGCATCGAGCCGTGCATCGCCGCCGGCGAGCAGGCCAGGGTCGTGCACGCGGTCCCCGTGAAGCTGATCATCATCGACGACGCGTGCGCGCTGGTCTCCCTGTCGATCCACGAGGTCGACGTGCACCACACCCTGCTCATCGTCCGCCCGTGCGGGCTGTTTTCGGCGCTGGTGGCGCTGTTCGAGCAGACCTGGCGGAGCGCGCTGCCGCTGTACGCCTCCCGCACACCGCCCCCGCGGGGCGCCGTCCCACCGCAGCGCCCGCTGCCCGCCGACCGCCGCATGCTCACCCTCCTCGCGGGCGGGGTGTCGGACGAGGACATCGCACGCGAACTCGGCATCAGCCGCCGCACCCTGTTCCGCCGTGTGGAGGTCCTGATGGCCCGCCTGGGCGCCACGACCCGCTTCCAGCTCGCCCTCCAGGCCCAGCGCCGCGGTTGGCTGTGATCCCGTACCTACCGCCGGCCGCGTGGCGGGCCGTATCGGCCAGGGCGGTCAGCGAAGGAACTCGCGAGCGCCGCGAAGCCTGGTCCGCAACCGACCCTGCGTCGCGGAGCTGTCGAGGCGTACGTCGAGGGCCCCGGGCAGGGAGGTGTCGGCGCGTCGCCCGGCGGGCAGACGCGCGCCGTCGAGCCGTTGGCGCCGGGCGATGAGCACACCGAGGTCGTAACGGCTCAGGGCGTCCGGCCCCGCGAGGGTGGAACACACCGGCCGCGTCGGACAGCGCGATCTCCCACAGGCCGGTGGCCAGGTCTTCGACGTGTACCGGACAGCGGATGTCGTCGGTGAACAAGACCCCGTCGCGGGTGCCGTGCACCAGGGCGTGCACCATGCGCTCATGCTCGGATCGGCCGTGTCCGATGATCAGCGAGGTGCGGACCACGGCGCCGCCCGGTACCAGGTGTCGAACTGCTGTCTCGGCGGCGGCCTTCGCGGCGCCGTACGGGGTGACCGGATCGGGCAGGCACATCTCGTCGTAGCGGACGCGCGCACCGGAGAAGACGGCGTCGCTGGAGACATGCAGCAGGCGGCAGCCCTGCTCGACGGCGGCCAGCGCGACGCGGACCGCGCCGTCGGCGGTGACCGCCCAGTCGGACTGGCCGCTCGACGCGTTGACCACGACCGACGGGGCCACCGGGGATCGCGCATATCGCGGGCGTATCGAAAATCGCATACGCCGCCGCAACGGCCCTCCGTCTCCAATGGGGGCATGAACCACAACGCATCCCTGTCAGCACCGCCCCGCCGCACGCGCGGGATCGTGCTCCTCAGCCTGGCGATCTTCGGCGTGGCGAGCGCCGCGTTCGTCGTGCGGCGGCCGCTCATGATGTCCGCTCCGGCGTGCATGGCCGGGCGGTGGCACGGCTGCTTCGACACGTTCAACGGTGTGGTGCTCATGACGTTGGTCGCGCTGCCGTTGGCCGCGCTGGTGGTGTGGGCCCTGGCGCGCCGTCGGCGCGCCGCCGGGGTCCCATCGGCGTGGCGGATGTCGCTGGCCGAGGTGGGCATGGTCTACGGGACGGTGCCGTTCCTGTGGATGACCATGATGCCGGGCGGCGGGGCCGGCACCGTGCCCGCCCGGGTGAGCCTGGTACCGCTGCGGGACCTGGCCACGATGGGGTCGCTCGGCATCGTCGGCAACCTGCTGATCTTCGCGGCGCTGGGGTTCTTCGCCCCGATGCGGTTCGCGGCGCTGGCGTCCGTGCCGCGGATCCTGGCGCTCGGGGCAGCCTGCTCGGTCCTGGTCGAAACCGCGCAGTACGTCCTGCGGCTGGACCGGGTGTCCTCCGTGGACGACGTACTGGTCAACGCCGCCGGCGCCGTGCTGGCCGCGCTGGCGTCGCGCCACTGGTGGCGCACTACGGCGGCGCAAGCGCCGTCGGACCAGCCTCACCCCGCGCCGGCACCGGCAGCGGCACCGGCGCCCTGAGTGGCGTGTCCGGTGTGCATACGTCTTTGCATACGCCCTTGCATATGCCGGCGATATGTTGTGCTGCTTAGGCTTCAGGCATGCGCGTACTGATCGTGGAGGACGAGCCCTACCTGGCCGAGGCCGTCCGTGACGGTCTGCGGCTGGAGGCGATCGCCGCCGACATCGCCGGCGACGGCGACTCCGCCCTGGAACTGCTCAGCGTCCACTCCTACGACCTCGCGGTCCTCGACCGCGACATCCCCGGCCCCTCCGGCGACGAGGTCGCCCGGCGCATCGTCGCCTCCGGCAGCGGCACCCCGATCCTCATGCTCACCGCTGCCGACCGGATCGACGACAAGGCTTCCGGCTTCGAGCTCGGCGCCGACGACTACCTCACCAAACCGTTCGAGCTGCGGGAGCTCGTCCTGCGACTGAGGGCGCTCGACCGCAGACGCGCGTACGCCCGGCCCCCGGTCCGCGAGATCGCGGGCCTGCGGCTCGACCCCTTCCGCCGGGAGGTCTTCCACGACGGACACTACGTCGCGCTCACCCGCAAACAGTTCGCCGTGCTCGAGGTCCTCGTCTCCGCCGAAGGCGGGGTCGTCAGCACCGAAGAGCTGCTGGAACGGGCCTGGGACGAGAACGCCGACCCCCTGACCAACGCCGTCCGGATCACCGTCTCCGCACTGCGCAAACGGCTCGGCGAACCATGGATCATCGCCACGGTGCCCGGCGTCGGCTACCGCATCGACACCGGCCCCGACACCACCGGCCCCCAGACCACCCGCCCCGGCGCCACCCGCCCCGGCAGTACGCATGCGTAGACGTCCAGGGCTCAGCGTCCGACTGAAACTCACCCTCAGCTACGCCGGGTTCCTCGCCGTCGCCGGGGCGCTCCTGCTGGCCGTGGTGTGGGTGTTCCTGCTGCGCTACGTACCCGACAACCCTCAGGGCCTGCTCGGGATCTCGCCCAACCGCTACCTTCTGGTGCGGACCTTCACCCCCGCCGCGGCCGTGGCGATGGTCTTCCTGCTCGTGTTCGGCCTCGTCGGGGGATGGATCCTCGCCGGCCGGATGCTCGCACCGCTCACACAGATCACGGATGCGGCACGCATGGCCGGGAACGGGTCGCTGTCCCACCGGATCCGCATGAAGGGCCGCCAGGACGAATTCCGTGAGCTCTCCGACGCGTTCGACTCGATGCTCGAACAACTCGAGTCCCACGTCGCCGAGCAGCAGAGGTTCGCCGCGAACGCCTCCCACGAACTGCGCACCCCGCTGGCGATCTCGCGGACGCTGCTCGACGTCGCCCGCAAGGACCCCACGCGGGACCGGGGAGAACTCATCGAACGCCTGCACGCCGTCAATACGCGGGCGATCGACCTCACCGAGGCCCTCCTGCTGCTCAGCCGCAGCGACCGCGGAAACGTCACCCGCGAGAGCGTCGACCTCTCCCTCGTCGCCGAAGAAGCCGCCGAAGCGCTGCTTCCCCTCGCCGAACAGCGCGGGATCACGCTCGACGTCACCGGCGGGGCGGCCCGGACCAGCGGCTCCGCGGAGCTCCTGCTGCGGATGGTGATGAACCTCGTCCAGAACGCCATCGTCCACAACCTCCCCGCCGGCGGCACCGTGACGGTCCACACCGAGCAGTACGGCGACACGAGCGTGCTGCGGGTTGAGAACACGGGTCATCCGCTCCCACCGGCACTGGTACCGACCCTCACCGAACCCTTCCAGCGCGGAACGGAACGCGTACGCACCGACGAGCACGCCGGCGTCGGCCTCGGCCTGGCCATCGTGCACAGCATCGTCCGCGCCCACGACGGAACCCTCGACCTCGTCCCTCGCCCCGCCGGCGGCCTCCTCGTCACGGTCCGGCTTCCCGCCACGTCGTGCGCATAGGGACCGAGGCGGAGCAGCGGGAGAGCGGTCAGGTGACCGGCGCGTCCGGCGCGTCGGGCGCGTCCGGCACAGGGTCCGTGCCGCGCAGCTCGCCCCAGGCGGCACGCAGGACGGCGATCTCGCGGTCCATCTCGTAATCCTTGTTGTTCAGGTGCATGAGCAGCTTGCGCCTGCCACCCGTCAGGTACGCGTACGCGATCACATCGGGCATGAAGGCGCCGGCGCTCGTATTGGCCCCTCGCAGCGGCTCTGACCTGATGTCCTGGATATCCTCCCAGGCCACCCGCCGCGTGTGGGTGATCCCTTGGATCCGTATGCCGGTACGGTCCACCAGAGTGCCGGACCGCGGCACGCGGACGGCGAACACCACCAGGACCACCGGCAGTACCACGCTCAGTCCGAGCTTCAACCAGGAGGGGGCGATCTCCTCGGTCCATACGACGAAGAGCAGCAGGGCCGTCTTGGCGACAAGGAGGCCCAGGACCCCGTTTCTCCTGCCCCTGCTCACACGGTACTCACGTGGCAGATCCTCTGCCCCCATGACCATCCCACCCGCCCCGACCAGCGGCGGGCCCGTCGGGGCCGTCGGGCCCGTAGGCGGTGTGAACACGGCGTCGTCCTCCGCATCGCTGCGGAGCGCGGCGACGACGGACACCACCATCGTGGCCAGGAGGAGCAGCGCGAGAGGTCCCCAGATCGCCGGGATCGTCAAGATGGGCCAGTCGTTGTTCGCCTGCGCCCACAGTGTGAGGATGGCGGCCAGGCCCAAGGCGACGCCATGCCACCGCACGATGGCAGCTGCGCGCGCGTGCCGGCGGTCGCGGCGGACGATGAGTGCCCACAGCGATCCGACGAGGGCGGTCAGGCCGAACGAGATGCAGGCGAGCGCGCCCCCGAGCCGGTCCGCGGGCCACCCCACCGGGCCGAACGCCGTCTGCTGTCGCCGCCCGTCGGCATCCCGCACCTCGACGACCCGCCCGTGCCAGATCACGCCGATGACCGACTCGCCCGGTTCCATCTCCGATACGACCGGATCGGCGTTCCGGAAGGTCACTGCCCACGGCTTGCCGCTCGGCAGCAACAACTCCGCTTCCGGTTCCTTCCCGTCGTCGCCGTGGTGCGTGTCGGCCCGGCGGACGGTGAACTCCTGATCCCATACGCATGCCGACGCCTTCACCGGCACGGAGGCACAGACCGGCGCGGCCCGGAACTCCCGCTCCCGCTCGAGCGCTCCGCGGACTTCGAACGCCGACACCACCCCCGCCAGCAGCGCCACGAGCGCGACCACCAACCAGCCCATGACCTGTATCGCCTTGCTCTGCACCGGCCCCCGCCTTCCCCTCGTTCCCTCCGCGGGCCCCCTGTCCCGCCCGCCCATTGGAGCACGTCGGCCGATCACCACACACGGAGGGTCTGGCGCTCCGTCACGACACTCTCCGCATGGCCCGGGCTGCCGGGACGTTGACGTGGGTGACCGGCTTCAGCAGCCGGAGGTCCGGGTGTGGGAGCCGCCCTTGTCGTTCGCGCCGTTGTCCGCACCTGTTAGGGCAGGGTGCGCGAGGTCACGTCCCGGAGTGTCGTGTACGCGGCCCACGCGTCCAGCAGCGGCGGGGACACCGAACGCCGTCGGCCGGGGCGGTGCGTGACCGCGTACCGTACGGCCGCCGGGGTGGCCTCCTGGAAGGCCGAGCGGAGCAGCGCGACCGTGCCCGTGACGAAGGGCGCGGCGGCGCTCGTACCGCTCAGGGTGAAGGGACGGCCGTCGAGCCCTGGGCCCGGGATGCGGTCCCCGGGGGCGCCGACTCCGTGGCGGCCGATGGACGCACCCAGATTGGACTGGGGCATCGGGCGCCCGGCGCGGTCGTAGGCGGTCACGGGGATGACCCATGGGTGGTCCGTGAGGATGGAGGAGCCCACCCGCCCCTGGTTCCCGGCGGCGACCACGAGGATCACGCCCCGATCGGCGGCGTAGGCGAGGGCCGTCTCCAGCGCGTGGTCGCGGACCCCGGAGGGCGCGGGCTGGGCCATGCTGAGGTTCAGGACGTGGGCGCCCGCTTCGACGGCCTCCGTGATCGCCTCGGCCAGCTCTCCTGTCCGTACTCCGGAGAGGCAGGTCGCGGGCCCGCCGCCGGCCGGACGATCGGTGAAGAGCGGCCTGGACACCAGAGTGCAGCCCGGGCAGACGCCATTGCCCGCGGCGATGATCCCCGCGACGGCGGTGCCGTGCGCGCAGCAGACATCGGCGCGGCGGCAGGTTCCCGTACCGGCGGCCGGGTGCAGTTCCCTGACCGGGTGGCCCGCGAAGACGGCGTGGTCCAGGGCGACGCGGCCGTCGATCAAGCCGACGACGATCGAGGAGCGGCCGGACGTGCGCGCCATGAGCGGCCTGAGGCGGACCAGGTCCAACGGGTCCAACGGGTCCACGGGCACTCCCTCTCCCCCGGCCACGGGGCAGGACGGCCGGACCACTCGATCAGGTGCTGAACGGATTCCTGTGCGTGAACGGATCGGCGCACTCGTAGTGGCACCTCTCCCCGCAGCGGTTCAGGCAATCGCCGTATTCATAGGAAGGCACGTCCTGGCATTCGTCGGCACACTGATTGAGGCACAACGTGTCGCAGTGCGTGTCGATCTGCGGGTGCAGCCGGTCACCGGGCACGTCCCGCCCGGCGGGCGGGGCGGTGGCCGTGGGGGCTGCGGGCGCGAAGCCCGGCAGGTTCATATCGGCTCCAAGCGACCGAAGCAGTACTCGTTGATGCAGTCCCTGTAGCAATTGGGGTTCCAGGAGCCCTCGCATTCGTCATCGCATATCGGCCCGTGCTCTTCCGCACAGGTGATCTTCTGGGGGACGAGTCGGTCGCCGAACGAATCCGGAAGCGGACGTGCGCGCTCGAATCCGGGAGTACGCATCTGAAGTCATCTCCTTGCCTTGGCCAGCGGTGGCAACGGCGGTATGGCAGCGGTGGCAATGAGCGCGGGAGCGTGTGGTCAGTACTCCTTCGAGCAGAGCTTCGTCAGGCACCTACGCACGCACGCGGGGTAGTTGTAGGCGCCCCGGCACTGCCGGCGGCAGACCGGAGCCAGTTCCTCCTGGCAACTGAACTGCTGCGGGAGGAGCAGGTCGCCGGCGTTCACTGCGCGAGCCGCGGGCTCGACGGCGAATCCGGGGATACGCATGGTCCTTCGCCTCTTTCTCTCTCGTCGGTCACCGGTTGTAGTAGTTCTGGAGCGGGGTCACGCGGAAGGGGAAGAGCCCGGCGAGACCTACGCGGACGAACCACTTCTCGGTGACGTTGGTCTGGCGGTGGGTGTAGGCGAAGACGACCGTGATGACGGTGTGCGATCCCCCGCTGAGCCGGGAAGGTCCCGCTTCCACCGCGGAGAGGGTGTAGCCCTCGGAGTACTTCTCGTTGGTCCTCTTGTAGATGTCCTGGTCCCTTACCGTCAGGTAGTTGAGGGCCCGGTCCGTCGGGTCGGTGCCGGCGTTGTCGCCGAGCTGGAGCAACCGGTCGAGCAGGGATCCGGCGGCCCTCTCGAACTCCTTGCGCGGGGTCCCGTCGGGGCGTTCGATCGCCTGGATCAGCTCTTTGCTGTCGAAGGCCCAGATCTTCTCGACGCGGACGACCGGAACGGTCAGCCCCTGGCAGGCGCCCTGGGCCGCGACCGGGCCGAGATAGCCGACGACCACGGCGAGGTCGCGCCGGTTTCTGACCGGGCGCAGGGCTTCCACGAGGTCGTCCAGCCCGGCGGGGTCAGCGGGCTCCAGGATGTAGGTGTCCACGCCCTGGACGGAGAGGACGTAGCACATCTGCCGGGCGATGTAGTGGTTCTCCGGGTCGGAGAGAACGCGGTAGAGCGCGTCGGCCTCGGTGATGTCGGCGGTATCGTCGGCGCCCGCCACCTGGGAGAACTCCCGCTGCACGGAGAGGTCGGGGAACACGGCGTGGACGCGGCCTAGGACATAGACGTAGCGGGGGGTGGATTCGCCGTTCGCCTCCCCTCTGTCGCGTGAGGCGCCCGTGGCGCAGCTACAGCCGGCTTGGGTGACGGTCGTATCGGCTGGACCGGGGCGGGGTTCCTCGGGATCGAGCGTGGGGGCTGGAGCGGGGGGTGTGGGCCGCACCTCGGCCTCCGCCGGAGGGCTCATGGCGGTGACGGTGACGGTGTCTGGGGTCTGGGGGTCCATCTGTCACTCCTCACGCATGCTCTGCCGGGCTCCGAGGCCGGAGCGGTCTTACACCCGCCCGGACGTGCTGTGTGCTGTGCGTCCCACTGCCCATGCCCGTGTACGTGTACGTGCCGTACGAGCGGTGCTTCAGTGCTCCCGACCGCCGCCGATCGTCATCCACCGGTTCAGCGCATCGGCCCTGCGGCCGCAGCCACCACAAGGGCGGATCCCCGCCGCCGTCGTCACCCGGGCGACGGCGTCGCCCAGTCCGATGTCCGCACCCTCGCGCGCGAAGCCGGGGATGCGGATCCGGTGGCGGGGGCCGTCGCGGCCGCGGGTGTCACGGGCGTCGCGTGCCGCTCTTTGCCGGGCAGCGCTCCGACTGCTCGTTGCGCCGTCAACCATCTTGCTCACATCCAGTGTTGGACCACTCACCTGGCGCCCCCGGCACGCCCCGCCCCTTTCGATTTTCCTCCCGGAAGACTCCGGGCGCACCTGGGTACAGCCTGGTCAACGGGGCGGGGCAGCGCGTACCCCGTGGGGGCACCGCCTGTGAGATGCGCGCCCAGGGTGCTCCGGAGGAGGAGGTCGCCCGACGGCGGACCAGCTCTACGCCAAGTACGGCTCCTGGTCGGCGGTTTCCGCGCCGCGACCCGTACGAACGCCGAGGTCGACCACGAACTCGGCCTGGACTACCGCCCCTGCCCGTGCACGGTGCTGCCGCCCTCGCTGGTCACCTGGCTCGCTCAACGCTCCACAGCGGCAGGTGCTCGAAGAAGGTGACCGCCTCCTCCCGCCACCGCGACCGCCAGCCGGCGGCCACCGCGGACGCCTGCTGCGCATGGCGGCGCATGTCCGCCTGCATGCTGACCGTCACGCCACGGCGCTCCCCGATCTCCCGGAGGGCAGCGATGGTGTCCTGCGAACACGAGGGGTCACCGAGCGCGGCTTCCACGACGCGACGCTCAGCGCCGTCGACCGCGGACAGCAGGGCACGGACGGTGTAGCTGTACTTGCCGTCGCGGATGTCGGTGCCGGTGGGCTTGCCCATGACGGCCGCGTCCCCGAACAGATCCAGGTAGTCATCCCGCATCTGCCCGCAGATCCCCACCAGCCGCGCATAGTCGCGTAGCTCCTTCGCGAAGAGCACCGGCTGCTCGCCCGCGGCCAGGAGGCCGAGCTGCATGGGCGCGAGGATCGAGTAACGGGCGGACTTGTAGTCGGCCACGCAGTGCAGGACGTCCTCGTCCGGTGTGGTGGTGTCGCGCTCCAGGTCGATGATCTGGCCCACGAACGTGTCGGCCGCCGCCCGCGTCTGCACCTCTACCATGGCCTGCCGCACCGCCACGGGTACCTTCGCCTCCAGCAGGGCCTGGAGGGAGAGGGCCAGCGCGAGGTCGCCCGCGAGCACGGTCAGGCCGAGGGCCGTCCGCGGGTGCGCGGGGAACTGCTCGCGGTAGGCGTAGTAGGTGGAAGGGCCGCCGCGGCGGGTGGGGCTGTCGTCGATGAGGTCGTCGTGCACCAGGCCGTGGGTCTGCAGCAGTTCGATGCTCAGTGCGGCGGCGTCCAGTCCTTCGACCGGCTCGTCCGTGACCAGACGCGCCGCCTCATGCAGCAGAACGACCCGTATCCGCTTCCCGCCCCGCATGGACAACTCCCGCAGCAACCGTAGGCAGTCCGGGGTGAAGCGGCTGAACGACGGCGCGTCGATCCCGGCGCTCACCGTGTCGAAGTACTCCTCGAAGAGCGTGTTGAACCGCTGCTCGTATCCGGCGATACGTTCGAGAATCTGCTGGGTCATGACGCGTTCTTCCTGCTCGGGGATCGGGTGACACCGCTGTAGACCCGCAACCGTAGGGGCTTGTGCCACGGTCCGTGGTCGCGGGGTCAGGACGTGTACGGGGGCCTCGACCGCCAGGCCAGTAGCATTCACCGCCAGTTCATTGCAACACGAGCGAGAGCTGTTGTTGCATTAGGTTCGATACTATTGCAACGATTTTGCTGCTCTGACCTGGATTCATAGTGATTATGCGCAACGAGTGTGTTGGCAGATCCATGAATGCAACGTAGCGTTTCCACTGTCAGAAACAAGGAGCCAAGGAGCCGAGGAGAGCATCATGCAGAAGTTCGACACCCCCGCCCCCGTGTCCGCCGTCCTGGACATCCCCGCCGGACGCATCCGGT